>NZ_CP120983.1:6808265-7117732 GCF_030719215.1 Streptomyces sp. Alt3 | reverse complement strand
TCTGGTGGTGGAACTGCAACACGCCGAGTCTGCCTGGCGTCCCCCCGGTTCCCCGCGCCGGGCCCCCGCATCGACGCCGCTCTCCGGCCCGGCACGAGCGATCCGGGCCCGTTCCGTCGCAGATGACGAACGGGACCCGGCGACGAACTCGTCCCGGACCAGGGGCAAAAGTCTCAGACCGGCTGCTCGGGGGCTTCGAGCACCAGCCGCCAGGCCTCCGAGGCCGGAGAGGCCACCGGCCTCCCCGGTGGCAGGACCGGGGGCGAGCGCCTGGAAGACGGCGCGTACACGGACGTCGGTGTAGCTGTGGATGTCCTCGGTCGCCTTCAGCCACACCCCTCCTCCGGGGAAGGGCATGACCTCGGTGACGGCGTGCGTCCAGCCGCGCGGTTTGCGCAGCACGAATCCGGAGAGAGCAGTCGCCCGGTTCAGCGGAGAGGCGACGGCTTCTCGTCGTCCGTCAGTGCGCTCGCGTCCGCTTCGCGTGTGCGAGCACGACGATTCGCCCGTGCGTTACGGGTGGCAAGACAGAAGACCGCCCCCGGTGCGACAAGGAGGGTGCAGAAGACGGCGGTGGTGAGTCCGCCGCCGACCATGAGCACCGCCCAGAAAATCCAGGCGACCACGAGAGCGAGAGTGGCGGCGGCGAGCCACAGGAGGCTCCTGACTACGAGCGATCCTCCGTACGAACCCGCCGGGTCGGCGAAGTTCGGGTCGTCCTTCCCCCTGATCTGCACGCGGTGAATGTACACCACACCTTCACAGGAAGCATCCAGTGCACGAGTGACTCCATGCACTCCGGCACGCAGAACTGGGGGAGCATCCTCCGGTTTGCTGTCGAGATTCCACCGATGCAGTTCCTCTCTCCGGGCGGTTTCGGTAACCCCTGGTCAACTCACCAATCCGATGGCACCCCGGGCTTTGCCGGAGCAATGTGCGGAATATCGAGTTCCGTTAAATCTGCTCTTGTAAAACATTTACGACTCGCCCTAAGGTCCGTGCCGATCCAGAGGTGTTCGGCACGAGGGGGCGTGCGGCACTTCGACACCGCTGCGGGCGGAGCCCGGGGAGCTCCGCGTTTCGGCCATGCGAGAGGCAAGGCCGTCACCTTCCTCCGCGCGGTAGTCGCGGAACTCGTACTGCGCCCGGTCACTGTCCGGTCGAGCCGGCACACGGCGGCTCGCGCTGCGCTCCCGCGACCGGGACATGACTTCAACCGGCGGGCTGCGCCTGCCCACTTCCACGAGAGCGATATGAACAGACCGATATGGACCGTGGTGGCAACCGCGGTGATGGCCTTGGCCATGGGGGCGGCGCCGGCTGTGGCCGAAACACCTTCACCCGATGCCCCGTCAGCTCCTGTGACCAGTGGGTCGATCGACCCGTCGCTCTACGGCGCAGCAGCCGAGAAGGGCACTGTTCGCGTCAATGTCGTGACGGAGGAGCGGTCTGACCTCTCCGGCGCGTCCTCTGCCGGTAGAACGATGCAGAAGTTCCAGAAGCTGCCGCTGGTCACCCTTCAGGTCACCAGGAGCGGCCTCGACGCTCTGGCCGCCAAGCCTGGCGTGGTGAGCGTGACGGAGGACACTCTCTCCGAGCCCACCCTGGATACCAGCATGCCCTTCATCGGCGGCGACCGGGCCATCAAGACGGGGAAGACGGGCAAGGGAAGCGCCATTGCCGTCATCGACACCGGTGTGGCGACAAAACACCCGTTCCTCCAGGGGCGTGTGGTCTCCGAGGCCTGCTTCTCGCCGATCGACCCCGCCTACTCGGCCACCAGCCTGTGCCCACAAGGGACGGCGGCTGAGGAAGGGCCGGGTACGGCCGACTCCGAGGTCGGCCCCTGCGCCACCATCACCGAGTGCGAGCACGGAACGCATGTCGCGGGCATCGCGGCCGGCGACGGAACCGGCATCGTCTCGGCTCCCGTCTCGGGGGTTGCCCCGGACGCCGACGTGATCGCGATCCAGGTGTTCAGCAGACTCGATTCCCCCGACTACTGCGGTGAGGGAAACACGCCTTGCGTGAAGAGCTTCACCAGCGCTCAGGTCGCGGCACTGGAAAAGGTCCTGCAACTACGGCAGGCCGGGATTCCGGTGATCACCGCGAACCTCAGCCTCGGTGGCGGACAGTACAGCTCCCCATGCGGTTCCGACGTACGCAAGCCCATGATCGACGCCTTGCTCGAAGCGGGGGTCGCCACCGTCGTCGCCGCAGGCAACAACGGTTTCAGCAACAGGGTCAACAGTCCCGCCTGTGTCGACAGCGCCATCACGGTCGGCTCCTCGGGCTATGACGACACGGTCTCGGAATTCTCCAACCGCGGTTCCCTGCTCGACCTGTTCGCACCGGGTGACGAGATCGTCTCTTCGGTACGCAACGGTGCCTACGGGGCCAAGAGCGGCACCTCCATGTCCGCGCCCCACGTGGCCGGCGCTCTCGCCGTCCTGCGTCAGACCTATCCCGCCAAGCCCGTCACCGAACTCGAGCAGCTGCTCAAGTCGACCGGCAAGCCGATCGTCGACGGGAGCGTGACCACCCCCCGCCTGGACATCGGCAAGGCTGTGGGCGGGAGCGAGCCGACACCGCCGCCCACGCCGGAACCCAAGCCTCTGCCGTCACACATCGGCAACTACACGGCCTACGCAATCCCCGATCCGGGAATCGTGCAGTCGCCGGTGACCGTCTCCGACGTGGCGGGCAAGGCGTCCAAGTCGCTACAGGTACGCGTGAACCTGATGCACGACTGGCACCCTGAGGTCAAGATCGACCTGATCGCCCCGGACGGCAAGTCCTACCCGCTCAAGGCAACGGGCGGAAGTCAGACCGGCGGTGCGTTGAGCGCGACGTACACAGCCGACGCCAGCACCTCACCCGCCGGCGGCACCTGGAAGCTGCAGGTGGAGGACCGCTCCAAGGGTGGTGTCGGCACGCTCAAGGACTGGTCGCTGATCCCGGCTTCTTTCGCGAAGAAGGGGACGGTCGCGATTCCTGACGCAGGCACACTCGACTCGGACATCAGCGTGGCCGGATTGCCGGGCAAGGCCTCCGGGGCCCTTCAGGTGCAGCTGGACGCCGTCCATGAGTGGTCCGGGGACCTCAAGGTCGATCTGATCGCTCCGGACGGGACGCCCTACCGCGTCAAGTCCACTTCCGCGACGGACCCCCCGGTCAGTGGCACCTACACCCTTGACGCCCGCACCTCTCCCGCGAGCGGGACGTGGACGCTACGGGTTCAGGACACATCGGCCGGCGCCGTCGGCTCTCTCAACGGGTGGTCGCTGACCTTCCCCTCGTACGAGAGCCAGACCCCCGTCGCCCTGCCTGACGCCGACCACGTGCGTTCGCCGATCACGGTCAGCGGGATCACGGGTAACGCGCCGAAGGACATCAAGGTGTACGTGGATATCACCCACGGATGGCTCGGCGACCTGAATATCAACCTGGTCGACCCGAACGGCAAGCTGCATCTGCTCAAGCCGGATTCCACAGCGGAGTCGGGCGGCACCCTTCAGCGAATTTATACGGTGGACGTCGGCACAGCGCCGGCGTCAGGGACCTGGAATCTCAGCGTGGACGACACGTCCGCGGGCTCCACCGGCACACTGAACGGTTGGACTCTGACCTTCTGACCTGCTTTCACCCTCGCGGCGGGATGGAAAAGACGGCTCGATCCGAGAATACGGACGAGGCGTCTTTTCCATTCCACGGGAAGACAACGTTGTCCGAATGCAGGTAACTCAGGAAGCTCAGATCCAGCTCAAGCAATTGAGATTTCCTCGTCACGAGTTGGATGCCGTGCCAGAATTCTTTTCAGGACGCAGTTCCAATGGGGAACATGTACTAATTGTGGGGGGACCCTTATGTCCGTTCGTACCAGAGTCGCGGCCGGCGCGGTCAGCATCCTGATCCTCGGAGGCGCGGCTACTCCGGCGCTCGCGGACACAGACGTACCGGTCGACGCACCGGTGATCGCAGAGGGCTCGTCGATAGTGTCCGACGAACTCGGCGACGCCCCGTCCGGAGGCGGGGAGATCCTCAACGGTGTCGAGTCCATCGACGAGTTGAACGAGGAGCTCGACCTGCCCGGCCAGGTGGACGGCCCGGAGCTTCCCGATGAGCCCCTCACGGGCACCGAGGACCTCTCCTCGCCCACCGGACAGTACTGCGGCAGCCCCTACAACTTCGTGCGCATCACCAAGAATCTGAAGAACACGATGTCCGTCAAGTACAGCACGTTCGTGCAGAACAAGCGCAGCAGCACCATGGACTGGAAGTTCACCACGAAGAGGTCCGGCACGACCGAGATCGGCGGTTCCATCACCCTGGGCGGTGAAGCCAAGGTCCTCTGGCTGGGGAAGATCAAGACCGAGGTCACCGCATCGGCCAAGAAGTCCTGGACCTCCGAGCTGGGGGTCGAGGCCTACGGCAAGGTCAAGGCGGGAAAGACCGTGTACGGCGACTACGGGATCAAGAGGGAGAAGGTGTACGGCTACATGGCCCGCGCCAACAGCAACTGCACCGTCAGCAACAAGCAGTACATGACCGTCTGGGCCCCCTACCGTGAGGGCTGGGTCATCAGCGACTGACCAGCCCCGTGCACAGCAGTGCCCCGGACCGCCTCAGGCGGTCCGGGGCACGCACCTTCAGGAGATCGCCAATGCGCAGAGTTGCATTCATCGCCCCTGCACTGCTTGCCCTGTCCCTTTCGGCATGTACATCCGGAGACGCCGAGCCCGGAGAAGAGGCTGACGCGAAGCCGGCCTCTGCGACTTCGGCCGGGAGCAGCACTCTGGATCTGAAGCTGCCGAAAAACGCCAAGTACTTGATCCCGGAAACCACCGGATCGGGCACCAAGAAAATCGATCCTTTCCTTTCGGAAAAGGACGTTTACACCGTCCACGTGCGGTGCGACGGGGAGGGGAATCTTTCCCTTGGGGACGAGGCGACAGATCCGGTCCAGGTCAAGTGCGGCGGCCCTGTCGCCATCGGCAACATCTTCGTCGACGAGGGGGCTGAGCAGAGCTTGACAGTTTCACCCGAAAGCGAGAAGACCACATGGGCGATCGCCATTGTGGAAGGAAAGTAAGAACTCACGCCGCTAAGGGCCGTCCCGTAATCTCTGGTGGATCAGCGCGCGGCGTCAGATGCGGTGCATCGCAAGGCGGAGGGACGCCCGCATACTGGATGTATTCGGGCGTTCCGACAACGCGGCGAGGTGCCGTAGCTGTCGTCGTGCGCCCGCCAGGGATTGCGGGACGGCCCTTAGACCGGGTCTCACGTGGCGTCGGGGTCTTGATCGCCTGCCTCACGCGGGCAGGGGTCTCCCAGACGTCGTTTCTCATGGCCTGATCGTCCGTTGAACCGCGCATGACGGATCTGGTCGAACCGCTGGTGCCGAATGAGTCATGGGTACTGTTTCGGCGGGTGGTGCCACCGACAGAGCTGACGCGTCCGCAGGGCGGAGGCAGGCGTCGCGCGGGTGATCGTGAGGCCCTTGCTGCGATCGTAGCTGCCCGTAGCTGCTCCACCGACGGCGCGTGGCCTCTGCCTCAGCATCGAGACAGGGGCCACCCGACCGCCAGACGATGTGATGCGCCGCTGGATCAGTGATCTGGAACGACGACCTGCTCAAGGACACCGAATGACCACGACATCACACAGGCCCTAGCAGGGGCTGAGGTAGTAGACCCAGCCCCAGGGGGCGTTGTTGTCCTGGCTGTATCCTCCGGGCGAAGTCCAGCCGAGATTGGCGTTGATGTCGTAGAACTTCGCCCTCAGGTGAGATGCCTGGTTGTTCTTCCAGGACCCGTTCCCGCTCCACGGAATGCTGTTCAGCGTGTTGCAGTCGTAGAAGCTCAGGCGGGCACCCTCGAAGTCCGGGAGTGCGAACGCGCATACGTAGGTGTACGGGCAGGTGCCGGCGGCGGCGGTCCGCGCGCCGTTCTTGTCGGCGAGATCACGGGCGTACTTCTCTCCGGGCAGCGGGATGAGCAGTTCCCCTCCGGCCCGGGTCACGATCTTGTTGATCGCCACCTGGGTGCCGTCCGTCTTGGCCAGGTAGCCGTCGGCTGTGCGCTGAAGTCCGTCCGCCTGGGCGCTGGTCAGCCCCAAAGAGCTCGCCTGCGCCGCGAAGCCCGGGCTGCCATTCCGGTCGGCTGCCGGGGAAGCCCCGGCCGCACCCGTCGTGGCCGCCAGGGCGAAGAGCGTCATCATCACTGCGACGACGGCCCTTCCCCACGCGGTGGGTCTGAACGTTCCCTGATCTGCCACGGAATTACCCCTCTGATCGACGACGTGTTTCGCACTGGCCACAACACTGCTGTGTGCGACCTCCGCCGTCATCGTCAAGGAGCGCAGCCTTCATTCGCGATGCGCGCCGGTACTCACCGGGCGTCACCTCGAAGGTGGTGCGGAACAGGCGGCTGAACGTGGCGGCGTCGACCAGGCCCCACCGCGCGCCGATGTCCTGCACAGGCATCGCGCGCAGCCGGGGGTCGGCGAGGTCCGCGCGGCAGCGTTCGAGCCGCAGGCGGCGGATGGTGGCCGCCACGCTCTCGTCGCGGCCACGGAAGAGATGGTGCAGGAGCCGTACGGAGATGTGGTGCTGCGCGGCGACGGCACGGGGGGTGAGCCGGGTGTCCGACAGGTTGTCCCGGAGGAACGTATCGACCCGGGCCAGCAGCATCGCGTGCCGCGCCTCCGGCGGCAGGTACTCCTGGGCGTCGAGGTGGTGGGCGAGGAACCCCGTCGTCAGGTCGAGGCTCGTCCCGCCGAGCCGCTCCCGTTCGGTCGCGTCCAGCACGGCCGCCTCCTCGACCACTGAGCCGAGGAACTGCGCCAGCACCCGGCCCGTCCCTGACCTGGCCGGGATGCCGACGGCGAGCAGCTGGTCGATCTTCGCCTCGGGCAGCGGCACCAGCGCGCGCGGCAGGTGCAGGATGATCGCCCGCGAGTCCCCGGTCACGGGACCACTCTCGGCGTGGCCGCTGTAGGGGCGCGACGACGTCCACATCGCGAAGTCGCCCGCGCGCAGCCGGGTCTCGTTGCGGCCCTGGCCCACCACCATCGCTCCGGCCAGGATCAGCGTCAGCTCGTACGTCTCGGGGTCGGAGCGGCTTATGAGCCCGGCGGTTCGCTCCGACCGGAGCCCGGGGAAGGACATCGTGGTGACCTGGAGCCGCCCCAGGTCCAGCGACCCCGCGCTGCCCGCGAAGTCGGCGGCGTGGTCGCTGGTGATCCGGGTCGGCGCCACCCCCCGGGCGACCACCTCGCGCCACCAGTCGAACCGGTACTCCGCCGGTAACTCCGCCGTGTCGAACTCCGTGAACGCCATCGGGACCCCCGTCTGCCGTGCGCCTACCGTAAATGTGGCACTCGGTCGCCTTCCCGGCGTCGGCACCCGCTACAACCGGCCGGCAGCCGTCCGCCGCAACATGGCCGGTCCGGGCCCAGGATTGGCTGAGGTGACCCGAGGTACGGGGAAAAGACCTCCCGGAAGCGCGGCAGTTCCGCGAACGGATCGCACTGCACACCCCGCCGCACCACACCCGTCAATGCGGCCTTCGCATCAAGTCCTCCACCTCTTGGCAGAGTTGAGTCACCGGCTCATGTGATGTGACCATTCGTTGAGCAAGGCATGACCGCGGCCTCGGGGGGGGGCGGCCGGTCGGCGCAGCCGAAGTGGTCGCTGCGTCACCGTGGCCCGGTACGGCCGCCTCGCCCGGACGGCCGGGAACGTCGCCGTCCGGTGGGCGAGGCGGCCCTCGGGCCTCACACGCTCAGGTCAGCCCGAGCGACCTCAGGACGCGGCGCTGGGCCGCACTCGGATCGGCCGGCCAGTAGATGTAGCAGACCCCGCCGGTGCCGCCCCTGACCGCGCCGTTCGCGTCGTACCGCTTGGTCCTCAGCCAGACGTTCTCCCACTCGCGCCGCTGATAGACACGGCGCACCGCGTCGTTGGACGGCGAGGCCGGATCGTTGGCGATCACGTCGCCATCGGCCGTGAAGCCGATGACCGTCATCAGGTGTCCTGATGTCCCGTAACCCGCGCCCGTCAGCTCGCCCTTGAAGAACGACTGCGACGTTATGACCGGGATACCGGCGGCGACCAGCTGCTCCAGATCGGTAAGCGATCCGAGCCGGGTGATCACGGCGTTCATGTCCTCGTACGTCGCGGCGTAGGCGGCGTTGAAGGGCCAGTTGCCGCAGCCTTCGTACTGGTAGTCGAAGGTGTAGCGGGCCGCGTGGCAGATCTGCGGGTCGGCGAGGCCCGGCTTGACCCAGGACAGGTCCTCGGGGGTGGGCGTGCGGCCCCAGTACTCGATGATCATCTGGGAGGAGGTGGGGCTGCACCAGGCCTCGCCGCCGTTGTCGTACTCCGGGTACTCCCCCACGTGGACGTTCTGGGAGTAGCGGGGCACCGCGAGCTCACGGGCGGCGCCGGGCGTGGTGGCCGGGACGGTGAAGCGGTCCGGCACGTCCGAGGCCATGGCGCCGACGCGGTGGACGGTGGGGGTGAGGCGGGTTCCGGGTGTCCGGTACAGGGTGAGGCGCAGCCGGTACGAGACCAGACGCAGTCCGCTCGCCGCGTCGTCGAGCGAGAAGGTGTCGGTCCAGACGGTGCTCCTGCCGTCCGTCTGGTCGTCGACGGAGGTCCGCCGGACGTCCGTGTCGGCCGAGGCCCAGCGGCCCATGACGTACCAGGGGGTGTCCGTGCCGTCCGAGTAGCTGCCGCGCAGCTCGACCTGGATCCAGGTGCCCTCCGGGGTGGCCGCGTTCCAGGAGGCGATCACCTCGGTGGCGGGGACGGCCGGGCGATGGACCGGGGAGGTCCAGCTCGCGTACTCCCAGGTGGCGGTCGTGCCGGTGTGCGGGTCGGTGTGGTCGGTGCTTCCGGCGGGGGCGGAGATCACCAGGCCGGGCCGGCGTCCGGGGACCGCGCGGGTACCGGCCGAGGAGCCGCAGCGCCAGTCCGAGTAGGTGGTCCAGAAACGGTTGTCCACGAGAGAGGCCGCCGCCGGGGATGAGGAGGTCCGGGACGGGGCGGCGCCCGCCGGGCCGGCGGAGGCGACGGCGCCTGCCCCGGCCGCGAGGGCGGCGGTGAGCACGGTCCTGCGTGAAGTCGGTCTGGTCATGGGCGGGACCCCCGGTCGTTGAGCGGATTGGGGCTGCGGGTGCCGATCGGTGCGCCAACTATCGCGGGTCGGGACCGGTTCCTGCCAGTGATTCACCCCGTGCCGCGACAGCAATATTGGTCTGGTCCACTGGCGTGACCTGCGCGGGCCCGGGAGCGGCTCCGCACGGTCTCGTAGGGTGGAGGACATGAACGACCTGGCGGACCTCGCGCGACGGCTGCGCTCCCTGCCCCCCTCCTGCGGTCCCGTGCGGCTGATCGCGGTCGACGGTCACGCGGGGTCCGGCAAGAGCACCTTCGCCGGCCACCTGGCCACGGCGCTCGGTGACGCGCCGGTGCTGCGGCTGGACGACCTGGCCACGCACGAGGAACTCTTCGGCTGGACGGGCCTGCTCCGGGCACAGGTCCTGGACCACCTCTCGCGCGGGGAGCCGGCGCGGTATCTCCCGTACGACTGGACGACCCGCCGCTTCGGGCCGCCGAGGACGCTGGACCCGGCCCCCGTGCTTCTGGTCGAGGGAGTGGGGGCCGGACGCTCCGCAATGCGGCCGTTCCTCGCGGCACTGCTGTGGATCGAGGGCGGCAGCGCGGCGTCCTGGGAGCGGGGCCGGCTGCGCGACGGTCCCGGGCTGTCGGAGTTCTGGGACGGCTGGACCGTCGCGGAGCAGCGCCATTTCGCCGGTGATCCCTCGCTCCCCTTCGCCGATGCGGTGATACGGCGGGTGCCCACGGGATACGAGTGGCTGGAAGGGCCTCACGCGACAGCGGGGGCGAGTCATTTCGTCACGGACGGTGAAGCCTGAGGAACGCCGTACCCGTCGCCGGGAAATGCCCCCGTACGAGCCTCAACTCGCCTTGACCGAGGGGCCGTACAGGTCCTACGTTCTGGATGTGCGGCTTTTCGGAGCCCCCGCAGACGCGAAGCCCCCGGTTGTTCCCCCGTGACCGGGGGCTTCGTCCTGCCCTGCCGCTCCCGCCGCAGGGGCCTTCCGCTCACCCTCGGTCACCACCTCCGGAGCGCCGGTAACGTACTTAACCGCTCACTCCCTGTACAGGTACGATGCGTCTCGGATGTGGTCAATTCCCGTCTCCGGCGCGGTGATTAGGCGCGCCGCGCTGGGCATGCTGTGCGGGCGGGACATTCTGGGGGCTCGGTTTGTGGGGGACCTGATGGACATCGGCACGCCGGGCACACAGGCCCCGGCCGACCTTGCCTGGCTGCGCGGGGTGGACGCCTACACGATGGGCGCGTACCCGCAGGCCGAGGAGGAGTTCAGAGCCGCGGTACGCCTCGATCCCGGCATGGCGGACGGCTGGCTCGGCCTGCACGCGCTGCGGATCGACACGACCACGGCGCTGTTGCGCATGTTCCGCCATCGCGACCGCTTCGGCGAGCAGCGCACGCG
This sequence comes from Streptomyces sp. Alt3, assembly GCF_030719215.1. Taxonomy (NCBI): domain Bacteria; kingdom Bacillati; phylum Actinomycetota; class Actinomycetes; order Kitasatosporales; family Streptomycetaceae; genus Streptomyces; species Streptomyces glycanivorans. Next base: position 7,107,187 of record NZ_CP120983.1, on the reverse strand, counting down.
CCACCGTCGCACACTCAACTCGTGGTACTGGCTGGGCTGGTGGGTGCAGCCGGTGCTGGAGAGCCCGCGTGACCTCCTGCTCGCGCACGCGTCGCACTGGCTGGACGGCCGCCATGTCCCTGAGCTGGACCGGGCGTTGGCCGGACTGCCGCCCGTGGACACAGATCCCCAGGTACGCTTCCTGCACGCCTGCCGCTCCTACCTGGTCAAGGACTGGGAGCAGCTCGTGCGCACCACGGAGCAGCTCGTGGACGATCCGCTGCTCGGTATCGAGGCGGGACTCTTCGGCGGCATGGCCCGGGTGCGCCTGGAGATGTACGGGCAGGCGGAGCCCCTCCTCTCGGCCGCTCTGATGCGATGTCGCAGTGAGCAGCCGCAGCGCAAGGAGCTGCGCTACTGGCTGGCGCGGGCGCACGAGGGAACCGGCCGCAGCGCGGCGGCACTGCCGCTGTACCGGGCGGTACACCGCGTGGACCCGGCGTTCATGGACACCTCGGCCAGACTCGCGGCGATCTCCGAGGGGGACGGCTACGACGAGGCGGTCGACCTCTCGGCGGTCTCGCTGGCCGGCTTCGGCTCGGACGGCACGGGCGTGGAGGCGCGGACGGACGGCGACACGGCGCTCGACACCGATCTGGTGGACGGGCGTGAGCCGTGGCTCGGCGGCGACCCGCAGGTCCTTCCCGGTGCCGCGGTGCCGTCCTCCGGGCCCGGTGGCGACGGGACGCGGACGAAGCGGGGAGCGCCGCGGACCGCCCTCTTCCCCGCCGGGCCCAGCGATCCCGCGATGCTCGCGAAGGCTCTGGCGGAGCTCGAGCGCATGGTGGGGCTCGAACCGGTGAAACGTCAGGTCAAGGCTCTCTCCGCACAGCTGAACATGGCACGCCTGCGCGCGGAGCAGGGCCTGCCGGTGCAGCCGCCGAAGCGCCACTTCGTCTTCTCCGGCCCGTCCGGGACGGGCAAGACGACGGTCGCCCGCATCCTGGGCCGGGTGTTCTACGCGCTGGGACTGCTCGGCGGCGACCATCTGGTGGAGGCCCAACGCTCGGACCTGGTAGGCGAGTTCCTCGGGCAGACCGCCGTGAAGGCCAACGAGCTGATCGATTCGGCACTCGGCGGGGTGCTGTTCGTCGACGAGGCGTACAGCCTCTCCAACTCCGGTTACACCAAGGGCGATGCGTACGGCGACGAGGCACTGCAGGTCCTCCTCAAGCGGGCGGAGGACAACAGGGACCATCTCGTCGTCATCCTCGCCGGCTATCCGGAGGGCATGGACCGGCTGCTGTCCACCAACCCCGGTCTCTCCTCACGCTTCACCACGCGGGTCGACTTCCCGAGCTACCGTCCACTCGAACTCACCGCGATCGGCGGGGTGCTGGCCGCCGACAACGACGACGTGTGGGACGAGGAGTCGCTCGACGAGCTGCGCAGCATCAGCGGGCACGTGGTCGACCAGGGGTGGATCGACGAGCTGGGCAACGGCCGTTTCCTGCGCACCCTGTACGAGAAGAGCTGCGCCTACCGTGATCTGCGGCTGTCCGGATACACCGCCGCGCCGACCCGGGACGATCTGGCCACGCTGCGGCTGCCGGATCTGATGCAGGCGTACGGCGAGGTGCTGTCCGGACGGGGGCCCGTGGACCGGGGGACCCAGGAGCCCGGGGCGCTGTGAGAAAGCCGCCGGACGGCCCCGGAGGGACCGCCCGGCGGCGGAGGTGATCAGCCCGGGGGGCCTACCCCAGCGGGGCCATGGCCTTCGGCGCCTCCGGTGTGCGGCGGGGCACCGAGACACGGTGGGCGGGGTCGCGGACCTCGCCCACGAGCATCTCCAGGACGTCCTCCATCGCGACGAGGCCGAGTACCTTGCCGGACGCGTCAGCGACCTGCGCGAGGTGTGTGGCGGCTCGGCGCATCACCGTCAGGGCGTCGTCCAGGGGGAGTTCGGCCCGGAGCGTGGCCATGGGGCGCCAGATCTGCTGCGGTACGGCACGCTCGGAGTCCTCCAGTTCCAGGACGTCCTTGACGTGCAGGTAGCCCATGAAGCCACCGCCCTCCGCGCAGACGGGGAAGCGCGAGTAGCCGGTGCGTACGGTCAGCTCCTCGATGCGGCGCGGGGTGACGGAGGGATCGACCGTCACCAGGGACGCCCGGTCGAGCAGTACGTCGGTCACGGGCCTGCTGCCCAGTTCCAGGGCGTCCCCGAGCCGTTCCTGGGCCTCCGGTTCCAGCAGCCCGGCCAGACCCGCGTCCTCGACCAGCCGGTTGAGCTGCTCGCTGGTGAAGACGGCCTCCACCTCGTCCTTCGGCTCGACCTTGAAGAGCCTGAGCACGATCCGGGCACAGGCCCCGAGCGCGGAGGTGACGGGCCGGCAGAGCCGGGCGAAACCGACCAGGCCGGGGCTGAGCCACATCGCGGTCTTCTCGGGGGCTGCCATCGCCAGGTTCTTCGGGACCATCTCGCCGATGACGAGGTGGAGGAAGACCACGGAGACGAGGGCGACCGCGAAGCCGAGCGGGTGGACGAGCCCCTCGGGCAGATGTGCGGCGTGGAAGACCGGCTCCAGCAGGTGGGCGACGGTCGGCTCGGCGACGGCACCCAGGGTGAGGGAACAGATGGTGATACCGAACTGTGCGGCGGCCATCATCTGCGGCAGGTTCTCCAGGCCGTACAGCACCTGCCTGGCCCGGCTCGACCCGCCTGCCGCGAGGGGTTCGACCTGACTGCGCCGTACGGAGACGAGCGCGAATTCGGCGCCGACGAAGAAGCCGTTCGCCAGCACGAGAAGACCGGCGAAGAGCAGTTGCACGAGGCTCATCGCACGGCCTCCAGGAGGTCCTGGGTGAGCCGCTCGGGGCCTTCCGGCTGTTCGGGCGGTCCGGCCGGAGACACCGGTATGTCCGTCAGACGGACGAAGCGGACCTGCTCGGCACGGTAGTGGCCGACCTGGCGGACCGAGATCCGCCAGCCGGGGAGCTCGGAGCGGTCACCGGGTGCCGGGATGCGCCCCAGCAGGTCGGCGACGAGCCCCGCCACGGTCTCGTAGGGCCCCTCGGGTACGTCGAGGCCTATCCTGCGCAGGGTCAGCACCCGGGTGCTGCCCTCGACGTCCCAGCCGGCGCGACCGTCGTCGGCGACGACGGACGTCAGCTCGGGACGGTCGGCGCCCTCGGCGTCGTGCTCGTCCCTCACCTCGCCGACGAGCTCCTCGATGATGTCCTCGAGCGTGACGACACCGGCGGTGCCGCCGTACTCGTCCACCACCACGGCGATCGGCTGCTCGCTGCGCAGACGCTGGAGCAGCTGCTCGACGGGCAGCGTCTCCGGCACCAGGAGCGGTGCCACGGCGATCCGGCTCACCGGGGTGCGCAGCCGGTCCTGGGAGGGGACGGCCAGGGCGTCCTTGAGGTGGACCATGCCGACGACCTCGTCGATGCGGTCCCGGTAGACCGGGAAGCGGGACAGTCCGGTGGCCCGCGTGAGGTTGAGGACGTCCGCCGAGGTCGCCGAGACCTGCAGCGCGCTGACCTTCACCCGCGGGGTCATGACGTGCTGCGCGGTGAGACCGGCGAGGGACAGGGTCCGTACGAAGAGATCGGCGGTGTCCTGCTCCAGGGTGCCGGCCTCGGCGGAGTGCCTGGCCAGGGAGACGAGCTCGCCCGGGGTCCTCGCCGAGGCGAGTTCCTCGGTGGGCTCGACTCCGAGGAGCCGGACGAGGCGGTTGGCGACGGTGTTCAGGGCGGTGATCACCGGTCGCAGGAGGGTGGAGAAGCGGTGCTGGGGACCCGCGACGAACCGGGCGACCTGGAGCGGCCGGGAGACCGCCCAGTTCTTCGGCACGAGCTCGCCGATCACCATCTGGACGGCCGAGGCGAACAGCATGCCGATCACGACGCTGACGCCGGGAACGGCACCTCGGGGCAGTCCGGTGGCGGTGAGCGGTCCGGCGAGCAGCTGGGCGAGCGCCGGTTCGGCGAGCATGCCGACGACCAGCGAGGTGATGGTGATGCCCAGCTGGGTGCCGGAGAGCTGGAAGGAGAGTTCACGCAGGGCGGCGACGACGGTACGGGCCCGGCGGTCGCCTTCGGCGGCGGCGCGTTCGGCGTCCGGCCGTTCCACCGTGACGAGCCCGAATTCGGCTGCCACGAAGAACCCGTTGGCGAGGATGAGAAGGAATGCCGCGAGAAGCAGCAACAGGGGGGTGGTCATGCCGCCGCCTCCGGGGAGAGGGCGGCGCAGGTACTACCGGACGATCCGTCCATTGCTGGAGGGAGTCACTCCTTGGGTCGCAGGAAAGTGCCCCGCGGGCCTCGGAGGCCTTCTGGTGCGGGGCGGGGCGCACCCGGTGCGCCACCGGTCCCAGAATAATCGGGATCGGGCCGAACGGGGCAGGGGGCTCAGCCGTTCTCCGTGGCGTTGTTCACTCCGCTGCCGTGGAATTCGACGAGCGCGCGGAGGGCGCGGGCGTCCGTGACGGCCCGTTCCTTGGAGATTCCCGGCTGGATGCCGAGCGCGGGCATGCTGGTGCCGTCGCTGAGGTCGAGGAAGACCCACGGGTCGCCGGCGCGCAGGTTGACGCGGAGGATCTCCGCCCAGGCGAGCCGGCGCGTACGGGTGATGTTGACGACCGTCACACCTGTCTCGTCGGCCGTGATGTGGGGCCTGCTGAGCAGGGCGAGGACGCCGAAGAAGAGCAGGGCGACGAAGACAAAGCTGGTCCGCTCCCCCGGGCCCAGGTTCTCCAGGATCAACGCGACGGCGGTGATGACGACGAACATCGCCGCCCCCACGGCCAGCAGGACCACCCGGGTGAGGGTGGGCCTGAAGGTGGCCGGAAGGGCGGGGAGTTCGGGAGCCCGGGGTGCGGGAGCGGACATGGCGGCGCTGACGTCCTTAGCTGTGCTCGTGGGCCGGCCGCCGGAAGCCGTCGGCGGGGTCGACGGCTGTCGGAAGCCGTCGGCAGGGGTGGATGGACCCTCGGAGGCGGCGGGCGTGGCTGCCGTCAGAGGCGGCAGGCGTGGATGGCCGTCGTGAGGATGGCGCGCGCACCCAGCTCGTAGAGGTCGTCCATGATCCGCTGGGCCTCCTTCGAGGCGACCATGGAGCGGACGGCGACCCAGCCCTCGTGGTGCAGCGGGGAGATGGTCGGCGACTCCAGCCCGGGGGTGAGTGCGACCGCGCGCTCCAGGTGCTCGACCCGGCAGTCGTAGTCCATCATCACGTAGCTGCGCGCCACCAGGACGCCCTGCAGACGGCGCAGGAACTGCTGCACCTTGGGGTCGTCCTCGGGGGCGCCCTTGCGGCGGATCACCACGGCTTCCGACTTCATGATCGGCTCGCCGATGATCTCCAGGCCCGCGTTGCGCATGCTGGTGCCGGTCTCGACGACGTCGGCGATGACCTGCGCGACGCCGAGCTCGATGGCGGTCTCGACGGCGCCGTCGAGGTGCACGACGGAGGCGTCGACGCCCTCGTCGGCGAGGTGCTTCGCCACGATGCCCTCGTAGGACGTGGCGATCGTCATGCCGGTGAAGTCCTTGGGGCCGGCGGCCGTGCCGGGCTTCGTGGCGTAGCGGAAGGTGGACCGTGCGAAGCCGAGCTGGAGGATCTCCTCGGCCTCGGCGCCGGAGTCCAGCAGCAGGTCACGGCCGGTGATGCCGATGTCCAGCCGACCCGAGCTGACGTAGATCGCGATGTCGCGGGGCCTCAGGTAGAAGAACTCGACCTCGTTCGTGGGGTCGACGAGGACCAGTTCCTTGGACTCCTTGCGCTGCCGGTAGCCCGCCTCATGGAGCATCGCCATCGCAGGCCCGGAGATTGCACCCTTGTTGGGGACGGCGATGCGCAGCATGAGGTCAGGTTTCCTTTGTGCGGAGGGAGTTCCGGGATGTGCGGGGGGTGTGCTCAGAGGTGGGCGTAGACGTCGTCGAGGGAGATCCCGCGGGCGACCATCATCACCTGGACGTGGTAGAGCAGCTGGGAGATCTCCTCGGCTGCGGCTTCCTTGCCCTCGTATTCGGCGGCCATCCAGACCTCGGCGGCCTCCTCGACGACCTTCTTGCCGATGGCATGCACGCCCTTGCCCACCAGCTCGGCGGTGCGGGAGGTGGAGGGGTCGCCGTCGGCGGCCTTGAGCTGGAGCTCGGCGAAGAGCTCTTCGAAGGTTTTGTTGGCCATGATGGTCCTTAGAATACGGGGTCCCGGAGTGCCGCTCAGCGCCAGGGTTCGCTGACGGTGCGCAGTGTGGCGGCGGTGGCCACGGCGGCGGTGACGGCCTCGTGCCCCTTGTCCTCGTGGGAGCCCTCGAGTCCGGCCCGGTCCAGGGCCTGTTCCTCGTTGTCACAGGTGAGCACGCCGAAGCCGACGGGGACCCCGGTGTCGACCGTGACCTGGGTCAGCCCGTTGGTGACGCCCTGGGACACGTATTCGAAGTGCGGGGTGCCGCCGCGGATGATCACTCCGAGGGCGACGATCGCGTCGTAGCCGCGGCCGGCGAGCACCTTGGCCACGACCGGGAGCTCGAAGCTGCCGGGGACCCGGAGCAGCGTGGGCTCGTCGATCCCGAGGTCGTGCAGGGCGCGCAGGGCCCCGTCGACGAGTCCGTCCATGACCTTCTCGTGCCACTGGGCCGCGATCACCGCCACCCGGAGGTCTCCGCAGTTGCGTACGGACAGTTCGGGTGCGCCCTTGCCGCTCATGTCTCTCCTGTGTGTTCGCGTGTGCGTGTGTGGTGGTTACTGGTTGCCGCAGGCGGACGCGGTGGCGTCGAGCCAGGGCAGGTCGTGCCCCATCCGGTCCCGCTTGGTGCGCAGGTACCGCAGGTTGTGCTCCCCGGCCTGGACGGGCATCGGTTCGCGTCCGGTGATCTCGAGTCCGTACCGCACGAGCGCGGCGGTCTTGTCCGGGTTGTTCGTCATCAGGCGCAGGGTCCGCACACCGAGGTCGCTCAGGATCTGGGCGCCCGCCGCATAGTCCCGGGCGTCGGCCGGCAGGCCGAGTTCCAGGTTGGCGTCGAGGGTGTCGGAGCCGCGCTCCTGGAGTTCGTACGCGCGCAGCTTGGACAGCAGTCCGATGCCGCGGCCCTCGTGGCCGCGCAGGTAGACGACGACCCCTCGGCCCTCGGCCGTGATGCGTTCCATGGAGGTGTGCAGCTGGGGCCCGCAGTCGCAGCGCTGGGACTGGAAGATGTCGCCGGTCAGGCATTCGGAGTGCACCCGGACGAGGACGTCCTGGCCGTCACCGATGTCGCCGTGGACGAGAGCGACGTGCTCGACGCCGTCGACGACGGAGCGGTAGCCGTACGCGGTGAACGCGCCGAAGCTCGTGGGCAGCCGGACCTCGGCCTCGCGGCGCACCGTGGGCTCGGCGCTGCGGCGGTAGGCGATCAGGTCCTCGATGGAGATGATCGTGAGGCCGTGCTTGCGGGCGAAGGGGACGAGCTCGGGCAGCCGCAGCATCACTCCGTCCTCGCCGGCGATCTCGACGATGGCTCCGGCGGGACGCAGCCCGGCGAGCCGGGCCAGGTCGACTGCGGCCTCGGTGTGGCCGTTGCGGACGAGGACACCGCCGGAACGGGCGCGGAGCGGGAAGACGTGGCCGGGGCGTACGAAGTCGCCGGGGACGGCCCTGCCGCCCGCCAGCATCCTGAGCGTGGTGGCCCGGTCGGCGGCGGAGATCCCGGTGGTCACCCCGTGCTCGGCGGAGGCGTCCACCGAAACGGTGAAGGCGGTCTTCATCGACTCGGTGTTGTGCGTGACCATCTGCGGGAGTTCGAGGCGTTCCAGCTCCTCGTCCTCCATGGGGGCGCAGATCAGACCGCGGCACTCACTCATCATGAAGGCGATGATCTCGGGGGTCGCCTTCTCGGCGGCGATGACGAGGTCGCCCTCGTTCTCCCGGTCCTCGTCGTCGACGACCACGACGGGCCGCCCGGCGGCGATGTCGCGGATCGCCTGTTCGACGGGGTCCAGCGAGAGGTCTTCGAGGGTCCGGCCGTGCAACCAGGTGGGCTGGGCAGTCATACCGTGGCTCCTTCCAGAGCGGGTGTCCGCGTACGCAGCCACCAGTCGCGCATGCCCCACAGGACGAGGGCGCCGTAGACGACGTAGATGAGACCGGAGAAGGCGAGTCCGCTGTGGAAGTTGAGCGGTACGCCGACGAGGTCGACGAGCAGCCAGGCGAACCAGAACTCGACCATGCCGCGCGCCTGGGCGATCATCGCCACGAGGGTTCCGGCGAAGATGTAGGCGTCGGCCCACGGGCTCCAGGAGAGCGACGGGAAGGCCGTGAACAGCCCGCCGACCGCGAGGGTTCCCAGCGCGGCGCCGCCCAGCAGGTATCCGCGTTCGCGCCAGGTGGCGAAGCGCACGGCGATGGACCCGTCCTGCGCCTGCTTCCTGCCGCGGGTCCACTGCTGCCAGCCCCAGACGGCGACGGCAACGACGATCAGCTGCTTGCCGACGCTGCCCGCCTGCTGCACGGAGACGTTGGCGGCGATCAGGACGACGCCGGACAGGAGCTGGGCGGGCCAGGTCCAGACCGACCGGAGCCAGCCGAGGGCCAGGGCGAACAGGCCGACCGTGTTGCCGATCATGTCGGACCAGATGATGTGCTGCCCGAAAGCGCTGAAGGCCTCCGAGTTCAGCCAGTGCAGGGCGTTCATGCGACCGGCTCCCCGGCTCCGGGGGCGTCACCGTGGGCGAGCAGCCGTTCGACGTACTTCGCGAGGACGTCCACCTCGAGGTTGACCGGGTCGCCGGGCTCCTTGATGCCGAGCGTGGTCAGGGCGAGGGTGGTGGGGATCAGGCTGATCGTGAAGAAGTCGGGTCCCGCGTCGACGACGGTCAGGCTCACGCCGTCGACGGTGATCGAGCCCTTCTCCACCACGTAGCGGGTCAGACCGGCGGGCAGGGAGACCGTGACGAGCTCCCAGTTCTCGGAGACCTTGCGCTCGACGATGTGGCCGGTGCCGTCCACGTGGCCCTGGACGATGTGGCCGCCGAGGCGTCCGCCGAGGGCCATCGGGCGCTCCAGGTTGACCCGGGAGCCGGGGGCCAGTGCACCGAGGCTGGAGCGGTCCAGCGTCTCGGCCATGACGTCGGCGGTGAACTCGTTCTCCCCGAGGTCCACGACGGTGAGGCAGACGCCGTTGACCGCGATGGAGTCGCCGTGCTTGGCGCCCTCGGTCACCACGGGCCCGCGCAGTCGGAAACGGGAGGCGTCGTCGAGCTTCTCGACGGCTGTGACCTCACCCAGTTCTTCGACAATTCCGGTGAACACTCAGTTTCCCTTCCGAGCAGGAACGGGGGCGGCGGTGATGCGCAGATCGGGGCCGATACGGACGGTCTCGGTCACATCGAGGCGCAACGCCTGGGAGATGGTGGAGATTCCGGCATCGGCGAGGGCGGCGGGGCCCGAGCCGAGGAGTACCGGAGCGAGGTAGCCGACGACGGTGTCGACCGCCCCCGCGGCGACGAAGGAGCCGGCCAGGACCGGGCCGCCTTCGAGGAGTACGGAGCGGATTCCCCGGGCGTGGAGGGCCGCGAGCAGGGCGTCGACGTCGAGGCCCGGCCCGGCGGCCGCGCGCGGGAGGCGCAGCACGGCCTCCTCGGGGAGGTGGCCGGCCTCGGCGTCGGCGGCGACCGCGACCAGGGTGGGCGCGGACCCGTCGAGCACGCGTGCTCCTGGCCGGACGGCGGTGGCGCCGGTGTCGACCACCACGCGGAGCGGCTGGGTGGCACCCTCGATGCCGCGTGCGCCCAACTGGGGGTCGTCGGCCCGGGCGGTGCCGGAGCCGACCACCACTGCGTCGGCCTCGGCCCGCAGACGGTGGACGTCGGCGCGGGCCTCGGGGGAGGTGATCCAGCGGCTGGTGGCGTCGGCGGCGGCGATCCGGCCGTCGAGGGTCGCGGCGTACTTCCAGAGGACGTACGGGCGGCCGAGTCGGACCGAGGTGAGCCAGGCGGTGTTGCCGGTCTCCGCCTCGTCGGCGAGGAGGCCCTGCTCCACCTGGACGCCCGCGGCGCGCAGGGTGTCGGCACCGCCGGTGGCCTGCGGATTCGGGTCGCCCACCGCGTAGACGACCCGGCGGACGCCGGCGTCGACGAGCGCCTGGGCGCACGGTCCGGTGCGTCCTGTGTGGTTACAGGGTTCGAGGGTGACGAGGGCGGTGCCGCCCCGGGCCCGCTCGCCGGCCGCGCGCAGGGCGTGGATCTCGGCGTGCGGCCCGCCGGCGCGCTGGTGGAAGCCTTCGCCGGCCTGTTCCCCGGCGGCGTCGAGGATGACGCATCCGACGACGGGGTTCGGGCTGGTGGCGCCGAGTCCGCGGGCCGCGAGCGTGATCGCCCGCCGCATGGCGTCTGTTTCGGCTGCGGTTGCCACCGGGTCCTCCTGCCTCTTCGGGCACGGACTCCGGGGCCTGTCGATGACGACAGATGAAGCGGAACGCAACAGGGGAACGCCGGAGACCGAGGACAGGATGTGGTGGTCCCGGGATCTCCCGGACACATCCGCCTACGGCGGCGTACCTGTGACGGCCCGCCGCGCACTGCCTCCCATCCGGACTTTCACCGTCGGTCCAGGAATCTCACCTGGTCAACCGGCCGCTGGATGCGGACGGGTCGCGGACTATAACCGCCGGTTCGGAATTACACCGACCCCGGAGTGCGCTGCTGCTGGTACATGGTCATTGTGCCACGGCAGGCAGTGATCCGAACGGGTGGTCACTGTGGGACGACTCACAGGCACGGCTGCGGCTGCGGCTCCGGGGACCGGACCAGGTCTACGCCCGCACCGCGTCGGGGTCAGCCGAGTCGGGCCGCCCCGTAGCGCCCGCAGGCGAAGAACGATCGTGTCGGACGTCCGGACACAAGGGCAGGACGTCCCCGCGGAAGGCGCTCCCCCCGGTGCAGCCCGCCCCGACAGAGTGCTCGCACCCGCTTCCCGAGCGGCACCCATGTCTCCGGCCTGTGCGCAGTCGACGATCAGCGTGTCCGAAGACCGCATCGACGAGAGCGGGCGGCGACTGTCAACGACGAGGCCGACGACGGCAAGGGCCCTCGCCGACTCCGGGGGCGACCACATCGAGGCGACCGCCGGGACAGGGCGGGCCGGCACCTCGGCCCTGACAAAAGCTTCCGGTCCCAACTGGACCGCGGCGCGCGCCGGGCCGCATGGCGAAGGATCCGCCGCTAGGAGAGAACGGGCGAGTAGTCCCCGTATGCAGGAGGGCGCCGCAACACAGACTCCTCGATCACGAAGCTCAGGGTCGGCATCAGTTCTCCGGGAGGAGATGGCCTGCCGCGCCAGGCGTGCCGGTACGCGTTGCTCGATCGTCTCCTCGTCGAGAAGTGGCCGCCTCATGACAAACACCGCGCGTGCGTAATCCTCGGTTTGCAACAAGCCCGGCACAGCCATGGTTGCGTACACATGAAGGGTTACCGCCTCGGCCTCCAAACGCGCCATATCCCGGAAGAACGGCGGGTACTGCGATCGCGCCACCTCCTCCTTCAACGCCACCAGCAATCCACTGGCGTCCAGCACCTGGTCTGCCTTGTCAATGAACTACGGCTGCGGAATCCGGCGCCCCTGCTCGAACGAGGCCACCGACTGCGCCGCATAGCCCACTCGTTTACCAAACTCCGCCCGGTCCAGCCCCGCCCGCAACCGCAGCAACTTCAACTGCTTCCCGAACGCGACCGCAACCCCGTTTTCCGGCTTCCCCTCCGGCTGCGTCTCCGGCGAGAGCTGCTCACCCTCCCCCGCGCCCGCGTCCGCACTCAGCCCGTCCTGCGTCATCGCCACCGCCCGTCCCACGTACGTACGCGCCCCGGCCTATCGCGTACAACCAATCAGCGAGGGACGGCTCTTCAAGGCGCCGCCGTACCGACAACAGCGGCCCCGGAAGGCAACGCCCCCGGCTCGTCCCAGCCGGGCACCGTAACCACCCACCCAGCCGCACGCACACCATTCCGGCCGCGTTCCATCGGAGGAGTGGCCCTACGCTTGAGCTTCGGGAATCGGGGGCCGGGATGCGAGCTTCGAGATCCGAGCGATCTTTTTCATCCGGAAGAGTAAGGCATACACGCCTCTCCGGTTTCCAACCTCCCCGCCGCAGCGAGATGCGATTGTCCAGCGCTTCATGGATCTCCTCCAGGAGAGAGCAAATGAATGACGATATAGAAAAATCAGAAACATCACTGGCTCGTGAAATCTTCGGCCCTTTGGGAGGAATCGTCGAAATCGGCGCTGCAGCCAACTCTGTCGATAATTTGCCACTTAATCGCGTCTCGGTCGGAAACTTCGCCAATCGAAACCAAAACGACTTGAACCGCATTCTACACATCACGCGGACGGTCGGAAGTTTCCACGAATCAACGATGACTCTCGTCGATGAGTTGGGTTGGCACGCCGATCACGAAGTTACTGCACCATCCCTGCTCCTGTGGTCCGGAGGAATTGAGAAATATTCTCCGGACATTGAGACGCCTGACGCTGTGCGTCGAATGCTGGGCGCGGGCGGCGACCTGCAATTGGTTCGGCTCATACATGCATTGGTCGGCGCAGCCGTTGCCAGTAAACAGCCTGCGACACTGGCCTCCGAACTGATTGCTGAAGCAATTCAGAGAGCCTGCACTGTGGCTGGAATCCGTGAATCCGGTGCAGATCGCACAGCATTTCGCATGTGGCGCGTCGCCCATCTCCCAGCTGTCCTGATGCCAAGTTCCGGCTCTTCGGAAGCCGTCAGAACTGGTTACAGATCACTCGCGCATGCCATTGAGCGCCTCGTGTCGTGACGAAGGTAGCGAGTTCCTCTCACCGGACACGGAGGCCAATGTCCGCCGGACGAGCAGAGCGCCCGTTCCGCTGCCAGGCACAAGGATCAAGCTGCACAGGACCGACCACTCCTGCCCGGTGACCGGAGAACCCCGTCCCCTCCCTCGCTCCCCACAGCTTCACTGGACTGGAGATCGACGCCCGTGGGGACTTGTCCTGCAGGATGTCGGCTCATCCTGCACCCCCGCCACCTGACCGGACAGGCCGCCCTCGCCCGCACCGCGGGTCGCCTTCACCCTCCAGGGGCGAAGAGGGCGTCCTGGGCCGCATCCCGGGCCGCGAACAGCGCGCCGCGCAGGACCGCCCCGCCCCCCAGCATCCCGGCCCTGACCTCCGTGCGCAGCGGAGACATCCGCGCCAGTCGCTCCTCCACCCGCGCGGCGAGCGCGTCGCCGCCGGCGCGGCCGACCTCGCCTGCCAGGACCAGGCAGCCGGGGTCGACCACGGACACCACGGCGGCGGCTCCGAGCGCGAGACGGTCGGCGAGCGCCCCGAGGAAGGCGTCGGCGTCCGCATCGTCGGCACGCAGCGCGGCCCGGACAGCGAACGCGGCCGCGGGGTCCTGTTCCTGTGCCCCCTCCACAGAGGGGCCCCATGGCTTGATGCCGTGGTGGGCCGCCAGCTCGCAGACGGCGGCCGAGCCCACCAGGGAGTGGAATCCCCCCTCGCAGTTGACCGACGAGGGGACGCCCGAGGTTCCGGGCACCGGCAGGAACCCGATCTCCCCGGCGCCGCCCGAGGCGCCGCGTCGCAGCTTCCCGTCGAGCATGACGGCGGCGCCGATGCCGTGGCCGAGCCAGAGCAGGACGAAGGTGTCGCGGTCCTGGGCGGCTCCGATGCGGTGTTCGGCGACGGCGGCGAGGTTGGTCTCGTTCTCCACGAGGACGGTGGCGTCCAGGCGCTGCTGGAGTTCCCTGACCAGCCCCCCGTGCCAGGCGGGGAGCCCCGCGGTGTTCCTGAGCTCGCCGGTGACCGGGTCGATCAGGCCGGGGGCGCCGATGCCGACGCTGTGCAGCGGGGCCGTGCCCGCGGTGCGGGCGGTGCGCTCCAGCATCCCCACGGCCCGCTCGACGGCGAACCGCGTGCCGGTGTCGCTGCCGATCGGCAGGGTCGCCTCGGCGAGGGTGACGCCGAGCAGGTCCGCGACGGCGACGGCGACGCTGTCCGTACGCACGTCGAGGGCGGCCAGGTGCGCACGGTCGGCGACGATCCCGTACAGCCGGGCGTTGGGGCCCCGGCGGTCCGATCCGCTCTCCCCGACCACCCGGACCAGGCCGGCGTCCTGAAGCCGGTCCACCAGATCGGCGACCGTGGGGCGGGACAGGCCCGTCAGGGTCTTCAGCTGAGTGGCCGTCAGCGGGCCGTCCTGCTGGAGGAGTCGCAGGGCGAGCCGGTCGTTGATGGCCCGGGCGGTGCTCGGGGATGCGGGCATGCCGGAATCCTTCCAGACCTCTGACGGTCCGCCGCCATAGGGGGTTATTTATCAGGCAGGGTTCCTGATAGTTTACGGCCCGCACCGCACGACAGGCGCCGGGGCACCGGTCTGCCGCAATTCATCAGGGGAGGGCACGGCGTATGACGAAGGACTCGACTGTCCCGGTCTTCGGCACGGAGCAGATCAGGCGGGCCAGATACGCGGTCGCCGCCGTCTTCGCCGTGCACGGTGCGGTGACCGGCAGTTTCGCGACCCGGGTGCCGTGGATCCAGGACCACGCCTCGGTGAGCGCGGGCCAGCTCGGTCTCGCGCTCGCCTTCCCCGCCATCGGGGCCTCCCTGGCCATGCCGCTGGCCGGCAGCGTCAGCCACCGCTTCGGTGCCCGGACGGCCCTGCGGGGTCTGCTGGCGCTCTGGACACTGGCACTGGTCCTGCCCGCCCTCGCCCCGAATCTGCTCACGCTCTGCCTGGCACTGTTCGTCTACGGGGCGACCGCCGGCATGTCGGACGTGGCGATGAACGCCCTCGGCGTCGAGGTGGAGAACCGGCTCGACCGGTCGATCATGTCCGGGCTGCACGGCATGTGGAGCGTGGGCGCCCTGGTCGGTTCGGTGGCCGGCACGGTCGCCGCGCACATCGGGTCCGACGCGCGGCTGCACCACGCCCTGGCAGCCCTGGTGCTGACGGCGCTCGGCCTGGTGGCCTGCCAGGGCGTCCTGGACCTGCGCAGCGAGCCCGACGAGGAGCCGCCGCCGCGCTTCACCCTTCCGCCGAAGTCCGCGCTGGTCATCGGAGCGGTGGGCTTCTGCGCGGTTTTCGCCGAGGGGGCCAGCATGGACTGGTCGGCGGTCTACCTCCGCGACGTCATGGGCAGTTCGGCCGGGCTCGCCGCGGCGTCGACCACGGCGTTCGCCCTCATGATGGCCATCGCCCGGATCGCCGGCGACAAGGTCGTCGACCGGTTCGGAGCGGTGCGCACCGTACGCGTCGGAGGCGTCCTGGCCACGATCGGCGGACTGCTCGTGGTCCTGTCGTCCGGTCCGGCCCTGGCGCTCTGCGGCTTCGGCCTGCTGGGCCTCGGAGTGGCGGTGGTCGTGCCGCTGGCGTTCGCCGCGGCCGGACGCAGCGGCACGAACCCGAGCAGGGCCATCGCGGGCGTCGCCACCATCACGTACACCTCCGGGCTCATCGCACCGTCCGCGATCGGTTCACTGGCCGAGGCGACCTCGCTGCTCGTGTCGTTCGGCCTGGTGACGGTGCTGGCGTTCGGGCTGGTCCTGGGCGCGGGAGTGCTGCGGGCGGGCGACCGCAAGGTCGCGGAGGGTGGCATGGCGCTGCCGTCGCCGACCAGGAGCACGACGGACGGCTGACAGCTGACGGCGGCCGGCCGGGAGCGGGACCGTGCCCGGTTCCGCTCCCGGCGGGCCCGCGCGCGAGTGCACCGGCCGACGGCACTACCATGGCTCTGATCTTTTCCGCGGGTGGACCCCCAGGGCGCACCGCACACACCAATCAGGGAGCGACCATGGGCGGCCTCGGCGTGCGCTGGACCTTGCACGGCGACGGGAAGACCCCCGCACCAGGGGCTGTCGTACGCCCCGACGAGCGGCTGTCCTGGCCCCGGACGTTCGGGCTCGGCGCCCAGCACGTGGTGGCCATGTTCGGCGCGTCCTTCGTGGCGCCCGTCCTGATGGGCCTCGACCCGAACCTCGCGATCATGATGTCCGGTGTCGCCACCGCCATCTTCCTCCTGGCGACGAAGGGCAGGGTGCCGAGCTATCTGGGCTGCTCGCTCTCCTTCGTGGGTGTGGCCGCGACGATCCGGGCCAGTGGGGGCAGCAGTGCCACCGTGACCGGCGCGGTCCTGGTGGTCGGTGCCGTGCTGTTCCTGGTGGGGCTCGTGGTGCAGCGGTTCGGCGCGCGGATCATCCACGCGGCGATGCCTCCCGTGGTGACCGGCGCCGTCGTGATGCTAATCGGCTTCAACCTGGCGCCCGTCACCGCGTCGACCTACTGGCCGCAGGACCAGTGGACGGCCCTGCTGGTGATGCTGTTCACCGGCCTGGCCGTGGTCTGCCTGCGCGGCTTCTTCTCCCGTATCGCCATCTTCCTCGGGCTCGTCTTCGGCTACGTCCTGTCCTGGGTGCTCGACCTGGTCCTCGGGAAGATCCACTCCCCGGCCGGCGGCGCCGAGGCGGTCGACCACTGGCGGCTGGATCTGTCCGCCGTGGCGGACGCGGACTGGATCGGGCTCCCGTCCTTCCACGCGCCGAGCTTCGAATGGTCGGCGATCCTGGTCGCTCTGCCGGTCGTCATCGCGCTGATCGCCGAGAACGCCGGGCATGTGAAGGCCGTCGGCGAGATGACCGGCGACTCGCTCGACGACAAGCTGGGCACCGCCATCGCCGCGGACGGCGCCGCCTCGATGCTGTCCACCGCCGTCGGCGGCCCGCCGAACACCACCTACTCCGAGAACATCGGGGTGATGGCCGCGACCCGCGTCTACTCCACCGCCGCGTACTGGGCCGCCGCCTTCTTCGCGCTGCTCTTCGGCCTCTGCCCCAAGTTCGGTGCGGTCGTCGCCGCGATCCCCGGCGGGGTCCTCGGAGGCATCACCGTCATCCTGTACGGCATGATCGGCCTGCTGGGCGCCCAGATCTGGCTGAACGCCAAGGTCGACCTGCGCAATCCCCTCAACCTCGTGCCGGCCGCCGCGGGCATCATCATCGGTGTCGGCGGGGTCAGCCTGAAGATCAGCGACAACTTCGAGCTGAGCGGCATCGCGCTCGGCACGCTCGTGGTGATCACCGGCTACCACGCGCTGCGGGCCTTCGCCCCCGCGCATCTGAAGACCCAGGAACCGCTGCTTGACTCGGGCACGTCCCAGTACGACGAGAAGCCGCCGGCCGGGACCTCCTGAGCACGCCGAGCCCGGGCCGCTCGGCCCATGGCCGACTGGTCTCCGGCGCCCGGCCTCGGTCCTGTCCCACGCGGGTCCTGTTCTGCGCGCGTACACCCGGAACCCTTCGTCGCCTCCCCGGGCGCCCGGTGTTCGCCCGTTCCGATGAAGTCTCCGGCCGGTCGGCGCCGTGGCGAGCCCATGGCTGGGACGCTGCCCGCATGGAGCGGATCGAGCAGTTCGCACGTCCGGCCGGCGCCGCCGGCACGGTGACCGATGTCGGCACGGTGACCGATGTCGGCACGGTGACCGATGTCGGCACGGTGACCGATGTCGGCACGGTGATCGAGCGGATGCGCGGGTTCCGCTCGGACTGGCCGCCCGGGGACGGAGTCGCGGTCTTCAACGAGGTCTACCTGACGGTCACGGAGACGCTCGGCCTGCACCTCGCGGACGGCTCGTTCCGGGACCGGGAAGCCGTGTCCGCGCTGGACGTGCGGTTCGCCGAGCGCTATCTGACGGCGGTCGACACGGCCGTCTCGGGCGGCCTTCCCCCGGAGTGCTGGCGCCCCCTGTTCCAGTACCGGCGCCATCCGGGCGTACGTCCGCTGCAGTTCGCACTCGCGGGTATCAACGCGCACATCGGACACGATCTCGCCCTGGCCGTGGTGGACACCTGCCGGACCCTCGGCTGCGCTCCGGGGGATCTGGAGGGGGACTTCGAGCGGGTGGGCGATCTCCTCGTGATGCTGGAGGAGCAGATCCGCGAGGACCTGATGCCGGGTCCCGACCTGCTGCAGGTCGCCGATCCGCTGACCCACCTGGCGGGGGCCTGGAGTCTGGAGCGTGCCCGTGAGGCGTCCTGGTCCGCGGCCCGGATGCTGTGGCGGCTGCGTGGGGTGCCGCCGCTGGCCGAGGAGTTCAGGTCGCGGATGGACGCCGGGGCCGGGCTGGTGGGGCGCTTCCTGCTCACTCCGTGCCGCTGAAACGATGCGGCAGCACCGCACACCTCCCCCGGCTGTCTCCCTCTCAGCCCTCCGGGAGCTCGACCGGCGCGATCTCGTCGAAGACGTCTCCGGGGCCGGGGTTCGTGGGGTCGGTGGCGCCTCCGAACTGCGCCATCACCCCCCACACGGCGTTCAGCGCGGTCTGCACCGCTCCCTCGGCCCAGCCCGCCGTCCACGAGATGTCGTCGCCCGCGAGGAAGAGGCCGCGCTTGTCGGCGGGCAGCCTGTCCTGCATGAAGTGGGTGAACAGCCGCCGCTGGTAGCGGTAGTGGCCGGGCAGGTTGGCCTTGAACGCGCCCATGAAATAGGGCTCGTTCTCCCAGGAGACGGTGACCGGGTTGCCGATGACGTGCTTGCGGATGTCGACGCCCGGATAGATCTCGCCGAGTGACTTGAGCATGACGTCCATACGCTCCTTCGGGGAGAGCGGCAGCCACTTCAGGCTGTCGTCGCACCACGTGTAGGAGAGGCAGATGACGGCCGGCTTGCCGGGCCCGTCGTCCAGGAGGTACGTGCCCCGGGTCATCCGGTCCGTGAGCGTCATGGACATCGTGTCCCGGCCCGTGGTGGCGTCCTCGTCGAGCCAGAACGGCCGGTCGACCGGCACGAACAGCTTGGACGACTCCATGTAGTGGGTGCGCTCCATCGCCGTCCAGTGGTCGATCGGGAAGAGCGCGTCGTCGCAGGCGATCTTGGAGAGCAGCAGCCAGGACTGCCCGGTGAAGACCGCGGCCCGGTAGGTGCGGATGTCGCCGGTGGCGTCGGTGACGGTGATCCGGTTCCCGGCGGTGCGGTCCAGCCGGGTCACCGCGGTGCGCGGCTGCCCGTCGTGCAGGGAGGACAGCGATGTGCCGAGCGGCCAGTGCACGAGCTTCTGCGGCTCACGCTCCCAGAGGCGCAGCGGCAGTTGCTGGCTGCCGCCGACGATCCCCCGGTGGTGGTCGTCGGCCTCGGTGTAGACGACGCGGAGGATCTCCAGGATCGAGTTGGGGAAGTCGGTGTCCCAGCCGCCGGTCCCGAAGCCGACCTGCCCGAAGATCTCGCGGTGCCGGAAGGAGGAGAAGGAGTCGGAGGCGCAGAGGAATCCGTAGAAGGTCTGGTCGTCGAGCTTCTCGACGAGCTTCGCCCAGATCTCCCGGATGCGCGGCACGTCGCGCTCGCGCATCGCGCGGTTCATGTCGGAGAAGTCGGCGCCCTCCTCCAGGCAGGAGTTCCAGGCGTCCATCACCTCGCGGTACACCGGGGGCAGGTCGTCGATGGTCCGCGCGTAGTGGGACTCGCCCTTGAGGTCCACGACCGTGGACGGGGTGGCCGGGGAGAGTGGGTTGGGGAAGGGCTTGGTCTCCAGACCCACCAGGTCGATGTAGTGCTGGAGCGCCGTGGAGGAGGGCGGGAAACGCATCGCGCCCATCTCGGCGGTCAGCGTCGGGTCGCAGCCCTCGAAGCCGACGGTTCGCAGTCGTCCGCCGATCCGGTCCGCCTCGTAGACGACGGGCTTCAGCCCCATCTTCATCAGCTCGTAGGCGGCGACGATGCCGGAGAGCCCGCCGCCGATGACGGCGACCTCGGCGCCGTGTTCGGTGGCCGGTATCTGCCCGATGCCCGCCGGGTGGGCGAGGAAGTCGTCGTAGGCGTACGGGAAGTCCGGCCCGAACATGGTGATCGGCGGCTGCGCGTCGGTGTGCTGGACGGCGTTGGGCACGGTGGACGTCATGGGGTGCGGGCTCCTGGCGGGAAGGACGTGCGGCGGGGTGCGGGATCAGACGAGGGAGCCGTACAGACCGGTAACACGGTCCCGGAGGTACGGGTTGGCCGCACGGGACGCGGCGAGCAGTCCGGGGTCGGCGTCGCCGACGACGAGTTCCTCGCCGCGTCCGGCGCGGGCCCGTACGGTGCCGTCGGGGCCGGCCAGGCAGCTCAGTCCGGTGAAGTCGAACTCCCCCTCCTGGCCCGTCCTGTTGACGTACGCGATGTAGAGCTGGCTCTCGAAGGCGCGGACCGGCACCACGGCCTCGGCGACGAACGGGAAGGGGTGCATCAGCGCGGTCGGTACCAGCAGGAGCTCGGTCCCGGCCAGGGCGTGCGCGCGCACGTTCTCCGGGAACTCGACGTCGTAGCAGATCAGCAGCCCGATCCGTACGCCGTCCAGTTCGGCCTGCACCACCGGGTCCTCGCCGGGGGTGAACCACTTCTCCTCGAAGCTGCCGAAGAGATGGGTCTTGCGGTAGTTGGCGAGCGGCGCACCGTCGGGGCCGATGAGCTGCGCCGCGTTGTGGATGGTGTCGCCCGACCGCTCCGGGTAGCCGTAGTGGACGGCGAGGCCGTGGCGCACGCAGAGGTCGGCGACCGCCCGGGCGGAGGGCCCGTCCGCGGGCTCGGCCAGTTCGGGGACGGCGTCGCCGATGGCGTATCCGGTGAGGAACAGTTCCGGGCAGACCAGCAGCCGGGCACCCGCGGCCGCGGCGCGCCCCGCGGCTTCGTCCAGCGTGGCGAGGTTGGCGTCCACGGAGCCGGTTCGTCCGGAGCTCTGGAGCAGGGCGGTACGCAACGGCGGCATGGCTGACCTCGGGCGGGACGGGCGGGGTGGGGAGACGTATCGAAGGTACGGCGCGGGGGTCACGGCCGACAAGGCGCGAATGTTGCGCGTCCACCGTCGATCCGTTGCGCGCAACGGCACCCTTGCGGCGATTCGTTGCGTGGGGCGTTTTCGCAGGTCAGGCGAGTGATTTCGGTCTCGCCGCGCTCGGCGCCGGCGGGCCGGGGCGACGACGGTCCCGGCTCGCGCGTCAGGCCGGCGGGCCGGAGGAGGAGAACCGCCGCAGCAGCGGGGAGAGCACGAGGACGGACTTGGTCCGCTCGACGTAGGGCTCACCGGCGATGCGTTCCAGCACCTGTTCGAAGTGCCGCATGTCCGCGGCGAAGACCTGCACGATCGCGTCGGCGTCGCCCGTCACCGTGGACGCGGACGCGACCTCCGGGTAGCTCGACAGCCCGCGCTTGATCGCCTCGGGGGCGGTGTTGCGGCTGCAGTAGATCTCGATGAAACCCTCGGTCTCCCAGCCGAGCGCGGCGGGGTCGACCCGCACGGTGAAGCCCGTGATGGCGCCCTCGGCGCGCAGCCGGTCCACCCGGCGCTTGACCGCGGGTGCGGAGAGTCCGATGAGGGCACCGATGTCCGCGTAGGAGCGGCGGGCGTCTTCGGCGAGGGCGTGGACGATGCGTTCGTCGAGGTCGTTCAGGCGCACTTCGGGCGGATCACTTTTCTGCGGCGGAGGGCTTCGGGGGCGGCACATGCCGCCCCCGAAGTAGACCACGGGCCGCCCCGCCGGGCGCGCTCACCGCAGGCGGGGTCCGGTCAGAAGGGGAACTGCGAGCGGCCGTGCTGGACCGAGATCCACTTCTGTGTGGTGAACGCCTCCAGCATCGACTCGCCGTTCAGCCGTCCGAGGCCGGAGTTCTTCTCCCCGCCGAAGGGGACGATGGGCTCGTCGTGGACCGTGCCGTCGTTGATGTGGATCATGCCGGTGCGGATCCGCTGCCCGACCCGTACGCCGCGCTCGATGTTGCCGGTGTGGACCGCGCCGCTCAGTCCGTAGGGGGTGTCGTTGGCGATCCGGACGGCCTCGTCCTCACCGTCGAAGGGGACGAGCAGGGCAACCGGCCCGAAGATCTCCTGCTGGAGGACGGGGGAATCGGCGGCGAGGCCGGTCAGCACGGACGGGCTGACCACATTGCCCTCGGCCCGGCCGTGCAGCAGTGCGGTGGCACCGGCCGCCACGGTCTCGTCGACGAGCCTGGAGACCGCGTCGGCCTGCGAGGAGCTGATCAGCGGGCCGATGTGGGTCGCGGGGTCGGCCGGGTCACCGACGCGCAGCGAGGCGACCTTGGCGACGAACTTCTCGGTGAACTCCTGCTCCACCGAGCGGTCCACCAGGATGCGGTTGGCCGCCATGCAGACCTGGCCCTGGTGGATGTAGCGGCTGAAGACGGCCGCGTCGACGGCGTAGTCCACGTCGGCGTCGTCCAGGACGATCAGGGCGCTGTTGCCGCCCAGTTCGAGAACCGCGCGCTTGAGGTGGGCCGCGCAGACCCGCGCGACGTGGCGGCCGATCCGGTCGGAGCCGGTGAAGGAGATGACCTGCGGGACTGGGTGCTCCAGCAGGCTGTCGCCGATCTCCGCGATGTCGGTGACCACGACGTTCAGCAGCCCGGGGGGCAGGCCCGCCTCCTCGAACACCTTGGCGATCAGTGTGCCTCCGCAGACCGGGGTGTTCTGGTGCGGCTTGAGGACGACGGCGTTGCCGAGGGCCAGCGCGGGAGCGACCGACTTCAGCGACAGCAGGAAGGGGAAGTTGAAGGGGCTGATGACCCCCACGACGCCGGCGGGCAGCCGGTAGACGCGGTTCTCCTTGCCCTCGGTCGGAGACGGGAGGATCTGCCCGGTGGACCGCAGCGTGAGCTGGGCGGCCTCGCGCAGGAACTCCTTGGCCAGGTGCAGCTCGAAGCCCGCCTTGAGCCGGGTGCCGCCGAGCTCGGCGACGATCGCCTCGCCGATCTCGTCCTCACGCTCCTCGACGACGCGGAGCGCCTTCTCCAGCACCGCCCGCCGGGCGTACGGGTTCGTGTCCGCCCACTCCGGCTGGGTCCGCTCGGCGGCCCGGTAGGCCTGGTCGACCTCGTCGGCCGTCGCGACGGTGATCGAGGCGAGCTTCTCCCCGCTGTACGGGTTGAAGTCGATGATGTCCCAGGACCCCTTCCCCGGCCTCCACTCGCCGTCGATGTACTGCTGGGCCAGGTCGGTGAAGAAGGAAGTCATGGAATCCCTTTACCGCAGAGGGGGGCAGCCTGATTGCGACTCATATTACTTACCCTTCATTCAAGTTGAAGGGTTTGAAGGGGTCCTCACAGGTGCGGGTGTTCCGGCGCGCACGATCCTTCGGCACACGGACGAGAGGTGCCCCTCCCCGGCGCGATCGCCGGGGAGGGGCACCCGTGGTGCGAGCCCGTACGGCCCCCTCGTCGTCAGCTCCAGCTGGCGTGGAGCGGCTTGCCCTCCGCGTAGCCGGCGGCGCTCTGCACACCGACGACCGCCTTCTCCGCGAACTCCTCGAGCGAGGACGCCCCCGCGTAGGTGCAGGAGGAGCGGACACCGGCGATGATCGAGTCGATCAGGTCCTCCACACCGGGACGGGTGGGGTCGAGGAACATCCGCGAGGTGGAGATGCCCTCCTCGAACAGACCCTTGCGCGCACGGTCGTAGGCGGACTCCTCCGACGTACGGTTGCGGACCGCACGCGCCGAGGCCATCCCGAACGACTCCTTGTAGTAGCGCCCGTCGGCGGACTGCTGGAGGTCTCCGGGCGACTCGTACGTACCGGCGAACCAGGAACCGATCATGACGTTGGACGCACCTGCGGCGAGCGCCATCGCCACGTCGCGCGGGTGCCGGACGCCTCCGTCGGCCCAGACGTGCTTGCCGTGCTTCCTCGCCTCGGCGGCGCACTCCAGCACGGCGGAGAACTGGGGCCTGCCGACCCCGGTCATCATGCGCGTGGTGCACATCGCGCCCGGACCCACACCGACCTTGATGATGTCTGCGCCGGCCTCGATCAGGTCCCGCACGCCCTCGGCCGCCACGACGTTGCCCGCGACGATCGGCACGGCCGGGTCGAGTGCCCGGACGGCGGCGACCGCGCTGATCATGGATTCCTGGTGGCCGTGCGCGGTGTCCACGACGAGGGTGTCGACACCTGCGTCGAGGAGCTGCTTGGCCTTGCCCGCCACATCACCGTTGATGCCGACGGCCGCCGCGATCCGCAGCTTGCCGTCCGCGTCCGTCGCGGGGGTGTACAGCGTCGCCCGCAGTGCGGCCTTACGGGTGAGGATGCCGACGAGGCGGCCGTCCGCGTCGACCGCCGGGGCGAGCTTGCGGTTGGCGCCGTCGAGCTTGTTGAAGGCCTCCCGCGGGTCGATGTCCGCGTCGAGCACCACGAGGTCCTTGGACATGACCTCGGACAGCTGGGTGAAGCGGTCCACGCCGGTCAGGTCGTGGTCGGTGACGACCCCGACAGGACGGCTCTCGGCGTCCACGACGACGCCGGCCCCGTGAGCCCGCTTGTGCAGGAGGGAGAGCGCGTCGGCGACGGTCTGGCCGGGGGCCAGCACGATCGGCGTGTCGAGCACGAGGTGGCGCTTCTTGACCCAGCCGATGACCTCGGTGACGACCTCGATCGGGATGTCCTGGGGGATCACGACGAGGCCGCCGCGGCGGGCGATGGTTTCGGCCATCCGGCGGCCCGCGATGGCGGTCATGTTCGCCACGACGAGCGGGATGGTGGTGCCGCTGCCGTCCGGCGAGGAGAGATCCACGGCCTGCCGGGACCCGACCGCGGAACGGCCGGGGACCATGAAGACATCGTCGTACGTGAGGTCGTAGGGGACCGAGGGAGAGGTCGTGTAGCGACCGGTTCCGGGCTCAAGAAAACGCATAAGAACCATTTTTTCATACGAAACGGTGCAGGTCGTTTCCACGAAGACACAGCAATGAGCCCCCGCGTTCGTCAGTTCCTCCAAGGAGGCTGCCCGGGGGCCGGGCAAGTGGAACCTGCCTTACCCATGGACCCTACCCGAACACGATTCGCTCGTTCGTGATCACGATCCCTGGACCGGGTGACGAGGGGTCAGGTAGCTTCAAATCCGCAGGTCCTCGCGGTAGGCGCGACGCCGCCCACGAGCCCGGAACACCTGTCATGCGTTCGGCCGGAGAGGATGGGGACCGCCTGTGGAGAGCGAACTACCCGATATCTACTGCCCGTTCCCTCAGCGGAGCAATCCGCACGTGAGTCACACCCGCGAGCACCTCGACGCCTGGACACGGCGCACCGGCCTGGTGCACCGGGAATCGGCCAGACGACGCTTCGAGCAGGCCGACTTCGGCGCCTTCGTGGGCATGGTCCATCCGACGGCGAACAGTGAGCACCTGGATCTGGTCGCCGACTGGTTCGTCTGGCTGTTCCTGGTCGACGACCAGCTGGACGACGGGCATCTTGGGCGCAGCCCCGACCGCGTACGCGACGTGGTGGAGCGGATGCGCGCCGTGGTCGAGGGCAGGGCCCCCGCCCCCACCCCGGACGAGGAGACCCCCGCAGCACTGGTCGCCCTGGCGGACCTGTGGGAACGTACAGTTCCGCAGGCCGCCGCCCACTGGCGCACCCGTTTCACCTGGCACCTCATGACCTACCTGACGACCGCCACCACCTGGGAGGCGGGGAACCGGGCGGACGGGGTAGTGCCGCCCGAGGCCGTGTACATCGCCAAGCGCCGGCACACCGGGGCCATCCATGTCTGCATGGACCTCATAGAGATCGTGGCCGGCATCGGGGCGCCCGAGTCGGTCCACAACGACGCCCGGTTCATCACGGCACTGGAGGCGTCCTGCAACGTCGTGTGCTGGGCGAACGACGTGTATTCCTACGAGAAGGAGCAGGTGCTGGGCGAGATCCACAACCTCGTCCACCTGGTCCGCCACCACCGTGGCTACGACAAGCAGCAGGCGCTCGAACACGTATGCGACGAGATCGCCACCGAGACGGAGCGGTTCCTCACGGCCGAGAGCGAGCTGCTCGGCCTGTACCCGGAACTGGCGGACCTGCTCGTGCCCTATCTCGACGGGATGCGGAGCTGGATGCGCGGGAACCTGGACTGGTCGCGGCAGACCCCCCGCTACAACCCGGCGGACGTCAGCCAGTACGCGGAGCCCGGGGCCTATCTGGAGGAGTCCGTCCTCGGCGTGAGCGAGGACCACGCGCGGCTGGGCGCGGGCAACGGCCTCTGACCGGACACGACGGAGGCCGGGCACCCGTGCGGTGCCCGGCCTCCGTCGTCATCGGTCCGTGCCAGGCCGGCCGCGACGCCCCGGGTCAGTTGTCGGGGTCGGCCCGCTCCAGCGCCGGCCGCTGTCCGGCGGGCGACTCCGTGAGCAGGTAGTCGGCCGCCGCGGTGTCCGTGACCAGGCTGGTGACCAGCCCGGAGCGCAGCACCGCGCCGATCGCCGCCGCCTTGCGCTGTCCTCCGGCGATGGCGACCACCTCGGGGATCCGGCGCAGCCGGTCGGCCTCCACGGTGATGCACCGCTCGCCGAGGTCCCTGCCGACCCGCCGACCGTTCGTGTCGAAGAGGTGCGCGGACATCTCCGCCGCCACTCCGAGCGAGGCGTAGTGGGCACGCTCCTCGTCCGAGAGCATGTCGTGGACGGTGGAGATGCCGGGCTCCCACGATCCGATGGAGACCGCCGCGACCGTCACCTTGTCGAAGTACTCGAAAGCGCGGGCGATCCCCGTCTGATGACGCAGTGCGGCCGCCGTCGCCGGGTCGGGCAGCAGCATCGGGGCGTAGATGGGATGCGCCTCTCCGCCGGACACCTGCGCGGCGCGGCGGACAGCCTCGACCGAACCGCGCTCGGCCGTACCCGCGTCGTACACGCCGGTCAGCTGCACGACCGTGCACGGGGGCAGCCGGTCGAGGGCCGCCGCCATGTGGATCGTGGAGCGGCCCCAGGCCAGGCCCAGCACGTCGCCCTCGTCGACCAGCTCGCCGAGCAGCTCGGCAGCCACCTCACCGAGGTTCTCCGGGTCGGCGGCGTCGTCCTGCTCCTCCGCCGGGGATTCGACCACGACAGCGTGCCGCAGGCCGTAGCGCGCCCGGAGCGCGTCGGAGCGCTCCGCGTCCAGCTCCGCCGGTACCCGGATCTCGATCCGTACGAGATCACGCTCGAGGGCCGTCTCCAGGACCCGGGCCACCTTGAAGCGGCTGACGCCGAACTCCTCGGCGATCTGGATCTTCGACTTGCCCTCCAGGTAGAACCGGCGGGCCATGGCCGCCGCCTGCACCAGCTCCGCGGGTCCCATCCGCATGGCTGACCGACCCGCCGAGATGCCAGACACCGCGATCTCCTCACTGCTGTTCACACGCTCGTACGCCGTTCATCCTGTCAGATCCGGCGTTGCTTGATCAGGCCCGTCGGGCCGCGTTCATCTGAGCTTTGTTCAGTGGCCGCACGCCCAGGGCGCGGAAGCGGTGACCGTGTCCGCCTGCGCGCGCAGTGCCCGCACCGCCTCTGCCGGGTCCTCGGCCCCGTACACCGCGGAGCCGGCGACGAACACGTCCGCGCCGGCCTCGGCACACCGCTCGATCGTGGTGGCGGAGACCCCGCCGTCGACCTGGAGCCACAGTTCGAGGCCGTGCTTGGAGATCAGCTCACGGGTGCGGCGGATCTTCGGCAGCATGATGTCGAGGAACGCCTGGCCGCCGAAACCCGGCTCCACCGTCATGATCAGCAACATGTCGAGCTCGGGGAGCAGGTCCTCGTACGGCTCGATGGGCGTGGCGGGCTTGAGCGCCATGGAGGCGCGGGCACCCTTGGCCCTGATCTCCCGGGCCAGGCGTACGGGCGCCGCCGCGGCCTCCGCGTGGAAGGTGACCGAGCCCGCACCGGCCTCGACGTACTGCGGTGCCCAGCGGTCCGCGTCCTCGATCATGAGGTGGCAGTCCAGCGGGGTGTCCGTGGCCTTGCTCAGCGCCTCCACGATCGGTACGCCGAGCGTCAGATTGGGCACGAAATGGTTGTCCATGACATCGACATGGAGCCAGTCGGCGCCTTCCACGGCCTTCGCCTCCTCGGCGAGGCGTGCGAAGTCGGCGGACAGGATGCTGGGGTTGATCTGGGCCATGCCCCCAAGCCTGCCATGCCCGGCGCCACTTCCTCGCCGCAGTGCGCCCCAAAGCCTCACGGGATCATTACGGTTCACGCGATCCCGCCCGTCAGGCCCCGGGATTCCCTCCCCGCCCGTTGCCGTCCGCGCCCTCCTCCGCTGTTCCCCTCAGCGGTCCGGCGGGCGGCGGTCCGGCGGGCGGCGCACCGCTCCGGTCCGTACCAGGACGCGGACAGCCCCTGGTGCCCGCCTTGAGCCTGTGTTAGAAAATTCCCGTGATCAGCGACCAGTTCCTGAAGGAGCGTCTCAGCATCGATCTCTGCCGTGTGACCAGCTGCTCCTGTTGAGCCTGGCCCGGCAGCGCTGAGCGCTTCCAGAACTGTGCGGCATCGTCCGCCCGCCTTCCGGCCACCCCTCGGGTGAGCCGGCGGCCCCCTCCAGAACCCGCACCCGATCCGGACCGGACGTTTCCGTCCCTTCCCGGCGTCCGGCCGCACGCGTTCTGCGGGGTCCCTCCCCCGTTGCCCGCGGGCGCCGTCGTCCGCGCGCCCCGCGTCCCCTGCCGCACGCCCGTCCGCCGCCCGGCGGCCGGGTCTCCGCGGCACCTCTCGACGGAGCCCGCCCATGACCACGTCCACCACCACGGAGAAGCAGCCGTCAGGCCCGGCCCTCTCCCCGGACCCGCCCCCGCGCGCCCGGCGCGCCGCCGATCGCCGGAGAGGACCGCGCGGCTGCGCCGGGCCGGGCTGCGGCTGGTCGCGCTGGTCGTGCTGCTCGCCCTGTGGCAGCTCGTGACCGCGCTCCGGCTGTGGTCACCGCTGCTCGTGCCGCCGCCCTCGGCCGTCTGGGACGCACTCGTCACGACGTCGGGCACCCATGACGGGGTGCGCGGCTACCAGGGCCACACCTTGATCGAGCACCTCGGCATCAGTCTGCGCCGGATAGCCATCGGCGCGGGCGCCGGTGTCCTGGCCGGTCTGGTGGCCGGGATCCTGATGGGCACACTGCCGTGGGTACGCGTGGTGTTCGAACCGGCGGTGGCATTCCTCCGGACCCTGCCGCCGCTCGCCTACTTCAGCCTGCTGATCATCTGGTTCGGCATCGACGAGGCGCCCAAGCTGTGGCTGCTGGCGATCGCCGCCATGCCACCCGTGGCCGTGGCCACCGCGTCCGCCGTCGCCTCCGCGCCCGCCTCGCTGGTGGAGGCGGCACGGGCCATAGGGGCCCGACGCTCGCAGGTGGTGGCGTCCGTCGTCCTGCCGTCCGCGCTGCCGGAGATCCTGGTCGGCGTCCGGCTGGCGTTCGGCATCGCCTACTCCTCGGTGGTCGCCGCCGAGACCGTCAACGGACTGCCCGGCATCGGCGGCATGATCCGTGACGCCCAGCGCTACAACCAGTCCGACGTGGTCGTACTCGGACTCTTCGCGATCGGCGTCTCCGGCCTGCTGATCGACGCCCTGCTGCGGGGCGCCGAGAACCGGCTCGCTCCGTGGCGCCGGCTGTCGTGACCACCGGGCACCGCACCGCCGCCCCACCCGCCATGCCCCTCGATCACCGAACGAAGGACCACACCATGCCCGGAACACGCGGTCTGCGCCGCGCCTCCATGCTCGTCGCGGCTCTGGGAGCACTCGTCGTCGTCACCGCCTGCGGGACGGGAGGCGGCGGAGGCGGTGACGACCAGGGCGACGGCAGGACGATCCGGATCGGTTATCAGGCCTTCCCCAGCGGCGACCTGATCGTGAAGGAGAAGGGCCTGCTGGAGAAGGCCCTGCCGGACCACACGATCAAGTGGATCAAGTTCGACTCCGGCGCCAGCATCAACACCGCCTTCGTCGCGGGCTCGGTCGATCTCGCCGCGATCGGCTCCAGCCCGGTGGCGCGCGGTCTGTCCGAGCCGCTGAACATCCCGTACCGGGTGACCTGGGTGCTGGATGTCGCCGGTGACAACGAGGCGCTGGTGGCGCGGGACGGCGCCGGCGTGAAGGACCTCGGGGACCTGGCGGGCCGCAAGGTTGCCACCCCCTTCAGCTCGACCTCGCACTACAGTCTGCTCGCCGCGCTCGACAAGGCGGGCGTGGACGCGTCGAAGGTCGATCTGCTCGACCTCGAACCGCAGGACATCGTCGCGGCCTGGTCACGCGGGGACATCGACGCGGCCTACGTCTGGCTGCCCACGCTCGACGAGCTCGGGAAGACCGGCAAGACCCTGCTCTCCAGCCGGGAACTGGCCGCGGCCGACAAGCCCACCCTCGACCTCGGAGTGGCGTCCACCGCCTTCATCGACAAGCAGCCCGAGGTGATCGCGGCCTGGCGCAAGGCCCAGGCGCAGGCCCTGGACCTGATCCACGACGATCCGCCGGCCGCCGCCGAGGCCGTCGGCAAGCAGCTCGGAATCAGCCCCGAGGACGCCGCCGCCCAGCTGAAGCAGGGCATCTTCCTCAAGCCGGCCGAACAGGCCGACGACAAGTGGCTGGGCCGCCCCGGGAAGGTCGGCAACCTGGCGGAGAACCTGCACAGCGCGGCGGAGTTCCTGGCGGGACAGAAGCAGATCCCGGCCGCACCGGAGCTCTCGGAGCTGGAGAAGGCCGTGTACGTGGAAGGGCTGAGCGATGCCGTCTCCGGATGACCGACAGGCGGACGCCCCCCACGAGGCGCGGGGGGCCGCAACGGCAACCGCCGCGGCCGCGCGTGAAGTGACGCCGGCCGCGTCCGTGCGTGAGGTCACGCACCGCTACGGACGCGGCGCGGACGCCGTGACGGCCCTCGGGCCGCTGTCGCTCGACGTCCCGGCCGGTGAGTTCCTGGTGCTCGTGGGCCCCTCGGGCAGCGGGAAGAGCACGCTGCTGAGGCTGATCGCCGGCTTCGAGCACGCCACCTCGGGCGACGTCACCGTGCACGGCGGAACGCCTGAGCCGGGACGCCAGGCGGGCGTGGTCTTCCAGCAGCCGCGGCTGTTCCCCTGGCGGACGGTCGGGGAGAACATCGCGCTGGCGCTCCGTTACGCGGGAGTCCCCCGGGCCGAACGCCCCGCGCGCGTCGAGGAACTGCTGGAGCGGGTCGGGCTGGCCGGCACCGCGGGCCGCAGGACCTGGCAGATCTCCGGGGGCCAGCAGCAGCGGGTGGCCATCGCCCGGGCCCTGGCCGGCGGCAAGGACCTGCTGCTGCTGGACGAGCCGTTCGCGGCTCTGGACGCGCTCACCCGTGAGCGGCTCCAGGAGGACCTGCGCACGGTCAGCGCGCGTACGGGGATCACGTCGGTCTTCGTCACGCACAGCGTGGACGAGGCCGTCTTCCTCGGTACCCGCGCGGTCGTCCTGAGCGCCGGTCCAGGCACCGTTGCCCTGGACATCCGCATCCCCCTGCCCCGGACGGGGAAGGACGACCCGGACGGGCTGAGGGGGCTGCCCGAGTACGCCGCCCTGCGCGCCGAGATCGGCGCGGCCGTCCGCGACGCGGCCCGCTGAGCCCGGACGGGCCGCCCCGCCCGCACATCCACACGCAGACAGGAGTCCCCATGTCCCTCATCACGTCACCCGGTTCCGCGCTGCGCGCCACCCGGCTGCCCCCGGACGGGCTGTACGAGGGCGCCCGCGAGCTGCGCAGGCTGGCGCCGGGCCGGCCCGACCGGCCCTACACCCTGTTCGGCCTCGTTCCCCTCGGCCCGGTCATCGGCGCCGAGATCGGCGGTGTCGACCTGACCCGCCCGCTCGCGCCCGCCGTGCGCGAGGAACTCGACCGGGCGCTGCTGGAGTGGAAGGTGCTCTTCTTCCGCGGGCAGCACCCCAGTTCGGCCCAGCAGCGTGCCTTCGCCGGCAACTGGGGCGAGCTGGAGACCAACCCCCTGCTGGCGGCCGGGGACGATCCCGAGGTGGCGCGCTTCGACCGCTCCTCCGCGCCGAGCTTCGAGAACGTCTGGCACACCGATGTGACGTTCCGGGAACGGCCGGCACTCGGCGCGGTCCTCCACCTGCGCGAGGTGCCTCCGTACGGCGGGGACACGATGTGGGCGGACATGGCCGCGGCGTACGACAACCTCGCGCCGGAGATGAAGGAGCGTCTGGAGGGGGCGCGCGCGGTGCACGACTTCGTCCCGGGCTTCGCGCGTTTCACTCCTCATGAGCGGCTGGTCCCCTTCCAGGACCGCTTCCCGCCGGTCGAGCACCCGGTGGTCCGGACGCACCCCGTCACCGGACGCCGGATGCTCTTCGTCAACACCTCGTTCACCACCCGGATCGTGGGCTGGGACCGTGACGAGAGCGACCGGATGCTGCGGCTGCTGTTCCAGCAGGCGCATGTGCCCGAGTACCAGGTCCGCTTCACCTGGCGCGCGGGGGACGTCGCGTTCTGGGACAACCGGGCGACGCAGCACTACGCGGTGAACGACTACGCCCCGCACCGCAGGGTGGCGGAGCGGGTGGCCGTCGCGGGAGACCGTCCGCGCTGAACGGACGGCTCCCGCGGTGCTGCGGACCCTCAGCCCGTACGGCGCAGCAGGGCCAGGTACATCGCGTCGGTGCCGTGCAGATGGGGCCACAGCTGCACGTCCGGCCCGTCCCCCAGGGCGGGCACTCCGGGGAGCAGGGGGCGGGCGTCGATCCACTCGGCCTCGACGGCCGCCCCGCCGCGCCCCTTGAGCACGTCCTCGACGACGACCCTGGTCTCCGCGAGGTGCGGGGAGCAGGTCGCGTAACCGACGACGCCGCCGATCCGTACGGCCTTCAGCGCCTCGCGCAGCAGGCCGCGCTGCAGGGGGGCGAAGCTCTCCAGGTCCTCCGCGCGGCGGCGCCAGCGGGCTTCGGGGCGCCGCCGCAGGGCGCCGAGGCCGGAGCACGGTACGTCCATGAGGACCCGGTCGAAGGAGCCGGGCTGCCACGGGGGCCGGGTGCCGTCGGCGATGATCACCTGGTAGGGCCCCGGGTTGCCCGCCAGGGCGCGCTCGACGAGCCGTGCGCGGTGCGGCTGCTTCTCCGCCGCCAGCAGGGTCGCCCCGCGTCCGGCGGCGAGCGCGGCCAGCAGCGCGGCCTTGCCTCCCGGTCCCGCGCAGCCGTCGAGCCACCGGGTGTCGGTGCCCTCGACGGGCGCGGCGGCCAGGGCGGCGGCGACGAGCTGGCTGCCCTCGTCCTGGACGCCGGCGCTGCCGTCCCGTACGGCGGCCAGTGCTCCGGGCTCGCCGCCCTCGGCCATCCGCACGGCGTACGGCGACCAGCGGCCGGGAAGGCCGCTCTCCTCGCCGAGGGCCTCCAGCAGTTCGTCGGTGGTCGAGCGGCCGGGGCGGGCGACCAGCGTCACCTCGGGGCGCTCGTTGTCCGCCTCGAGCAGGTCCTCGATCCCGGCGCGTCCGCCGCCCAGGGCGTCCCAGAGCGCCGAGACGACCCAGCGGGGGTGCGAGTGGACGACGGAGAGGTGTTCCTCGGCGTCCTCGTCGTACGAGGGCGCGACGCGCTGCACCCATTCGTCCAGATCGTGCGCGGAGACCTTGCGCAGCACCGCGTTCACGAACTTGGCACGGCCCTCACCGAGCACCACCCGCGCCAGCTCCACGCTGGCGGACACGGCCGCGTGGGTCGGGATGCGGGTGCCGAGGAGCTGGTGGACGCCCATGTTGAGCACGTCGAGCACCGGCGGGTCGACCTCGCGCAGCGGCCGGTCGATGCAGGCGGCGACGATCGCGTCGTAGGTGCCCTGGCGGCGCAGGGTCCCGTAGACCAGTTCCGTCGCCAGCGCCGCGTCCCTCCCCTCGAAGTCGCCCTTGGCCCGTGCCTTCTTGAGCAGGGGGGGCAGGACGAGGTTGGCGTAGGCGTCGCGCTCGTCCACGGCCCTGAGCACCTCGAAGGCGAGGAACCTGACGGGGTCCTTCTTGGGACGGCGGTGAGGCTTGGCGGGACGACGGCGCTGCTGGTCGTTCACGTGAAAGGTGCTCCGCTGATGGTGAGGGGGCGAACCCGTCCAGCGTACGTCGCCCGCCCCCTGCCCCGTCCCGGGCCGCCGCGGCTCAGAGCCCCAGCAGCTCCCCGTGGGCGATGCGCACCCCGCGGGCCCAGTCGGCGGCCCGCATCGGCTTCTTGCCCTGGGGCTGGACCCAGAGGAGTTCCACGGCGTGCGAGCCGGTGCCCACGTACACGTTGTTCTTGCCCGCGGAGAGCTCGCCCGGGGCCAGATCGGTGCGGTCCAGGACGGGAGCGGCCTGGACCAGCTTGAGGCGTTCCCCGCGGAACAGGGTCCACGCGCCGGGGGCGGGGGTGCAGCCGCGCACCACGCGGTCGACGCGGAGGGCGGGCGCGGACCACTGCACCTGGGCGTCCTCGACGGTGATCTTGGGTGCGAGGGTGACGCCCTCGGCGGGCTGCGGGACGGCGTGCAGGGTGCCGTCCTCGATGCCGTCCATGGTCGCCGCGAGCAGCCCGGCTCCGGCGAAGGCGAGGCGGGTGAGCAGATCACCGCTGGTGTCGGTGGGCCGTACCTCCTCGGTCAGGACGCCGTACACCGGTCCGGAGTCCAGGCCCTCCTCGATCAGGAAGGTCGACGCGCCGGTGACCTCGTCGCCGGCCATCACGGAGTGCTGCACCGGCGCGGCCCCACGCCAGGCGGGCAGCAGCGAGAAGTGCAGGTTGACCCAGCCGCGCGCGGGCACGTCGAGCGCCACCTTGGGCAGCAGCGCACCGTAGGCGACCACGGGGCAGCAGTCCGGCGCGATCTCCCGAAGCCGTGCCAGGAACTCCTCGTCGCGCGGCTTGGCCGGCTTGAGGACCTCGATGCCCGCCTCCTCGGCCCGTTCGGCCACCGGACTGGCGACCAGCCGGCGCCCCCGTCCGGCCGGTGCGTCGGGACGCGTCACCACGGCGGCCACCTCGTGGCGGCCGGAGGCGATCAGGGCGTCCAGGGCGGGAACGGCTACCTCGGGGGTGCCTGCGAAGACGAGCTTCATGGGTGGCGGACTGCCTCTCGGGCGGAACGTACGTGGCGAGCAGCACACCAGTCTAGGGGTGGCCCCGCGCCCCCGCCCGGCCCGCCCCGGCTGTCCGGGCCCGGCGGGCAGGGGGCGTACGCAGGCCCACGCGCCCCCGCGCGCACAGACATACGCCCCAGTTGCGTGACCACATGGCCGGGTGACGCGTTGGTCAAGTGAGATTGACCGAAGTGGACCGCCCCCGGGCGGTCCGATCCCTTTCAACGCCGGTTCGAAAGGCTTGTTCATGGCCGACCACGCAACCCACGACGCCCAAGCTCGTGCCAGCCTGCATTTGTTGGTGCGGGACATCGAGCGGGTCCGGCGGCAGGTGGACGCGCTGCGTACCCTCACCGCGCAGCTGGGCAACGTCTACCGCCCTCGCCGCACGGGCCCGTCCGCGGGCTTCGTCGTCTACGGCAGGGCACCCGCCCCGACGGTCCGGCTCGCCCAGGAACTGCGCGACAGCGTCGAGACGCTGGTCACCGCCGCGGTGGACTTCGACCGCTCGCTGGGCTTCTCGTGGGACGCGGTGGGGTCCGCCCTCGGTGTCACCAAGCAGGCGGTGCACCGCCGTTACGGCGCCCGCCGCGCCACCCCTCAGCCGGGGGCGGCCGAAGCGACGTCCGAGGCCACGACCCGCACGGTCCCCGCGGTGCCGGGTTCCTCCTCCGCGGTGCCGGCCGTACCGGCCGCCCGCTCGATGCCGCCGCAGCCTTCGGACCGTTCCGGCGCCTTCCCCGGCCCGCGCAACGGCTGAGGACTACGGCCAGGACCCTGCCGGGCCCGCCGGCGGGCCCGTTCTCCGTGGCCTTCCGACGTCCCGACCCGCAGCCGGCAGCGTCAGCCGATGTCCGGCGGGTCGATCCTGATCCGCACGGGGTCCCCGGTGCCTCTGGCCGTCCGTGCGGCCTGAGCCGCCTTCAGCGCGGAGGCCAGCGCCGCTCCACGCCCGGGCGGAACCCTGACCAGCGCCCGCTCCCAAGTCTCGCCGGGCGGGGCGTCCCCCTGTCGGCGGGGCCTGCCGGGAGCGCCTCCCTGTACCGGCACAGGACCGAGCACCTGCGCCTCGGGCGGCAGCTCCGCACCGGCGAGATAGGCCGCGACCGCCTCGGGCGGCCCGGTCACCGAAGCCATTCTGGACACCGGCGGGAAACCGAGCTCCGCGCGATCCGCGAGTTCACGGCGGGCGTGACCGACCGGGTCCCAGCGGACCAGGGCCTGCACCGGCGCCAGCGTCGGCTCGGCCACGATCACCACCGTGCCTCCCTCCGGTCGGCCCCGCACCAGCGCGGCGGCGGCCGTCCAGCGCCGCAGCGCCTCCTCGCCCGCCCGCAGGTCGGGCCGGCCGACCATCGCCCAGCCGTCCAGCAGCAGCGCCGCCGCGTAACCGCCCTCGGCGACAGGCTCGGCCCCGGGAGTGCTGACGACGAGAGCCGGCAGGCCCGGCACCGAGTCCAGCACATGGTCCCGGCCGGAGGTCCGCACCGGGACGGCGGGAAACGCCCGCCCCAGCTCCTCCGCGGTCCGTCCGGCTCCGACGATCCTGGCCCGCAGGCGTACGCCGCCGCAGGCCGGGCAGTTCCACGCGGTCTCGGCCCGCCCGCACCAGGCGCAGTTGAGGTCCTGCTGGTCAGGGGCCTGCAGCGGCCCCGCGCAGTGCCGGCACCGGGCGGGTTCACGGCACCGCTCGCAGGACAGCCTGGGAGCGTAACCCCGGCGGGGCACCTGTACGAGTACGGGACCGCTGCGCAGGCCGTCCCTGACGGTCTGCCAGGCCAGGCTGGGCAGTCGTGCCGAGCGCGCGGCGCCGTCCCGCGCGAGCTCCCCGTCGTCGACGGTACGCACGAGAGGCGCCGCGATCCGCAGTTGCTCCCGGTCCGGGCGCAGGGGCAGGGCCCAGCCGTTCTCGACCAGCTGGGCGGCCTCCACCGTGCAGTTCGTGCCGCCCAGCAGGAAGCCGCAGCGGCCGTGCGCCGCCCGCAGCTCCAGCACCTCCCTGACGTGCGGGAAGGGCGCGTTGTCGTCGCTGTGGCTGGAGTCCCCGTCGTCCCAGAGGGCCACGAGGCCGAGATCGGCGACCGGGGCGAACATCGCGGCCCTGGTCCCCACCACCGCGCGCACGGAGCCGCGCCGGACCGCCAGCCACTGCCGGTAGCGTTTCTCGGGGCCGGATTCGGCGGTCAGCAGCGCGTGCCGCCCCTGCCCCAGTACCTCGGTGAGGGCGGCGTCGACCCGCCCGGCGGTCCGCCCGTCCGGCACGACGACGAGCGCGCCCCGGCCCGAGGCCAGGGTCGCGGCCATGGCACGGGCGATCTCCTCGGGCCAGTGCGGTCCGGGGAGCGCGGTCCACACGGCCCGCGGCGCACCGCCCTCGGCCAGCGCGCGCAGGAAGCCGGGGCCCTGGGCGTACCGCTCCCAGGAGCCGGGCGAGGGGGCGGGGGGCGGCGGCAGGGGTGCGGGCGACGGCTTGCTCTCGGCGCGCGCGTTCCTCGGGGGCACGGCGAGCTGGAGCACGTCGGCGAGGCTGCCGGCGTAGCGGTCGGCGACGGCCCGTGAGAGCTCCAGCAGCTCCGGGCCGAGCACCGGCTCGGGTGAGACGACGTAGGCGAGGGCCGCCAGGGCTCCCTGGTAGTCCGAGGTGGCGCGGCGTTCGATCAGGAAGCCGTCGATCAGACCGCCGCCCTCGCGCCTCCCGCCTCGGACCTGACGTCCTCCGGCCCCGAACCGCACCCGGACGCGGACGCCCGGCCGGGCCTGTGCGTCGAGCTCCTCGGGAACGGCGTAGTCGAAGTACTGGTCGAGGTGGAGTGCGCCCTTGTTCACCAGGACGCGGGCGACGGGCAGTTCCCCGGCGAGCGGGGCGCCGCGCCACGTGCGCGGCTTGGCCCGCGGCACCTTGGCCCGGCGCACCGTCTCCCGGATGAGCGCAAGCTGCTCCGGCGCCCCGGCACCGGGCTCTTCGGACTGCTCGTCGTCGCTGCTCACAGCCACATTCCTACCAGACACCACTGACACGTCCCGGGTGTGCGGGACGGGCGCACACGCCGGGGCCCGGACACCTCGTACGGTGTCCGGGCCCCGGTGTGAGAACTACCCGCGTGCTACAGGCCCGCGGCCGCGCGCAGCGCGTCCACACGGTCGGTCCGCTCCCAGGTGAAGTCGGGGAGCTCGCGGCCGAAGTGTCCGTACGCAGCGGTCTGGGCGTAGATCGGGCGGAGCAGGTCGAGGTCGCGGATGATCGCGGCCGGGCGGAGGTCGAAGACCTCGCCGATGGCGTGCTCGATCTTCTCCGTGTCGACCGCGGCGGTGCCGAAGGTCTCGACGAACAGGCCCACGGGCTCGGCCTTGCCGATCGCGTAGGCGACCTGGACCTCGCAGCGCGTGGCGAGCCCGGCCGCGACGACGTTCTTGGCGACCCAGCGCATGGCGTAGGCGGCCGAGCGGTCGACCTTGGACGGGTCCTTGCCGGAGAAGGCGCCGCCGCCGTGGCGGGCCATGCCGCCGTAGGTGTCGATGATGATCTTGCGGCCGGTGAGGCCGGCGTCGCCCATCGGGCCACCGATCTCGAAGCGGCCGGTCGGGTTCACCAGCAAGCGGTAGCCCTCGGTGTCCAGCTTGATGCCGTCCTCGATGAGCTGGTTCAGGACGTGCTCGACGACGAACTCGCGGATGTCGGGCGCGAGCAGCGAGTCCAGGTCGATGTCGGAGGCGTGCTGCGAGGAGACGACGACCGTGTCGAGGCGGACGGCCTTGTCACCGTCGTACTCGATGGTGACCTGGGTCTTGCCGTCGGGACGCAGGTACGGGATGGTCCCGTTCTTGCGGACCTCGGAGAGCCGGCGCGAGAGACGGTGCGCGAGGTAGATCGGCAGCGGCATCAGCTCGGGCGTCTCGTCGCAGGCGTAGCCGAACATCAGCCCCTGGTCGCCGGCGCCCTGCTTGTCGAGCTCGTCCTCCTCCTCACCTCGGGAGGCTCCCTCGACGCGCTTCTCGTACGCCGTGTCGACGCCCTGGGCGATGTCCGGGGACTGCGCCCCGATGGAGACCGAGACGCCGCAGGAGGCCCCGTCGAAGCCCTTCTTGGAGGAGTCGTAGCCGATCTCCAGCACCTTGTTGCGCACGAGGTTGGGGATATCGGCGTAGGCCTTGGTCGTGACCTCACCCGCGACATGCACCAGACCGGTGGTGATCAGGGTCTCGACGGCGACGCGCGAGGTGGGGTCCTCGGTCAGGAGCGCGTCGAGAATCGTGTCGCTGATCTGGTCAGCGATCTTGTCGGGGTGGCCCTCGGTGACGGACTCCGAGGTGAAGAGACGGCGGGACACATCGCTCCCTGGGGTTGCAGCGGCTGCTGGCTGATCATTGGTGGAACTCCGGGAGCTGCGCCCGGCACATTCCGTCGACCAGTTTATCGGTCGCTTCCGGTGATTGGGTCACGCGTCTCGCCCCTTGGGAGTTCTGTGATCTGCGGCACTGTTGACGGCAGTACGACAATCCCTCCTTCCGGGGGCGAGTCATCGCCGTCCGTCCCGAGTTCCCTCGCGCCGGAGCGGCATCTGTGCAATCTAACCGAAACGCGCCGTCACCAGGTCCCACACCGTGTCGGCGAGTGCTTCCTTCGGCCCGTACGGCACAGCGGTCTCGCCGCCGTCGGATCCGAGCACGACCGCCTCGTTCTCCTCGGACCCGAAGGTCTTCCGCTCCCCCACCTCGTTCACGACGAGGAGGTCGCAGCCCTTGCGGCGGAGCTTCTCGCGTCCGTTGGCGAGGACGTCGTCGGTCTCGGCGGCGAATCCGACGACGAGCTGCCCGGGCCGGGCCCGGTCGGCGGCGACCTCGGCGAGGATGTCGGGGTTGCGTACGAGCGTGATCGGCGCCGGCTCCTGGCCGTCCTTCTTCTTGATCTTCCCCGACGCGTAGGCGGCGGGCCGGAAGTCCGCGACGGCCGCGGCCATCACGACCACGTCGGCGTCCGCGGCCGCCTTCAGCACGGCCTCGCGCAGCTGGACGGCGGTCCCGGCACGCACGACGTCGGCGCCCGCGGGGTCGGGGAGCCCCGTGTTGGCCTCGATCAGCGTCACCCGGGCGCCACGCGCGACGGCGGTGCGGGCGAGTGCGTAGCCCTGCTTGCCCGAGGACCGGTTGCCCAGGAAGCGCACCGGGTCGAGCGGCTCACGGGTGCCGCCCGCACTGATCACCACGTGCCAGGCCCGCGAGGTCGGGCGTGACGGGACCACGGGCGAGGACGCGCCGGCAGACCTCGAAGATCTCCCCCGGGTCCGGCAGCCTGCCCTTGCCCGTGTCCACACCGGTGAGCCTGCCGACGGCCGGCTCGATGACGACGGCACCGCGGCGGCGCAGGGTGGCGACGTTCTCCTGGGTGGCGGGGTGCTCCCACATCTCGGTGTGCATCGCCGGTGCGAAGACGACCGGACAGCGCGCGGTGAGCAGGGTGTTGGTGAGGAGGTCGTCCGCCAGGCCGTGGGCGGCCCTGGCGAGCATGTCCGCGGTGGCCGGGGCGACCACGACGAGATCCGCACCCTGTCCGATCCGGACGTGCGGCACCTCGTGCACGCTCTCCCAGACCTCGGTCGACACGGGGTTCCCGGAGAGGGCCGACCAGGTGGCGGCCCCGACGAAGTTCAGCGACGCCTCGGTCGGTACGACCCGTACGTCGTGGCCGGACTCGGTCAGCCTGCGGAGCAGTTCGCACGCCTTGTACGCGGCGATGCCTCCGCTGACCCCCAGGACGACCTTGGGCTTGTCCACTGCGTCTCCCCGCACTCGTGTCCCAGCGCACTCGCGTGCGCCTCATGACGTACGCCCCCATGCTGCCTCACCGTCCCCGGCCCGCTCCGGCGGGCCCGGGGCCGGACACACCACAGGCCCGGCGGTTACGGGCCGCCGGGCCTGTGGTGAAGGTGCGTTTCCTGCGTGCCGCCTGCTTACTGCGCGGGGCCCTCGATGGCCTCGGAGGTCAGCAGACCCGCGTTGATCTCGCGGAGCGCGATCGAGAGCGGCTTCTCGTGCACGTGGGTGTCGACGAGCGGACCGACGTACTCGAGGAGGCCTTCACCGAGCTGC
Source organism: Streptomyces sp. Alt3 (assembly GCF_030719215.1). NCBI lineage: Bacteria > Bacillati > Actinomycetota > Actinomycetes > Kitasatosporales > Streptomycetaceae > Streptomyces > Streptomyces glycanivorans. The sequence goes on along the minus strand of NZ_CP120983.1, from coordinate 7,066,268 downwards.
GAGTAGTACGCGTTGATCTGACGCGCGCGCTTGGCGGCGTAGATCACGAGGCTGTACTTCGAGTCGGTGGCCTCGAGGAGCTCATCAATCGGCGGGTTGATGATGCCCTCGGGCGTGGTGATGGAAGAGGACACTCTCTGCCTTCCGAAGGGGATAGAGATCAAAGAGATCTTTGATCATGCTGGTTCCGCAGTGATGCTCTGCGTCCGCGGACGTGTGGACCGTTGAGGTCAGTCGTCACTGCCGCGGAGGCCGGAAGCCTGCAGCATCAACGTTAGCAGCTCGCGTGCGACGTCCTCGACGGAGGTGTTGACGAGCGTCGTGTCGAACTCCGACTCCGCGGCCAGTTCGACCTTCGCCGCCGCCAGCCGCCGCTCGATCACGTCGGGCGCCTCGGTCCCGCGGCCGGTGAGCCGGCGAACCAGCTCGTCCCAGCCGGGCGGCGCGAGGAAGACGAGCTGCGCCTCGGGCATCGACTGGCGGACCAGCCGCGCGCCCTGCAGGTCGATCTCCAGCAGCACCGGCTCGCCCGCCTCCAGGCGGTCGAGCACGGCCCGGCGGGGCGTGCCGTAGCGGTTGCCGGCGAACTCGGCCCACTCCAGCAGCTCGCCGTTGGCGATCAGCTTGTCGAACTCCTCGTCGTCCACGAAGAAGTAGTGGACACCGTTACGCTCGCCGGGTCGCGGCTTCCGTGTCGTCGCCGACACCGAGAGCCAGACCTCGGGGTGAACCGTGCGCATATGAGCGACGACCGTGCTCTTGCCGACCCCGGAGGGGCCGGAGAGCACGGTCAGCCGCGGACGTACGTCCGGGGGTACGGGGGACGTCCCCCGGGATGTTGCAGCCATGGGGCGATTATCCCCGTTCTCAGGAGTGCCTGAGAACGTCAGGCGGCGCTGCCGCCGAACTCACGCTCCAGGGATGCGATCTGGTTGGAGCCGAGACCCCGGACCCGGCGGCTCTCGGAGATGCCGAGCCGCTCCATGATCTGCTTGGCGCGGACCTTGCCCACGCCCGGCAGGGACTCGAGGAGAGCGGAGACCTTCATCTTGCCGATGACGTCGTTCTCCTGGCCCGACTTGATGACCTCATGGAGGGAGGCACCGGAGTGCTTGAGTCGATTCTTGACCTCGGCCCGCTCCCGGCGAGCCGCGGCGGCCTTTTCGAGCGCGGCTGCGCGCTGTTCAGGGGTAAGGGGCGGAAGAGCCACGCCTACGTCACCTCGGATGTCGATCTGTCGGATACGGACCGGTACGGAGCCTGGATGGCTCCGCACCTGGTGAGCAACGAACAACGAGTGCTCGTTGGCTCTCGACGGAGACTAGCGGCCAAGGGCGCCTGAGTCAGCGAGAACAGACGAAAAGTCCTGGTCAGCTGGCACCGACCCGGACATTTAGCCCATAACAACCCGGATTTTCGGTCAGGATTCCGCCAACAGGCTGTTACGTGGCATGGTCAGCTTTCCGGGACGGCCGTTCGGACCTCGTCCGCGAACCGTCCGGCGGCTTCGCGCAGCCCTGATACATCCGGTCCGTGACGCAGCACCCCCCGGCTCACACTCGGCACGACGTTGCGCACCGCGGCGCCGAAGACCCGGGGAAGATCCGCGGGCGTGGCGCCCTGGGCGCCGATGCCGGGTGCGAGGAGCGGACCATTGATCGACAGGTCGGCTCCCGTGTCCCCGAGCGTGGCGCCGACCACGGCCCCGACGGAGCCGAGCGGCGTGGCGCCCTCGTTCTCGGCGGCCATGTGGTCGAGCATCAGCTGGGCCAGCGACCGGCCGTCGGCGGAGGTGGCGCGCTGGACCTCGGCGCCCTCCGGGTTGGAGGTGAGGGCGAGCACGAAGACGCCCGCACCGGAGGCCTCGGCGGCGTCGAGCGCCGGACGCAGCGAGCCGAAGCCGAGGTACGGCGAGACGGTGACCGCGTCGGAGAACAGCGGCGAGTCCTTGTCGAGGTACGTGGCGGCGTAGGCGCCCATCGTGGAGCCGATGTCGCCCCGCTTGGCGTCCATGAGCACGAGGGCTCCCGCGGCGCGGGCCTCCTCGACCGCCTTTTCCAGGACGGCGACGCCTCGCGAGCCGAACCGCTCGAAGAACGCGGACTGCGGCTTGAGCACGGCGACCCGGTCGGCCAGCGCCTCGACGACCGTACGTGTGAAGCGCTCGAGGCCGGCGACGTCGTCGTTCAGGCCCCAGGAGCTGAGCAGGGAGGCGTGCGGGTCGATGCCGACGCAGAGCGGCCCGCGGGTGTCCATGGCGTGGCGCAGGCGTGCGCCGAAGGGTTCAGGGGTCACTGCATGACCTTCCGTGTCTCGGCGCCGACGGCCTCGGAGAGGGTTGCGTACGGCGAGGCGGCCAGCCGGGCGGCCAGTCCCTTGTGGATCGCCCGGGCGTAGAACGGGCCCTCGTAGATGAAGGCGCTGTAGCCCTGTACGAGCGTGGCACCGGCCAGGATGCGCTGCCAGGCGTCCTCGGCGTTCTCGATGCCCCCGACGCCCACCAGGGTGATCCGGGTCCCCACACGGGCGTACAGGCGGCTCAGGACCTCCAGGGAGCGCTCCTTGAGGGGCGCGCCGGAGAGTCCGCCGGTCTCCGCGACCAGGGTGGAGTCGGACTTCAGGCCGAGGCCCTCGCGGGCGATGGTGGTGTTGGTGGCGATGATGCCGTCCAGGCCGAGCTCGACGGCGAGGTCGGCGACCGCGTCGACGTCCTCGTCCGCGAGGTCCGGGGCGATCTTGACCAGCAGCGGGACGCGCCGGTCGGTGACGGTGCGGTCGGCGGCCTCGCGCACGGCGGTGAGCAGCGGGCGCAGCGCCTCGGTCGCCTGGAGGTTGCGCAGACCGGGCGTGTTGGGCGACGAGACGTTCACCACGAGGTAGTCGGCGTGGGCGGCGAGCCGCTCGGTGGACTTCACGTAGTCGCCCACGGCCTCGGCCTCGGGGACCACCTTCGTCTTGCCGATGTTGACGCCGACGGTGGTGCGGAAGACGGGGTTGCGGGCGGCGAGGCGCTCCGCCACGGCCGCCGAGCCCTCGTTGTTGAAGCCCATGCGGTTGATCAGCGCACGGTCCGCGACCAGGCGGAACAGCCGCTTCCTGGGGTTTCCGGGCTGCGGCTCGCCGGTGACCGTGCCGATCTCGATGTGATCGAAGCCGAGCATGGACATGCCGTCGATGGCGACGGCGTTCTTGTCGAAGCCGGCGGCGAGCCCGAAGGGGCCGTGCATCCGCAGCCCGAGGGCCTCGGTGCGCAGTTCCTGGTGGCGGGGGGCGAGCGCGGCGGCGACGAAGGTGCGCAGCACGGGGGTGCGGGCGGCGAGGCGGATCCACCGGAAGGCCAGGTGGTGGGCCTGCTCCGGGTCCATCCGCTTGAAGACCAGCTGGAAGAAGAGTTTGTACATCACGGTGTCCTCATGAAGAGGGGGACACCGTTTCCGGTGTCCCCCTGCTGGGCCTGGCTGCTAGTCGCGGGCCGCGGTCAGATGTTCCGCGTGTTCCTGGAGGGAACGTACGCCGACCCCGCCGTGGTTCAGCGCGTCGATGCCCTGGACGGCGGCGGCGAGCGCCTGGACCGTCGTGAGGCACGGCACGGACCGGGCCACGGCCGCGGTGCGGATCTCGTAGCCGTCGAGCCGGCCGCCCGTCCCGTACGGCGTGTTGACGATGAGGTCGACCTCGCCGTCGTGGATCAGCTGGACGATGGTCTTCTCGCCGTTCGGGCCCTCGCCCTCGGAGAGCTTGCGTACGACGGTGGCGTTGATCCCGTTGCGCTTGAGGACCTCGGCGGTGCCGGAGGTGGCCATCAGCTCGAAGCCGTGGGCGACCAGCTCGCGGGCCGGGAAGATCATCGTGCGCTTGTCGCGGTTGGCGACCGAGATGAACGCACGTCCCTTGGTGGGCAGCGGTCCGTAGGCGCCGGCCTGCGACTTGGCGTACGCCGTGCCGAAGACGGAGTCGATGCCCATGACCTCACCGGTGGAGCGCATCTCCGGGCCGAGGACCGTGTCGACGCCGCGGCCCTGGATGTCGCGGAAGCGCGACCACGGCATGACGGCCTCCTTGACGGAGATCGGCGCGTCCAGCGGCAGGGTGCCGCCGTCGCCGGTCCTCGGCAGCAGGCCCTCCTCGCGCAGCTCGGCGACGGTGGCGCCGAGCGAGATGCGGGCGGCGGCCTTCGCGAGCGGGACCGCGGTCGCCTTCGATGTGAAGGGGACGGTCCGGGAGGCGCGCGGGTTGGCCTCGAGGACGTAGAGGATGTCGCCGGAGAGGGCGAACTGGATGTTGATCAGTCCGCGGACGCCGACTCCCTTGGCGATGCCCTCCGTGGAGGCCCGCAGCCGCTTGATGTCGTAGCCGCCGAGCGTGATCGGGGGCAGCGCGCAGGCGGAGTCGCCGGAGTGGATGCCGGCCTCCTCGATGTGCTCCATGACGCCGCCGAGGTAGAGCTCGGTGCCGTCGTAGAGCGCGTCGACGTCGATCTCGATCGCGTCGTCGAGGAAGCGGTCGACCAGGACCGGCCGGGTGGGGCTGATCTCGGTGGACTCCTCGATGTACGAGGAGAGGCGGGTCTCGTCGTAGACGATCTCCATGCCGCGGCCGCCGAGCACGTACGAGGGGCGTACGAGGACGGGGTAGCCGATCTCGTCGGCGATGGCCTTGGCCTCGGCGAAGGTGGTGGCGGTGCCGTGCTTCGGCGCCGGCAGTCCGGCCTCGGCGAGCACCCGGCCGAAGGCTCCGCGGTCCTCGGCGGCGTGGATCGCCTCCGGGGGCGTCCCCACGACGGGCACACCGTTGTCCTTGAGCGCCTGGGAGAGGCCGAGCGGGGTCTGGCCGCCGAGCTGCACGACGACACCGGCGATCGGGCCCGCCAGCGACTCGGCGTGCACGATCTCCAGGACGTCCTCCAGGGTGAGCGGCTCGAAGTAGAGCCGGTCGGAGGTGTCGTAGTCCGTGGAGACGGTCTCCGGGTTGCAGTTGACCATCACGGTCTCGTAGCCCGCGTCGTGCAGGGCGAACGAGGCGTGGACGCACGAGTAGTCGAACTCGATGCCCTGGCCGATGCGGTTCGGGCCGGAGCCGAGGATGATCACCGCGGGCTTGGTGCGGGGCGCGACCTCGCTCTCCTCGTCGTAGGAGGAGTAGAAGTACGGCGTCTTCGCGGCGAACTCGGCGGCGCAGGTGTCGACCGTCTTGTAGACCGGGCGGATGCCCAGAGCGTGCCGGACCTCGCGTACGACGTCCTCACGCAGGCCGCGGATCTCACCGATCTGGGCGTCGGAGAAGCCGTGCCGCTTGGCCTCGGCGATCAGCTCGGCGTCGAGGCGCTCGGCGGCGGCCAGCTCGTCGGCGATCTCCTTGATCAGGAAGAGCTGGTCGACGAACCAGGGGTCGATCCTCGTGGCGTCGAAGACCTCTTCCTGGGTGGCGCCGGCGCGGATCGCCTGCATCACGGTGTTGATGCGGCCGTCCGTGGGGCGGACCGCCTGGGCGAGCAGCTCGGCCTTGTCGCCGGTCTCGCCGGTGAAGGCGAACTGCGAGCCCTTCTTCTCCAGGGAGCGCAGGGCCTTCTGCAGGGCCTCGGTGAAGTTGCGGCCGATCGCCATGGCCTCGCCCACCGACTTCATGGTGGTGGTGAGGGTGGAGTCGGCGGACGGGAACTTCTCGAAGGCGAAGCGCGGGGCCTTGACGACGACGTAGTCGAGGGTCGGCTCGAAGGAGGCCGGTGTCTTCTCAGTGATGTCGTTGGGGATCTCGTCCAGCGTGTAGCCGACGGCCAGCTTGGCTGCGATCTTCGCGATCGGGAAGCCGGTGGCCTTGGAGGCGAGCGCGGAGGACCGGGAGACGCGCGGGTTCATCTCGATGACGATGACCCGGCCGTCGGCGGGGTCGATGGCGAACTGGATGTTGCAGCCGCCGGTGTCCACGCCGACCTCGCGGATGATCGCGATGCCGACGTCACGCAGCCGCTGGTACTCACGGTCGGTGAGCGTCATCGCCGGGGCGACCGTGATCGAGTCGCCGGTGTGGACGCCCATCGGGTCGAAGTTCTCGATGGAGCAGACGACCACGACGTTGTCGTTCTTGTCGCGCATCAGCTCCAGCTCGTACTCCTTCCAGCCGAGGATGGACTCCTCCAGGAGCACCTCGGTGGTCGGCGAGAGCGTGAGGCCCTGTCCGGCGATGCGGCGCAGCTCCTCCTCGTCGTGGGCGAAGCCGGAGCCGGCGCCGCCCATGGTGAAGGAGGGGCGGACGACGACGGGGTAGCCGCCGAGGGTGTCGACGCCGGCGATGACGTCGTCCATGGTGTGGCAGATGACGGAGCGGGCGGACTCGCCGTATCCGATCTTGGCCTTGACGGCTTCGACGACGCCCTTGAAGAGGTCGCGGTCCTCGCCCTTGTTGATGGCCTCGACGTTGGCGCCGATGAGCTCGACGCCGTACTTCTCCAGCACACCGTTGTCGTGCATGGAGATCGCGGTGTTGAGCGCGGTCTGGCCTCCCAGGGTCGGGAGCAGCGCGTCGGGGCGCTCCTTGGCGATGATCTTCTCGACGAACTCGGGGGTGATCGGCTCGACGTACGTGGCGTCGGCGATCTCCGGGTCGGTCATGATCGTCGCCGGGTTGGAGTTCACCAGGATGACGCGCAGGCCCTCGGCCTTGAGCACGCGGCAGGCCTGGGTGCCGGAGTAGTCGAACTCGGCGGCCTGCCCGATGACGATCGGACCGGAGCCGATGACCAGGACGGACTGGATATCGGAGCGCTTAGGCACGCTGGCCCTCCATCAGGGTGACGAAACGGTCGAAGAGGTACGCGGCGTCGTGCGGGCCCGCGGCTGCTTCGGGGTGGTACTGGACGCTGAAGGCCGGCTGGTCGAGCAGCTGGAGCCCTTCGACGACCTGGTCGTTCAGGCATACGTGGGAGACCTCGGCGCGGCCGAACTCCGTGTCGGAGACCTTGTCGAGCGGGGCGTCGACGGCGAAGCCGTGGTTGTGCGCGGTGACCTCGACCTTGCCGGTCGTGCGGTCCTGCACGGGCTGGTTGATGCCGCGGTGGCCGTACTTCAGCTTGTAGGTGCCGAAGCCGAGCGAGCGGCCCAGGATCTGGTTGCCGAAGCAGATACCGAAGAGCGGGGTCTTCCGCTCCAGGACGCCGCGCATGACGGAGACCGGGTGGTCGGCGGTGGAGGGGTCGCCGGGGCCGTTGGAGAAGAACACGCCGTCGGGCTCGACCGCGTACACGTCCTCCAGGGTGGCGGTGGCGGGCAGGACGTGCACCTCGATGCCGCGCTCGGCCATGCGGTGCGGGGTCATGCCCTTGATGCCGAGGTCGATCGCCGCGACGGTGAACCTCTTGGTGCCGACGGCGGGGACGACGTAGGTCTCCTTGGTGGCGACCTCGGCCGCGAGGTCGGCGCCCGTCATCTCGGGGGCCTGGCGCACCTTGGCGAGCAGTATGCCCTCGTCCTGGACGGCGTTGCCGGAGAAGATGCCGACGCGCATCGCGCCGCGCTCGCGCAGGTGGCGGGTGAGCGCGCGGGTGTCGATGCCGCTGATGCCGACGACGCCCTGGCTCGCGAGCTCCTCGTCCAGCGACCGGCGGGAGCGCCAGTTGGAGGGGACCCGGGCGGGGTCGCGCACCACGTAGCCGGAGACCCAGATGCGCTTCGACTCGGGGTCCTCGTCGTTCACGCCGGTGTTGCCGACGTGCGGGGCCGTCATGACGACGACCTGGCGGTGGTACGAGGGGTCGGTCAGCGTTTCCTGGTAGCCGGTCATGCCGGTGGAGAACACCGCCTCGCCGAAGGTCTCCCCCACGGCCCCGTAGGCGCGGCCGCGGAAGGAGCGGCCGTCCTCCAGGACGAGTACGGCGGGAGCTTTTCCGGCTCCCCGGGTGGAGATCGTCATCGTGCGGTGCCTTCCGTCGTGCTGGTGGTGGTGCTGGTGAGGTGGTCGCCGACCGTGCCGGCGAGGTGGTTGACGGCGTCGACCCACGCCTGGTGCTCGGCCGCGTGGTCGGAGCGGAAGCCCGAGTCGATCAACTGGTCGCCGTGCGCCCAGGTGATGACCAGCAGGCCGCCCTCGGGGAGGACCTTCCCGGCGAGCGCCTTGTCGAGCCTGGCCTCGCGCAGGGCGGCGGCCGGCACGAAGAAGTCGGCCGCGCCGGGGCGTACGACGTCGAGGCCCTGCCCGGTCAGGGTCAGCTCGGTCCGGCTGCGGGTGCCGAGGCCGTGCGCCACGATCCGGTCGAGCCACTGTCCGGCGGTCGTCGAGGCGTGGTAGCGGCCGGTGAGGGTGAGAAGGGTCTCACCGTCGGCGAAGCCCTCGGGGGTCGTCGCGAGCTCGGGCAGGCCCGACTGAAGGCTGCCCCGCCACTTCCATCCCTGGCGCATCAGCCAGTAGACGAACGCGATGAGGACGACCAGTCCGAGAACCCAGCTGATGCGGGCGGACCAGTCCGTCACCTCGGCCGACTTCTGCTCGGCGGCCAGCCGGTACAGCTGATGAGTGGGGTTGAGTGTTGTCACGCGAGCTTCCCGTCGACGACCGTGGCACGGCCCCGCAGGAAGGTGTGGGTCACTCGGCCGGGCAGCTCGCGACCCTCGTACGGAGTGTTGCGGCTGCGGGAGGCGAAGCCCGCGGGGTCCACTGCTCCACGGTATGCCGGATCGACCAGGGTGAGGTTGGCGGGCTCACCCGCCGAGACGGGCCGGCCGTGTCCTTCGAGCCTGCCGATGGCCGCGGGGCGCAGCGACATGCGGTCGGCGACGCCCGCCCAGTCGAGGAGCCCGGTGTCCACCATCGTCTGCTGGACCACGGAGAGCGCGGTCTCCAGGCCCACCATGCCCATGGCGGCGGCGGCCCACTCGCAGTCCTTGTCCTCGTGCGGGTGCGGTGCGTGGTCGGTGGCCACGCAGTCGATGGTGCCGTCGGCGAGGGCCTCGCGCAGGGCCATGACGTCGGCCTCGGTGCGCAGCGGCGGGTTCACCTTGTAGACCGGGTTGTAGGTCCGTACGAGTTCGTCGGTGAGCAGCAGGTGGTGCGGGGTCACCTCGGCGGTGACGTCCCAGCCCTTGGACTTGGCCCAGCGGATGATCTCCACGGAGCCGGCGGTCGACAGGTGGCAGATGTGGACGCGGGAGCCGACGTGGGCGGCGAGGAGCACGTCGCGGGCGATGATCGACTCCTCGGCGACCGCGGGCCAGCCGCCGAGACCGAGCTCGGCGGAGACGACGCCCTCGTTCATCTGGGCGCCCTCGGTGAGGCGGGGCTCCTGGGCGTGCTGGGCGACGACCCCGTCGAAGGCCTTCACGTACTCCAGCGCGCGGCGCATGATCACCGCGTCGTCGACGCACTTGCCGTCGTCGGAGAAGACCTTCACTCCTGCGGCGGAGTCGTGCATGGCGCCGAGCTCGGCGAGCTGCTTGCCCTCCAGGCCCACGGTGACGGCGCCGACGGGCTGTACGTCGCAGTAGCCGGACTCCTTGCCGAGCCGCCAGACCTGCTCGACGACGCCGGCGGTGTCGGCGACGGGGAAGGTGTTGGCCATGGCGTGTACGGCGGTGAAGCCGCCGACCGCGGCCGCCTTGGTGCCGGTGAGGACGGTCTCGGAGTCCTCGCGTCCCGGCTCACGCAGATGGGTGTGCAGGTCGACGAGGCCGGGCAGCAGGATCTGGCCGGCCGCCTCGATCACGGTGGCGCCCTCGGCGTCGAGCCCGGTACCGGTGGCGACGATGTTCTCGCCCTCGATGAGGACGTCCTGCGGCTCTCCGCCGAGGACCTTCGCGCCGCGGATCAGGATCTTGCTCATGGTTACTTGTTCTCCTCGGTACGGGCGGCGGCGGACGGCAGGGCGGTCTCGGAACCGCCCAGCAGCAGGTACAGGACGGCCATGCGGGTGGAGACGCCGTTCGCGACCTGTTCGACGGCGGTGCAGCGGTCGGAGTCCGCGACCGCGGCCGTGATCTCCATGCCGCGGACCATCGGGCCGGGGTGCATCACGATGGCGTGCTCGGGCATCCTCGCCATGCGCTCGCCGTCCAGGCCGTAGCGCCGTGAGTACTCGCGCTCGGTCGGGAAGTAGGCGGCGTTCATCCGCTCACGCTGCACACGGAGCATCATGACCGCGTCCGACTTCGGCAGCACGTCGTCGAGCCGGTAGCTGACGTCGCAGGGCCACTGCTCGACGCCGACCGGCACGAGGGTGGGAGGCGCGACCAGCGTGACGTGCGCGCCGAGCGTGTGCAGCAGGTGGACGTTGGAGCGGGCCACGCGGCTGTGCAGGATGTCGCCGACGATCGTGATCCGGCGGCCGTCCAGGTCGCGGCCGATCCCCGCGTCGGGCCCGACCAGCCGGCGGCGCATGGTGAACGCGTCCAGCAGCGCCTGGGTGGGGTGCTCGTGCGTGCCGTCACCGGCGTTGACGACCGCGCTGTCGATCCAGCCCGAGGTCGCGAGGCGGTACGGGGCGCCTGAGGCGCCGTGCCGGATGACGACGGCGTCGGCGCCCATGGCCTCCAGGGTCAGGGCGGTGTCCTTGAGGGACTCGCCCTTGGAGACGGACGAGCCCTTCGCGGAGAAGTTGATGACGTCGGCGGAGAGGCGCTTGGCGGCGGCCTCGAAGGAGATCCGCGTCCGGGTCGAGTCCTCGAAGAAGAGGTTGACGACCGTTCGTCCACGCAGGGTGGGGAGCTTCTTGATCGGCCGGTCCGCGACCCTGGCCATCTCCTCGGCGGTGTCGAGGATCAGGACGGCGTCGTCGCGGGTGAGGTCTGCGGCCGAGATCAGGTGACGGGGGGTCCGGGGATTGTCCCCGTGAGGGCGCAGCATCTGAGTGTCTCCGTGAAGGGTGGAGGGATCAGGCAGGCGGGCGTGCCGGAGCCGCCGTGCGGCCGGTGGGGCGCACGGGACGGGACTCGGCTACTGCTCGCCTGCCGGAACGGTCTGCTTGACACCGAGCAGCACGGCGTCGCGGCCGTCCTCCTCGGCGAGCTGGACCTTGACCGTCTCCCGCAGCGACGTGGGGAGGTTCTTGCCGACGTAGTCGGCGCGGATCGGCAGTTCGCGGTGGCCGCGGTCGACGAGGACCGCGAGCTGTACGGCACGCGGACGGCCGATGTCGCCGAGCGCGTCGAGTGCGGCGCGGATCGTGCGTCCGGAGAAGAGCACGTCGTCGACCAGGACGACGAGGCGGTTCTCGATGCCCTCACCGGGGATCTCGGTGCGTGCCAGGGCGCGCGCGGGGCGCATCCGCAGGTCGTCGCGGTACATCGTGATGTCGAGTGACCCGACCGGCGTCTTCCGGCCGGTGATCTCCTCGAGCTTTTCGGCCAGTCGGCCCGCGAGGAAGACCCCTCGTGTCGGGATGCCGAGCAGCACCACGTCGTCGGCGCCCTTGGCGCGTTCGACGATCTCGTGGGCGATTCGGGTCAGTGCCCGGGCGATGTCGGGAGCCTCGAGAACGGGGCGTGCCGCATTGCCGGTGTGGTCATGCTGTGCGTCCATAAGAAACGGACCTCCTTCTCCGCCTCACTGGACGGACGTTAAAGGACGTCGAAATTGCGTCATCCACGTTACCAGGGCTTGCGTGAGAGCCTGGCCCCGCCCCCAGGAGGTGGCACTCCGGACCTTTCGGCTTGACGCAGCCATGTAACGCTGCGTAACCTCACAGTGAGTTACCAGCCACGCGGCCCAGCCGCAGAATGTTCCAGCGTCCGGGGAGCCTTATGTCCAGCGAATACGCAAAGCAGCTCGGGGCCAAGCTCCGCGCCATCCGCACCCAGCAGGGTCTCTCCCTCCACGGCGTGGAGGAGAAGTCGCAGGGCCGCTGGAAGGCCGTCGTGGTCGGTTCCTACGAGCGCGGCGACCGCGCCGTGACCGTGCAGCGCCTTGCCGAGCTGGCCGACTTCTACGGCGTCCCGGTGCAGGAGCTCCTGCCCGGCACGACCCCCGGCGGCGCCGCGGAGCCGCCGCCGAAGCTGGTCCTCGACCTGGAGCGTCTGGCCCACGTGCCGCCGGAGAAGGCCGGGCCCCTCCAGCGTTACGCCGCGACGATCCAGAGCCAGCGTGGTGACTACAACGGCAAGGTGCTCTCGATCCGCCAGGACGACCTGCGCACGCTGGCCGTGATCTACGACCAGTCGCCGTCCGTGCTCACGGAGCAGCTGATCAGCTGGGGCGTGCTGGACGCCGACGCGCGTCGCGCGGTGGCGCACGACGAGGGCTGATCAGCCCCACGGAAGTCGTACCGCCGGGTCGGCGGGGCCTTCGGGCCCGGCGGCCCGGCGTTTTCGTGTCCCTGCCGGCCCGTACCGGCGCGGCAGGGCACGCCGAAGGGCCCACGGTCGACATCTCGACCGTGGGCCCTTCGCGCGGCTCGACGCCGCCGGGGATCACTGCTCCCGGCGGAGATTCGGCTTGAGGTCCTTGAACCGGGCCAGCAGGCCGTTCACGAAGGCCGGGGAGTCGTCCGTGGAGAACTCCTTGGCGAGCTGGACCGCCTCGTCGATCACCACGGCGTCCGGGGTCGAGTCCATCCAGATCAGCTCGTACGCGCCGAGCCTCAGGATGCTCCGGTCGACGACCGGCATGCGGTCGATCTCCCAGTCCACGGCATAGGTGACGATGAGGTCGTCGATCCGGTCCGCGTACTGCGCGTACCCCTCGACCAGCTCCATCGTGAATTCGCCGACCGGCGGCTGACGGTCGTCGGTCCGCGAGAGCCGTACCCAGTCCGCGAGGACCGTCTGCACGGACTCGCCGCGCTGGTCGGCCTCGAAGAGGATCTGGAAGGCGCGCTTGCGGGCCTTGTTCCGGGCAGCCACGGTTAGCTGTTCACCCGGCCGAGGTAGTCGCCCGAGCGGGTGTCGACCTTGATCTTCTCGCCGGTGGTGATGAAGAGCGGGACACCGATCTCGTAGCCGGTCTCCAGGGTGGCGGGCTTGGTGCCACCGGTGGAGCGGTCGCCCTGGACGCCCGGGTCGGTGTGCTGGATGGTCAGCTCGACCGCGGCGGGCAGCTCGACGTAGAGCACCTCGCCCTCGTGCTGGGCGACGGAGGCGGTGAAGCCCTCGATCAGGAAGTTGGCGGCGTCGCCGACGGACTTGCGGTCGACCATGAGCTGGTCGTACGTGTCCATGTCCATGAAGACGAAGTACTCGCCGTCCATGTACGAGAACTGCATGTCCCGGCGGTCGATGGTGGCCGTTTCGACCTTCACGCCGGCGTTGAACGTCTTGTCGACGACCTTGCCGGAGAGCACGTTCTTGAGCTTGGTGCGCACGAAGGCGGGGCCCTTGCCGGGCTTGACGTGCTGGAACTCGACGACGGACCAGAGCTGGCCTCCGTCGAGCTTGAGCACCAGGCCGTTCTTGAGGTCGTTCGTGGAAGCCACGGTTGCGGAATCTCCTGGACTGAAGCTGGTGGACGACAAAGGATGCGCGCCGGAGTCCCCGCGAGAGGTTCTCCTAGAGCGCGAGCAGCTCCTTGGTCGTAATGGTGAGTAGCTCGGGTCCGCCGTCCGCCTCGGGGCGCACGACGAGCGTGTCATCGATCCGGACACCGCCCCGGCCCGGGAGGTGGACCCCCGGTTCGACGGTGACCGGCACGCAAGCGTCCAGTTTACCCATGGCTGTCGGTGCCAACTGCGGGTCCTCGTCGATTTCGAGTCCGACACCGTGCCCGGTGCGGGGCGGGAGGCCGTCCGAGTGGCCCGCCGAGTCCAGCAGATGCCTGGCCGCGCGGTCCACGTCACGGTAGGCGGCCCCGGGGAGCAAGGCCTCCCGTCCGGCCTTCTGAGCGGCGAAAACAAGGTCGTAGAGCTCGATCTGCCAGTCCGCGGGACTGGTGCCGATGACGAACGTCCGGCCGATCTCGCAGCGGTATCCGCGGTAGTTCGCTCCGAGGCAGACGGAAAGGAAATCGCCTTCCTCGACCCGGCGGTCGGTGGGCCGGTGACGCCCCTGCCCCGAGTGGGGGCCCGTGCCGACGGAGGTGGCGAAGGCCGGGCCGTCGGCGCCGTGGTCCACCAGCCGGCGCTCCAGCTCCAGGGCGAGGTGGCGTTCGGTGCGCCCGACCAGGATGGATTCGAGGAGTTCTCCGAGGGCCTGGTCGGTGATCTCCGCGGCGATCCGCAGACAGGCGATCTCCTCCTCGTCCTTCACCAGGCGCAGCTGTTCGACGGTGCTCCCGAGGTCGCCCAGGCGCAGACGGGGGGCGACGGCGGCCATGGCGCGGTGGCGGGCGACCGTCAGGTCGTGCTCCTCGACCGCGAGGGAGTCCGCGTGCAGACCGCCGGTGAGGCCGGCCGCCACGACGACCGGGTCGCCGTCGTCGTCAGGCAGGACGGTCAGTCGAAGCTGTTCGTCGGGGCGCCCGTGGGGTGGGGCCCCGGCCGGTGCCCGGGGGCAGAGCAGGACGTCCTCACCGGGGCCGAGCAGCAGCACGGCGCCGGGCGGGGCGCCCCCCGCGAGATAGCGGACGTTGGCGGGTCGGGAGACCAGGGCGGCCGCGGATCCGGCGGCGGCGAACCGGTCCCGCAGCAGCCCGCGTCGGACGGCGTACACCTCTGACATGTTTCCGAGCGTACGAGCGCGGGCCGGGCCCCGCCCGGTCAGCGCACCCGACCGGGAAACCGTGCGGCAGCTACCAGGCCGGCGGGCTTGCTATGGAGCGGGCCAGGACGTCGTCGAGGACCCGCGCGGTCGTCTCGACGTCGTAGGTGGAGTTGTCGATGATCGGCAGGCCGGAGCCGTACCAGCCGGCCATCCGGCCGTGGATCCGGGCGACCTCCTCGTCGGAGAGCCTGCGGTTCCCGCTGCGAGCCGCGTTGCGCTCGAGGACGACCTCCAGACCGGGCAGGAGGACCACGGGCAGGAGCCCGGGACCCACATGGCGCTTCCAGCCGCCGAGACCGACGACGGGCCGGTCGGGGAAGACCGCGTCGTCGAGGATGCAGGAGATGCCGTTGGCGAGGAAGTTACGGGCGGCGAAGCCGCAGGTACGCCGGGCCAGCCGGTACTGGGCCTCGGAGTGGTCGTTCCATCCGGCCTGCGGGTCGGCGAAGCCGGAGCAGACCCACTCGCGGACGTCGTCCAGGGAGACGTGCGCGGTGGGGACGCGGCGGCGGCCCGCCCAGAGCTTGGCGACCGTGGTCTTGCCGGCTCCGGCGGGTCCGATGAGGAGCACGGCCAGGGTCGCCGCACCGGTCCCAGGCTCGGCGGGAGGCGCGGGCAGCGGGACGGGGCCGCCGGGCGGCAGCTGGATGTGCCCGGTGGTCTCCCGCGAAGGGGGCACCGGGGCGTGCTGGGGCGCCGGGGGCTGATGGCCGGGCGCCGGGGGAGGAAGAGGCGGCCCCGGGAGGCCGGGGTGGCCTGAGTGCTGGGCCTGCGTCGTCCACGGTCCGTTCCCGGAACCCTGGGGCGGCGGCAGCGGGGCCCCCACTGCGTGCTGCATCCGGTGCCACTCCGTCTCGTACAGGCATTTGGCGCTGATCGACGGCAACCGTACCTTCCCCGGCCGCCATGCGGTGAACGGGCGGGGAAGGTACGAAGTGCCCGGTGTCAGCCCGTCAGTTCGTCCGCGAGGGCCCTCAGGGCCAGCCGGTAGGAGCCGATCCCGAACCCGGCCACGGTGCCGGTGGCCACCGGGGCGACCACCGAGGTGTGGCGGAACTCCTCCCGTGCGTACGGATTCGAGATGTGCACCTCGATCAGCGGGGCGGTGCGCTGGGCCGCCGCGTCACGCATTCCGTACGAATAGTGCGTGAAGGCACCCGGGTTGAGGACGACCGGAACCGAACCGTCCGCGGCCTCGTGGAGCCAGCGGATGAGTTCGCCCTCGTCGTTGGTCTCGCGGACGTCGACGTCGAAGCCGAGCTCCTTGCCGAGGACCTGGCAGGCCTCCACGAGACCGGCGTAGGACGTCGCCCCGTAGACGTCGGGCTCGCGGGAACCGAGACGGCCCAGGTTCGGTCCGTTGAGGACGAGGACCCTGCGGGCCGTCACGCGGAGACCTCCCCGTAGGCGGCGAGCAGGACGGCCGGGTCGGGGCCCTCCAGGACTGCGGGCTTGCCGATGCCGTCCAGGACGATGAAGCGCAGCAGGTCGCCGCGGGACTTCTTGTCGACCTTCATGTTCTCCAGGAGCTTGGGCCACTGGTCACCGCGGTAGGTGAGCGGCAGTCCGACGGACTCCAGGACGGCGCGGTGCCGGTCGGCGGTGGCGTCGTCGAGACGTCCGGCGAGCCGGCCCAGCTCGGCGGCGAACACCATGCCGACGGAGACGGCGGCGCCGTGGCGCCACTTGTAGCGCTCGTTCTTCTCGATGGCGTGGGCCAGGGTGTGCCCGTAGTTGAGGATCTCCCTGAGGCCGGACTCCTTGAGGTCGCTGGAGACGACCTCGGCCTTGACCCGGATGGAGCGCTCGATCAGCTCCGCGGTGTGCGGTCCGGCGGGCGTACGGGCGCCCTCCGGGTCCGCCTCCACCAGGTCGAGGATCACGGGGTCGGCGATGAATCCGGCCTTGATGATCTCGGCCATGCCGGAGACGTAGTCGTTGACGGGGAGCGAGTCCAGCGCGGCGAGGTCGCAGAGCACCCCGGCGGGCGGGTGGAAGGCGCCGACGAGGTTCTTGCCCTCGGCGGTGTTGATGCCCGTCTTCCCGCCGACCGCGGCGTCGACCATGGCGAGCACGGTCGTCGGGACGGCGATCCAGCGGACCCCGCGCAGCCAGGACGCGGCGACGAAGCCGGCGACGTCGGTGGTGGCACCGCCGCCGACGCCGACGATGACGTCGGTGCGGGTGAAACCGGTCTGGCCCAGCGCCTTCCAGCAGTAGGCGGCGACCTCGACGGTCTTGGCCTCCTCGGCGTTCGGCAGCTGGATCGCGATGGCCTCGTAGCCCTGGGCCGCGAGGTCCTCACGGATCGCCTCACCGGTCCCGGCGAGCGCCTCGGGGTGCAGGACGGCGACCCGCTTGACCCGGTCACCGATGAGGTTCGGCAGCTCACCGAGGAGCTGGTGGCCGACGAGCACCTCGTAGGGGTCGGTGCCCGCCGTGCCGGCGATCTGGATACGGGTGGTGCCCTGCTCGGTCATCGTGGGGTTCTCCTGGCCGGCCGGCACGGCCGCGGCCGTACGCTCCGGCAGTCCTGTTGCGTCGAGGACCGCCTGGGCGACCTCTTCGGGGGTGCGTTCGTCGGTCGCGACGGTGGCGCCGGCGACTTCCTCGTACAGATGGCGCCTGGCGTCCATGAGTTCACGCCACTGCCGTCGCGGATTGACTGCGAGCAGCGGGCGGGCGGTGTTCAGCCCGACCCGCCTCACGGCCTCGTCCACGTCCATCGACAGGTAGACGACCCGGTGGCCGGCGAGCAGCGCACGGGTCGATTCGTCGAGCACCGTGCCGCCGCCGAGCGCGAGGACGCCCGGATGCTCGGCGACCGCGTCCCGCACGGCCTGGCGTTCCAGGGCGCGGAACCGCTCCTCGCCCTCGTCGAAGAAGATCTCCGCGATCGACTTGCCCGCCTCGGCGACGACGTCCGCGTCGGTGTCGCGGTAGGTGGTTCCGAGCCGGTCGGCGAGCAGTTCGCCCACGGTCGACTTGCCGACCCCCATCGGGCCGACCAGGACGATCAGCGGGGCGCTCACCGGATCTGGAGGTGGGAGAGGTACGACTGCACGTTGCGGTGGGTCTCGGCCACACTGTCGCCGCCGAACTTCTCGGCGACCGCGTCGGCCAGCACCAGGGCGACCATCGCCTCCGCGACGATCCCGGCGGCCGGGACGGCGCACACGTCGGAACGCTGGTGGTGGGCCTTGGCCGCCTCGCCGGTCACGACGTCGACGGTGGCGAGCGCGCGGGGCACGGTCGCGATGGGCTTCATGGCGGCGCGGACCCGCAGCAGCTCACCGGTGGTCAGCCCGCCCTCGGTGCCGCCGGAGCGGCCGGAGGTGCGCCTGATGCCGTCCGGGGTGGCCACGATCTCGTCGTGCGCCTTGGAACCGGGCACCCTGGCGAGGTCGAAGCCGTCACCGACCTCGACGCCCTTGATGGCCTGGATGCCCATCAGGGCGGCGGCGAGGCGGGCGTCGAGCCTGCGGTCCCAGTGGACGTGCGAGCCGAGGCCGACGGGGACGCCGTAGGCGAGCACCTCGACGACTCCCCCGAGGGTGTCGCCGTCCTTGTGGGCCTGGTCGATCTCCTCGACCATGGCCTTCGACGCCTCGGCGTCCAGACAGCGCACGGGGTCGGCGTCGAGCCGCTCGACGTCGGAGGGCTTCGGGTAGACACCGTAGGGCGCCTTGGCCGCGGCCAGCTCGACGACGTGGGAGACGATCTCGATGCCCGCGGTCTCCTTGAGGTAGGAGCGGGCGACGGCGCCGAGAGCGACGCGGGCCGCGGTCTCCCGGGCGCTGGCGCGCTCCAGGACCGGCCGGGCCTCGTCGAAGCCGTACTTCTGCATGCCCGCCAGGTCGGCGTGACCGGGGCGGGGGCGGGTCAGCGGGGCGTTGCGCGCCTGCTCGGCCAGTACGTCGGGGTCGACCGGGTCGGCCGACATGACCTGTTCCCACTTGGGCCACTCGGTGTTGCCCACCATGACGGCGACGGGCGATCCCATGGTCAGGCCGTGCCGGACACCGCCGAGGAAGGTGACCTCGTCCCTCTCGAACTTCATCCGGGCGCCGCGCCCGTAACCGAGCCGTCGCCTGGCGAGCGCGTCCGCCACCATCTCCGTGGTGACGGGGATACCGGCGGGAAGACCCTCCAGCGTCGCCACCAGTGCGGGGCCGTGCGACTCTCCGGCGGTCAGCCAGCGCAACCTGCTCAACGGTGCTCCTCATGCTCGCGCCTGTAACTGCAACGGCGCGACCGGGTGCGCGGCCCTGGCCCGCCGCCCCCGATCCTCCCACGATCAGGAGGACCGGCCCGCCGCCGGTCCAGCAGACGGACGCCGTGGTCCCGTCCCCCGAGGCCGGGAGACGGGACCGGGAGCCGGTGCGGACCGTCAGCCGCGGTTCGAGTAGGTGCTGGTGTGCCACCGGTCACGGATGCTGGAGGTGCCCGTCTCCTGGTCAACTGTCGGAAACTAGTGGCTCTGTGCCGCGAGCGCCGCCTCGCCCGCCGCGCGCATGACGGCGAGCGGTGCGTCCAGGCCGGTCATCTGCTCGACCTGCAGGACGGCCTGGTGCACCAGGAGGTCGAGGCCTCCCACGACACTCGCTCCGGTCCCCGCCCAGCGCGAGGCCAGCGCGGTCGGCCAGGGGTCGTACAGGACGTCGAAGAGCGTGCCGGGCGCCGAGGGGACGGCGCCGGCAAGGGCGTCCGTGGTGCCGGCCGGGGTGGTGGCGATCACCAGGGGCGCGCGAAGGGCCTCATCGGCCTCGGCCCAGTCCGCGATCCTGACGTCGACGCCGAGGCGCTCGCCCCAGCCGCGCATCTCGTCGGCCCGCGCCTCGCTGCGCACGTAGGCCGTGACCGGCCCGGTGCAGATCTCGGCGAGAGCGGCCAGCGCCGAGGACGCCGTCGCTCCTGCGCCCAGGACAGCCGCCGTCTCGACCTTCTCGACCCCGCGTTCGCGCAGGGCGGCGACCATTCCGGGGATGTCCGTGTTGTCGCCGAGCCGTCGGCCGTCCTCGGTGAGGACCACCGTGTTGACGGCCTCGACCGACGCGGCCGTGTCGCTGGTCCCGTCCAGCAGCGGGATGATCGCCCGCTTCAGCGGCATGGTCAGGGAGAGCCCGGCCCAGGAGGAGTCCAGCCCCTCCATGAACCCGGGGAGCCCTGCCTCGTCCACCTCGAAGCGGTCGTACGACCAGTGGTCGAGGCCGAGCTCCGCGTAGGCGGCCCGGTGCAGGACCGGGGAGAGGGAGTGGGCGATGGGCGAGCCGAGGACGGCGGCCCGGTGGGCCTCATTCGAGCGCATCGAACTTTTCCTTGAGCTTCAAGAATTCTTCGTAGTTCTTGGCGAACTCGGTCTTGTGCTGCCCGTCGGTGGCGACGAAGTAGATCCAGCCGTCCGCAGTCGGGTTCTTCGCGGCGGCGAGGGCATCGGCGCCCGGGTTGCCGATGGGACCGGGCGTGAGGCCTCGCTGGGTGTATGTGTTGTACGGATCCTTGTTCTTGTGGATCTCGGACACACTGATGTTGATCTTGCTCTGCTTCTTGAGGTAATTGAACGTCGAGTCGAACTGAAGCAGCTGATTCGTCTCGGTATTGCTGGGCTTGAGGCGGTTGTAGATGACTTCGCTCATCTTCCGGAAGTCGTCGTGCGTCTTGCCCTCCGCCTGGACGAGGCTCGCGACGGTGAGCACCTGCCAGGGACCGTCGAGATCGTGCTTCGCGGCTGTCTCTTCGAGGTCGAGCTTGTCGTACTCGACCGTGGCCCGGCCGACCATTTTCTTCAGTACTGCTTCGGGCTTCGTCCCCTTGGAGACCGGATAGGTGGCAGGGTAGAGGAAGCCCTCCAGCGGATCCTTTATCAGCGGGTCGTTGTCGGCCCACGAGGGCAGGCCCAGGCTGCCCGCATTCGTTTTGGCGACCTCCGCCGTCGTGCCGGCCTTGAGGTCCAGTTTCTCGTCGATCAGCTCGTAGACTTTGGCATTACGCGTACCCGGGGTCACCATCAGCCCGTTCTGGCTCTTCGGGTCGAGCAACAACTCGAAAGCACTCTCGGCAGACATCTCCTTCTTGAGGATGTAGCTGCCCGCCTGAACGGATTTCCCCTTGAACTTCCCGTTCTGCGCGGAAATGAAGGCGTCGACGGATTTGACGACACCGGCCTTCTTGAGAATGCTCGCGATCTCGTTCCCGTAAGCGCCGTCGGGGATCTCGATGTCGACCGATCCCGTACCGCTGCCCTCGTAGTCGGGCGCCGCACCGAACTGGTTCTGGTAGTACGAGTAGCCGACATAGGCCACTCCGCCGAGTCCGCCGACGAGGACCGCCGCCACGCCAAGGCAGGCGCAGCCGTTGCGGCTCTTCTTCTTGCCCTTGCCGCGACGTTCACCGCCACCCCTGCGGGATTCGCGCGGGTCGTCGTCGTGGTCGTCCTCGTCGTGCTCGGCGTCGTCCCGGGAGCGGGAGCGGGAGTCACGGCCGTCGGCCGGCTCGTCGGCACCGGTGAAGAAAGGATGCGTCTCCTCCTGCGGCACCTCCGGATCCCAGTCCGGGCTCTTCTGCTGCGCGGGCTCCTCGCGGCGCCCCGGAGGCTGCGGCGGCGGATAGGCCTCAGGGGTTCCGTAGTGGTCACCCTGGTCGCCGTAGCCGCCGGGGGTGTTGCCGTACGGGGGCTGCTGCTGGGCCACGTACGGCATCGTCGCCTGCTGACCCGTGTCCCAGCCGCCGTCGTACTGCGGCTGCTGGGGCTGGGGCTGGGCGTAAGGATCCTGCGGGGACCCGTACTGCTGGTGCTGCTGCGGCTGCGCGTACGGGTCCTGCTGGTGCTGCTGTGCGTACGGGTCCTGCTGCTGGTACGGGTCCTGCTGCTGCTGCTGCTGCTGGTAAGGGTCCTGCTGGTACGCGTCCTGCTGCGGCTGCTGCTGTGCGTAGGGGTCCTGCTGGTAGCCCTGCTGGGCGTACGGGTCCTGTGCGTAGTGCTGCTGCCGGCCGTCGTACTGGCCCTGGTCGGACTGCTGGCCTTCGTACTGGCCCTGGCCGTGGGCGGCCTGGTGGCCCCATCCCTGGTCCCCGTACAAGGGGTCCTCGGGATGCCACGGTTCGGAGCCGGGGCCCCGGCCATACTCAGTCATCGATCCCCTTGAGCCGCGAGACGACGCTCCGTCTCTTCGCTTTGCTGTGCGGTGCCTGTTCGAACACCGGCGCATCGCGCGGAACGTTACCGTATCGCGATCAGACAACCACTTCGACGCCCTCGCCCGGAGCGGTGCCTGACGCCCGTTCGGACTCCAGAGCGTTCTGGAGGATCACCACAGCGGCAGCCTGGTCGATGACAGACCGGCCCTTCTTGGACTTCACGCCCGAAGCGCGCAGCCCCTGAGTGGCCGTCACTGTGGTCATCCTCTCGTCCAGGAGGCGCACCGGGATCGGCGCGACGGCGCGGGCCAGCACCTGGGCGAAGGCGCGGACCTTCGCCGCCGCCGGGCCCTCGCCGCCGCCCAGCGAACGGGGCAGGCCGACGATGACCTCGATCGGCTCGTACTCCTCGACGATCTGCCCGAGCCGCCGGTGGGCGGCCGGGACGTCACGTCCCGGCACGGTCTCCACCGGCGTGGCGAGGATCCCGTCGGGGTCGCACGAGGCGACCCCGATACGGGCGTCACCGACGTCGACGGCGAGTCGGCGTCCACGGCGCATCTGCGACATGCCGGGCGTCACGCCGTCTCGGTGACGAGGCGTTCGACGGCCGCCATGGCGTCGCCGACGGCGTCCGGGTTCTGGCCGCCGCCCTGGGCGACGTCCGGCTTGCCGCCGCCACCGCCACCGAGGGTCTTGGCGGCGGTGCGCACCAGGTCACCGGCCTTGAGGCCGCGCTCGCGGGCCGCCTCGTTGGTGGCGATGACCGTCAGCGGACGCCCGTTGGCGGTGGTGAACAGGGCCACGACGGCCGGGCGGCCGCCCTGGATGCGCCCGCGCACGTCCAGGACCAGCTTGCGCAGGTCGTCGGCCGTGGTGCCGTCCGGCACCTGCCCGGTGACGAGGGCGACACCGCGCACGTCCCTGGCCGTCTCCACGAGTCCGGCGGCGGCAGCCAGGACCTTCTCCGCGCGGAACTTCTCGATCTCCTTCTCGGCGTCCTTGAGCTTGCCGAGCATGCCGGAGATCTTCTCGGGGAGCTCCTCGGGACGGCCCTTGAGCAGTTCCTGGAGCTGGGCGACGACCGTGTGCTCCTTGGCGAGGAAGTTGTACGCGTCCACACCGACGAGGGCCTCGACGCGGCGGACACCGGAGCCGATCGACGACTCACCGAGCAGCTTCACCAGGCCGAGCTGGGAGGTGTTGCGGACGTGCGTGCCGCCGCACAGCTCCTTGGAGAAGTCCCCGATGGTGACGACGCGGACCCGCTCGCCGTACTTCTCGCCGAACTCGGCGATGGCGCCCTGCTTCTTGGCGTCGTCGATGGACATGACCTCGGCCTGGACGTCGAGTTCCCGGGCGAGGACCTCGTTGATCTTCTGCTCGACGTCGGTCAGGACCGTGCCGGGGACGGCGGCGGGCGAGCCGAAGTCGAAGCGGAAGCGGCCGGGCGAGTTCTCCGAACCGGCCTGGGCGGCGGTCGGGCCGAGCGCGTCGCGCAGCGCCTGGTGGGTGAGGTGCGTGGCGCTGTGGGCGCGGGCGATGGCGCGGCGGCGGGTGTTGTCGATGGCGGCGTAGGCGGTGGCGCCGACCGTCACCTCTCCGACCTGGACCGAACCCTTGTGGACCGAGACCCCCGGGACCGGCTGCTGTACGTCGCGGACCTGGATGACGGCGCCGCTGTCGAGCCTGATCCGGCCCTGGTCGGCGAGCTGTCCGCCGCCCTCGGCGTAGAACGGGGTGCGGTCGAGGACGACCTCGACCTCGTCGCCCTCGGAGGCGGCGGGCGAGGAGACGCCGTCGACGAGGAGCCCGACGATCTTCGACTCGCCCTCGGTGGAGGTGTAGCCGGTGAACTCCGTGACGCCCGAGTTGTCGGCGACCTCACGGTAGGCGGACAGGTCGGCGTGACCGGTCTTCTTGGCCCTGGCGTCGGCCTTGGCGCGGTCCCGCTGCTCCTTCATCAGGCGGCGGAAGCCGTCCTCGTCGACCGAGAGGCCCTGTTCGGCGGCCATCTCCAGCGTGAGGTCGATCGGGAAGCCCCAGGTGTCGTGGAGCAGGAACGCCTTGTCGCCGGCCAGGACCTTGCCGCCGGCGGCCTTGGTCTCGGTCACGGCGGTGTCGAGGATGTTCGTGCCGCCCTTGAGGGCCTTGAGGAAGGCGGCCTCCTCCGCGAGGGCGACGGTCTCGATGCGCTTGCGGTCGGTGATCAGCTCCGGGTACTGCTGCCCCATGGTTTCGACGACGACGTCGACGAGCTCACGGACGACCGGACCGGTGGCGCCCATCAGCCGCATGTTGCGGATGGCGCGGCGCATGATGCGGCGCAGGACGTACCCGCGGCCCTCGTTGCCGGGGGTGACGCCGTCGCCGATGAGCATCACGGAGGTGCGCACGTGGTCGGCGACGACGCGGAGCGAGACGTCGGAGCCCTGGTCGGCGCCGTAGCGCACGCCGGTGAGCTCGGTGGCCTTGTCCATGACGACGCGCAGGGTGTCGGTCTCGTACATGTTCTGCACGCCCTGCAGGATCATGGCGAGCCGCTCGAGGCCGAGCCCCGTGTCGATGTTCTGCGACGGCAGGTCGCCGAGGATCGGGAAGTCCTCCTTGCCGTCACCGGCGCCCCGCTCGTACTGCATGAAGACCAGGTTCCAGATCTCCACGTAACGCTCGTCGTTGACGGCCGGGCCGCCCTCGACGCCGAACTCGGGGCCGCGGTCGTAGTTGATCTCGGAGCACGGGCCGCAGGGGCCGGGGACGCCCATGGACCAGAAGTTGTCCTTCTTGCCCAGGCGCTGGATGCGCTCGGCGGGGACGCCGATCTTCTCGCGCCAGATCTGCTCGGCCTCGTCGTCGTCCAGGTAGACCGTGATCCACAGACGCTCGGGGTCGAGGCCGAAGCCGCCCTCCTCCACGGAGTTCGTGAGCGCCGCCCAGGCGAACTCGATGGCGCCTTCCTTGAAGTAGTCGCCGAAGGAGAAGTTGCCGCACATCTGGAAGAACGTGCCGTGCCGGGTGGTCTTGCCGACCTCTTCGATGTCCGGCGTGCGGACGCACTTCTGCACGCTGGTGACGCGCGGGGCGGGCGGCTTGACCTCGCCGAGGAAGTACGGCTTGAAGGGGACCATGCCCGCGGGGACCAGCAGCAGAGTCGGGTCGTCCGCGATGAGCGACGCCGAAGGCACGACGGTGTGACCGCGCTCCTCGAAGAAGCTCAGCCAGCGGCGGCGAATTTCAGCCGACTCCATTAGTGGTCCTCATTCCGGTTGTTCGGGTTGTAGGGAAGTGCGCGGTGGGCGACGAGTTCGGGGTCGGCCGGGGCCTCGATACCGAGGGCCCCGCCCAGTTCGGCCTCGCGCCTGACCATGCCCTCACGCACGTCGAGGGCGAAGTCCTTCAGCTTGTGACCCGCTTCGATGGCCTTGTCCGCGGCCTGCGCCGCGAGGCTCTCGGGGGTCAGCTGCCGGATCTTGCGGTTGACCTTGGTGGTGGCCCAGACGCCGGCGGCTGCGCCGGCGGTGAACCAGAACGTACGGCGGAACATCGCTGGGTCAGTCCTTCTGTCCGCGGGAGCTTCGGCCGTTCCGCTTCCTGTCGCGGGCGGACGGCACGGTTCGGCCGACGATCACGGCGCGGCGGGCGGTGCGGCGGTCGGGCTCCGGCTCCGCCGCGGTGCGGCGGCCGATCGCCTGCCGCACGCCGTAGCCGAAGGCCGCGACCTTCACGAGCGGGCCGCCGAAGGTCGAGGCGACGGTCGTGGAGAGCGCGGAGGCGTTGGAGGTGACCTCCTGGACGTCGCTCGCGATGGCGTCGACCTTGTCCAGCTGGGTCCGTGCGGAACGCAGCGTGGCGGAGGCGTCGGCGAGCAGCGGGACAGCCTGCTCCGTCACGTCCGCCACCAGCGCGGTGGTCGCCCTGAGCGTCTGGGCCAGCCTCACCAGTACCACGGCGAGGAAGGAAACCAGGATCGCCCAGAAGACAGCCACCAGGATGCCGGCCACCTCTCCACCGGACACAGTGCACCGCTCTCTGCTCGTCGCCCGCATCGGCGGGGACCTCTCCCCGCCGGTGTCTGCCTGTCACCGTTCGGCCGGCGCGTCCTGCCACCTCTGCCGATCGTCGTCCCCCCGAGCCTATCGCGCCGGGCGTCGCACGCCGTACCGCATTACGGGCGGGCGCCACCGGCGCCGGGAGGCGTGGAGATTGTACGGAGAGCTTATGTGCCAGTACTCTGCGTGTTTCATGCGACACCCTCAGCGCCCCTCCCCCACGCCCGACGGCACGGAGCCCACTCCCGTACGCGGAAATCTCCCGGCGGAGCTGAGCACCTTCGTGGGACGCGAGGCCGAACTGGCCGAACTGGAATCGCTCCTGGGCGAGTCCAGGCTCGTCACCGTCGTGGGGGTCGCCGGTGTGGGCAAGACCCGTATCACCGCCCGGGTCGCCGCTCTGATGGAGAAACGGTACTGCGACGGCGTGTGGATCGCCGAGCTCTCCGACGTCCATGACCCGGAGCTTCTCGTGCACACGCTGGTCGACGCCCTGGGGCTCACCGACCACACCAGCAGGTCACCTCGCGCGGTACTGGCCGAGCACTGCGCGGAACGCCGGCTCATGCTCGTCATCGACGGTTTCGAGCATCTCGCCGGCCCGTGCGCCGAACTCGTACGGGAGCTGCTGCGCCGGGCACCCGGACTCCGGGTGCTCGCGGCCGGGCGCAGGCCCCTGCGGGTGGAGGGCGAAGTGACCTTCCCGCTGCTGCCGATGACGGACGACGACGCCCTGGAACTCTTCGTCCGGCGCGCCTGCGCGGTGCGCCCGGACTTCCGGCTGCCGGGCGGGGACCGGGAGACCGCCCTGGAGCTCTGCCGCCGGCTCGACGGCATCCCGCTGGCCCTGGAACTCGCCGCCGGGCGGCTGCGGGCCCTGACGACGGAGCAGGTGCTGCACCGTCTCGACGACCGCTTCCGGCTCCTGACCGGGGGCAGTCCCTGCGCGCTCCCCCGGCATCAGACACTGCGCACGGCCATCGGCTGGAGCCACGAGCTGTGCGCTCCAGAGCAGCGGCTGCTGTGGGCGCGGCTCTCGGTGTTCGCCGGGCAGTTCGACCTGGAGGCCGTCGAGTACATCTGCAGCGGCCCGGATCTGCCCGCCGACTCGGTGCTCGACGTGCTGGACGAACTGCTGGCGCAGTCCGTGGTGCTGCGCGAGGACTCGGCCGTCGGCAGCCGCTACCGGCTGCTGGACACCGTGCGGGAGTACGGCGCCGAGTGGCTGCGGGCGACCGGGGACGCCGGTCGGCTGCGCCGCAGACACCGGGACTGGTACCTGGGCCTGGCAACGTGGTGCGAACTCGACTGGTTCAGCCCCAGACAGGCGGAGGCCGCGGCGCGGATCGACAGCGAACTACCCAATCTCCGCCGCGCGATGGAGTGCTCGATGGAGAGCCCGGACGAGGTCCATCTCGCGCAGTACCTGGCAGGCACGCTGTGGTTCTACTGGGCGGGCTGCGGGCGCCTCGCAGAGGGCCGCCACTGGCTGGACCACGTCCTGGAGGAGGAGTCCCCCTACGACCACTCGCGACTGAAGGCCCTGTGGGTACTGGGGTACGTCGCGGTGCTTCAGGGGGACCCGGTGGGAGCGGTGTCGGCCCTGCAGGAGTGCCGCGAGGAGGGGGAACGCTCGGGGGACGCCACCGCCGTGGCCTACGCCGTCCACCGCACGGGCTGCCTCTCGATCGTCGCGGACGACCCGGCCCGGGCCGAGGACCTGCTGCGCGAGGCGCTGGGGCGCTACCGGGAGATCGGCGAGCTGAACAGCAACGTGCTGATGGCGCAGGTCGAGCTGGGCATGGCGGTGGCCTTCCGCGGCGACCTGGAAGCGGCCACGGCGATCTGCGACGAGGTCCGTGAGATCTGCGAGGACCACGGTGAGCGGTGGACCCTGGCCTACGCGCTGTACGTCCTGGGTTACGCGGCCCTGCGGTCCGGGCCGAGCGGACGGGCACGCCGGATGCTCGCGGAGTCACTGTCCATCTCCCACGCCTTTGACGACCTGTTGGGCACGGTCCTCTCCCTGGAGCTGCTGGCCCTCGTCACCGCGACGGAGGGCGACGCCGCCGAGGCCGCGGTGCTGCAGGGAGCCGCCGACCGGATCTGGCCCTCGGTGGGTCTGCCGCTGTTCGGCTCCGTCCACTACGGCAGACCGCGGGCGGAGTGCGAGGAGCGGGCGAGAGCGCAGCTCGGCGACGCCCGGTACGACGTGGAGCGGCACTCGGGCCGCCTGCTGGACGTGCGGGCCGCGGTGGCACGGGCACTCCGGGCCGGGGCGGACGACGGGTCGGCACCTGCGGGCGGTGACGGCACGGCCCCGGGGGCGGCGCCCGGTGCGGGTGCGGCCGGAACCGGGTCACCCGACGGGGCCGGGACGGCCGGGGATACGCGAAGGCCCGCCGCCTCCCGTACATCAGGGAGGGGCGGGCCCGAGCTCGGTTGAGAGCTACGCCTGCGTCAGCGGGCGTAGTACTCGACGACGAGCTGCTCGTCGCAGATGACCGGAATTTCCTTGCGGTTCGGGTCACGGTCCAGGCGGAAGGCCAGGGCCTTCAGGTTCACCTGGAGGTAGCGCGGGGTCTCACCGTCGGTGTCGTAACCACCCTCACGGGCCACCTGGAAGGGGACCTTGGAGCGGCTGCGCTCGCGGACCTGCACGACGTCGTCGGGGCGCACGCGGAAGGACGGCTTGTCGACCTTGCCACCGTTGACCTCGATGTGGCCGTGGACGACCATCTGACGGGCCTGGTAGATGGTGCGGGCGATGCCCGAACGCAGGACCAGGGCGTCGAGGCGGCGCTCGAGCTCGACGACCAGCGCCTCGCCCGTCTTGCCCTCGGCCTTACGGGCGCGGTCGTAGGCGCGCGCCATCTGGCGCTCGCTGATGTCGTACTGCGCACGCAGACGCTGCTTCTCGAGCAGACGGACCTTGTAGTCCGAGTTCTGCTTGCGGCCACGGCCGTGCTCGCCCGGCGGGTAGGGGCGGGCTTCGAAGTACTTGACAGCCTTCGGCGTCAGGGCGATGCCGAGGGCACGCGACTTCTTGACCTTGGGACGCGACTGGTTAGGCACGTTCTCCAGACCTCCGTTGTAGGTTAGGTTAGGCTTACCTTACTCAAGGAGATCGCATGTCTCGCCCTGGGAACACCACACACGTCACGGACAGCACAGACAGCGGCAGCACACCAAAAGGTGCTGCTACGACGGAAGGCCGATCTGATCGTGGTCAGCCGCGTCCCAGCGGGCTTGAAAACACTCGGATGCCGTCAGCAGCCGAGCGCACACGAACTCTCGTACAGAGTACCTGCTCCGCGGTGCTGCTCGTACCGGGGCTGTCGGTCATCCATCCGGACCAGCTGATGCCCGACAGCAGGAGCATCGGCCCCGAGGGGGATCTGTTCCTGGGGTTCCCCGCCGATTCCCCGGTCGTACGGGCCGCGACGCACGCCCAGGGCGACGAGCTCACCGCTGTGCTGGAGATCACCGACGTCGCTCCGGTCTCCGTCCCCCACCGCATCCGCGGACGCGCCAGGGTCGCCGGCTGGCTCACCGCCGTGCCGGGGCTCGCGCAGCCCGGCCGGATGATGCTCCGGCTGGAGACCGGGGAGGCGTCGGTCGACGATCTGTGGGGCTTCGAGGAGGTGGAGCCGGAGCACTTCCGGGACGCCGTCGCCGACCCGCTGGTCGATCACGAGGCCGAACTGCTCCAGCATCTGCACGCCGCCCACAGCGAGCAGATGGCCACCTTGTCCGCGTTGCTGGGCGACCGGGGCGAGTGCGGCTGCGCCGAGCACCGGCTCGACGCCGTCCCGGTCGCGGTCGACCGGTTCGGTCTCCGGGTCCGGTTCGTCGAGGACGGAGACGCCTGCTTCGACGCCCGGTTCGAATTTCCCGATCCCGTACGGGACATCAGCGAGCTGCGCCGGGCGATGCACGTCCTCTTCGAGGCGGCGGCCTGCTGAGCGGCCGCTGTCACGAGGACTCGGGACCGCTCTGCTCACCGCGGCCGAGCCGCTCACGGACCCGCTCCGCCACGTCGGCGTAGCGCGCTTCCGCGCCGTAGCGCGTGGGTTCGTAGTAGCGCCTGCCGCGGACGGCGTCCGGGGCGTACTCCTGGGCGGCGATCCCGCCCGGGACGTCGTGCGGGTAGACATAGCCCTGGGCGTGGCCGAGCTTGGCGGCGCCCTTGTAGTGACCGTCGCGCAGATGGGCCGGGACCGGGCCCGCGAGTCCTCGGCGCACGTCGTCCTGCGCGGCGGAGATCGCCAGTGTCGCCGCGTTCGACTTGGGGGCGAGCGCCAGCGCGATCGTGGCATGGCTGAGGGTGAGCGCCGCCTCGGGGAAACCGATCATGGCGACCGCCTGGGCCGCCGCCACCGCCGTGGGCAGCGCCGTCGGGTCGGCGAGCCCGATGTCCTCGCTGGCGGAGATCATCAGCCGCCGGGCGATGAAGCGCGGGTCCTCCCCCGCCTCGATCATCCGGGCCAGGTAGTGCAGTGCGGCGTCCACGTCGGATCCGCGGATCGACTTGATCAGGGCGCTCGCCACGTCGTAGTGCTGGTCGCCGTCACGGTCGTACTTCACGGCGGCGCGGTCGACGGTCTCCTCGAGCGTCTCCAGCGTGATCTCGTCCTCGTGCTTGGAGAGTGCCGCTCCCGCGGCGGCCTCCAGCGCGGTCAGCACCCGCCGGGCGTCTCCCCCGGCGATCCGCAGCAGGTGTGCCTCGGCGTCCCCGGGGAGTGCGACCGCTCCGCCCAGTCCTCGCTCGTCGGTGACGGCCCGGTGCAGCAGGGCGCGCAGGTCGTCGTCGCCGAGGGGCTCCAGGGTGAGGAGCAGGGAGCGCGACAGCAGCGGGGAGATGATCGAGAAGTACGGATTCTCCGTGGTGGCCGCGATGAGCGTGACCCAGCGGTTCTCCACGGCGGGGAGCAGCGAGTCCTGCTGGGCCTTGGAGAAGCGGTGGATCTCGTCGAGGAAGAGGACGGTCTCCTTGCCGAAGCCGCCGGTGGCGCGCCGCGCGCCCTCGATGACCGCCCGGACCTCCTTGACGCCGGCGGTGATCGCGGAGAGCTCGACGAAGCGCTTGTTGGTGGCCTTGCTGACCACGTACGCGAGGGTCGTCTTCCCGGTGCCGGGCGGGCCCCAGAGGATCACCGACGACGGTCCGGCGGGGCCTCCGCCGCCCTCGCCGACGAGCCGACGCAGCGGCGAGCCCGGCTTGAGCAGATGCTGCTGGCCGACGACCTCGTCCAGTGTGCGAGGGCGCATCCGGACAGCGAGGGGGCTGCTGGACGGGTCCTTCTCCTGGCGGTCTTCTGCTGCTGCGGTAAAGAGGTCGGGCTCCACGCAAGGAAGCCTATGTCACCCCACTGACAGGACCGCCCTGCGCGTCAGCTGGTCCAGAAGTCCCACCAGCGGGTCAGGATCAGCATGCCGATGATCCCGATCCAGAGCACCGGCGGCACCCAGTGGAACTCGGTGAGCGTGTTCCGCAGCCAGGCGGGGGCGGGCAGGATGCCGTGCTTGATGTTGTGCGTGGTGACGTAGCAGAACATGAAGATCGTGGCGACCCAGGCCAGGCAGCACCACAGGCACAGCGAATTGATGTTGTACAGCGACTGGTACTGCAGCCAGGTGCAGAACCCGACGCCGAACAGCGTGCCCGCGTTGAGGCCCAGCCAGTACCAGGCACGGAAGCGGGCACCGGCGAGGAGTGCCATGCCGATGCCGATGACCACCGAGTAGGTGGCGATGCCGAGCATCGGGTTGGGGAAGCCGAAGGCGGACGCCTGCTCGCTCTTCATGATGTTGCCGCACGCGACCACCGGGTTCAGGCTGCAGCCCGGGGTGAAGCTCGGGTCCTCGAGCAGCTTGAACTTGTCGATCGTGATCACCCAGGCGGCGAGCAGCCCGGCCGCTCCCGTGATCACCAGCAGCAGTGCGAGCGCGCGACTGCCGCCGAAGGTCTTCGCGCCGTCGTCCTCTTCCTGCTGTGAGGAGGGGTGGTCTACCGCTGCCATCGTCATATCGCCGTTCCATCACTGAGTAGCCGGCCGGGCTTCGTCATTGTGCCGCACCGGCGGCACGGCCATCCGTTCGATGCGCATAAAGGCGTTCCCCGAGGGGGCCTCCGGTCCGGTGCTCGGGCGGATCCGCGTCACCGGCCCCGTCGCACGGCCGGCCCGCGCGGACCCGGTGGGTGTCATGTCCGCCCGGGCGCACCGCGGGGGCCCCGACCTGCGGCTCCCGTCCACCGGAGGGGCCCGTGGGGCCCGGGTGAGTGGCGGGGACGCTCGTGGGCGGTCCCGCCGTCTCGGACAGCCGGAGGTGTTCCCCGATCGAGGCCACCTCACAGGATGAATTCGCGCGCACCGGATTGACGCAGCCGCTCCCGGTCCGCACGGACGGCCCCGGACGCGCCTGTGCCCGCCCGGACGGACCGGGCGGGCACAGGGGGACGGATCGTCGGCTCAGGCGAGCTTCGCCTGGATGACGGTCACCAGGTCGCCGACCGCCACCGCTTCCTGCTCGCCGGACTCCATGTCCTTGAGCTGGACGTTGCCCTCGGCGAGGTCCCGCTCCCCGGCCACGACCGTGTAGCGGGCGCCGGAGCGGTTCGCACTCTTCATGGCGCCCTTGAGGCCGCGGCCGCCGAACGCGAAGTCCGTCGCGACGCCGGCCTTGCGCAGTTCGGTGACGAGGCCGAAGAGCACGCGCCGTGCCTCCTCACCGAGCGGCACCGCGTAGACGCTGGTCGAGGCGGGGATGTCGAGCTCGACGCCCTCCGCCTCCAGCGCGAGCACCGTGCGGTCCACGCCGAGGGCCCAGCCGACGGACGGCAGCGCGGGGCCGCCGATCATCTCGGACAGACCGTCGTAGCGCCCGCCGCCGCCCACCGCGGACTGGGAGCCCAGACCGTCGTGGACGAACTCGAAGGTCGTACGGGTGTAGTAGTCGAGGCCGCGGACCAGCTTCTCGTCGTCCTCGAACGCGACCCCCGCCGCCGTCAGCAGGTCGCGGACCTCCTCGTGGTACGCCTTGCAGGCGTCGCAGAGGAAGTCGCGCAGCATCGGGGCGCCGGTCAGCTGCTTCTGGACGTCGGTCCGCTTGTCGTCGAGGACCCGCAGCGGGTTGATCTCGATGCGCCGGCGGGTCTCCTCGTCGAGGTCGAGGTCCCGCAGGAACGTCTGGAGCGCCTCGCGGTAGACGGGCCGGCACTCCTTGTCGCCCAGGGAGTTCAGCAGGATGCGGAACTGTGTGAGGCCGAGCGAGCGGTACGCCTGGTCCGCGAGGATGATCAGCTCGGCGTCGAGTGCGGGGTCCTCCGTGCCGATGGCCTCGGCGCCCACCTGCGAGAAGTGGCGGTAGCGGCCCGCCTGCGGGCGCTCGTAGCGGTAGTACGAACCCGAGTACCAGAGCTTGACGGGGAGGTTGCCGGCCTTGTGGAGGTTGGCCTCCAGCGCGGCGCGCAGCACGGACGCGGTGCCTTCGGGGCGCAGCGCGAGCTTGTCACCGCCCTTGGTCTCGAAGGCGTACATCTCCTTGGACACGATGTCGGTGGACTCGCCGACGCCCCGGGCGAACAGGGCGACGTCCTCGAAGCCGGGGGTCTCGATGTACCCGTAGCCGGAGTTCTTCAGGGGCGAGGAGATCGCCTCGCGCACCGCGAGGAACTTCGCGGAGCGGGGCGGCGTCAGGTCGTACGTGCCCTTGGGGGCCTGGAAGGTGCTCACAGGTTTTTTCTCTCGTCACATTCCTCGGCGGGGCGCGTCCAGTCCGTGCATGTACGGATTGGAGGCGCGCTCGCGGCCGATGGTCGTCTGGGGGCCGTGGCCGGACAGCACCACGGTCGAGTCGTCGAGCGGCAGGCACACGCGGGCCAGGGACTCGATCAGCTCGGCGTGGTCGCCGCCCGGCAGGTCGGTGCGTCCGACGGAGCCGGCGAAGAGCAGGTCGCCCGAGAAGAGGATCTGCGGTACGTCCGCGACCTCGGGCATCCGGAACGTCACCGACCCCTTGGTATGGCCGGGTGCGTGCGCGACGCCGAACTCCATGCCCGCGAGCTTGAGTGCCGCGCCGTCGGACAGTTCTTTCACGTCGTCCGGCTCGCCGACGGTCAGCTCGCCCATCAGCGGCATCCCGATGGAGCGTCCCAGCGCCTTCTCGGGGTCGCTCATCATGTAGCGGTCCTCGGGGTGGATCCAGGCGGGGACGTCGTGGGCCCCGCACACGGGAACCACCGAGGCGACGTGGTCGATGTGGCCGTGGGTGAGGACGACGGCGACGGGCTTGAGCCGATGCTTCTTCAGCGTTTCCTCGACGCCCTGGGCGGCCTGGTGGCCCGGGTCGATGATCACGCACTCCTCGCCTGCGGCGGGGGCGACCAGGTAGCAGTTGGTCCCCCAGGCCCCGGCGGGGAACCCGGCAATGAGCACGATCGTCCTTAGGTTTTTCGTCCGACGAGGAGGGCCGCGGAGGGGAATGCGGCAGACCAGAGACTACCGGCGCTCCTCATTCCACAGCTAACCCATATACCGTACGGGCATTCCAGGTCCGATCACACGACGCACAAGGAGACCATCCGGTGGTCAGCAGCGATCAGCGGCGACGGCAGCTCGCCCGGGAGAAGTTCGAGCGGCAGCAGCAGCGCCGGGAGGAAGCGCGCCGGAGGACCAGGCGTCTCACGGTGATCATCGCTTCGTCGGTGGCCGTGGTCGCGGTCATCGGCGTGGGCGCGTACCTCTCGCTCGACGGGGACGACACGAAGAACTCCGCGGACGCCGCCGCGAGCGCGAGCCCGTCGGCGTCGCCCTCGGAGAGCGAGAGCAAGGCTCCCGAACCCGCGATGGAGATCGACAAGAAGGCCCAGTACACGATGTCGCTCAGGACGAGCCAGGGCGACATCGGCATCGCGATGGACGCGGCGAAGACCCCGCACACCACGAACTCGTTCAAGGCGCTGGCGGACAAGGGGTACTTCGACGACACGAAGTGTCACCGCCTGACCACCGAGGGCATCTTCGTCCTCCAGTGCGGCGACCCCAAGGGCGACGGCACGGGCGGCCCCGGCTACACGATCCCGGACGAGAACCTGACAGCGCTGGGCAAGGCGGGCGACACCGGTTCCGTGACGTACCCCGCGGGCACCGTCGCGATGGCGAACACCGGCCAGCCGGGAACGGGCGGCAGCCAGTTCTTCCTGGTCTACAAGGACACCGAACTGCCGCCCAGCTACACGCCGTTCGGCACCATGGACGATGCGGGCCTGAAGGCGGTCAAGAAGGTCGCCGAGGCGGGCGTCGCCGAGGGAGCGGGTGACGGTGCCCCGAAGAAGGCCGTCACGGTCGAGAAGGTGACGGTCGACAAGGCCTGACGCCGCACGCGGCCATCCGGCAGGAGGTTCCCGGAGCACACCGGAGAATTTCAGCCGCGCTGAGTGCGGACAGCCGGGTGGCCGGTCGCCTAGATTGGCGTTGTGCAGGGCGGGCGCAGCCCGCCCCAGGAAACTGTGGACGATGCACGGGGGCGAACCCCCTCGATGCATCAGGTGGAGGAGGCGCTGTGAGCAGCGACCCGTGGGGCCGTGTCGACGAGACGGGCACCGTGTACGTGCGTACGGCCGAGGGCGAGCAGGTCGTCGGATCGTGGCAGGCCGGTTCCCCCGAGGAGGCACTGGCCTATTTCGAGCGCAAGTACGAGGGCCTGGTGGTCGAGATCGGCCTCCTCGAGCGGCGGGTGAAGACCACCGACCTGTCGGCGAAGGACGCCACGGCGGCGATCGATCACCTGCGTCAGCAGGTGGACGAGCATCACGCCGTCGGTGACCTCGTGGCGCTCGGCAAGCGGCTGGACGCGCTCGTCGCGACGGTCGACTCGCGGCGCGAGGAGCGCAAGGTCCAGAAGGCGAAGCAGACCGACGAGGCCCGTCAGGCCAAGGAGTCGCTCGTCGTCGAGGCCGAGGAACTGGCGCAGAGCGAGCAGTGGCGGTCGGCGGGTGAGCGTCTGCGGGCGCTCGTCGACACGTGGAAGGGGTTGCCTCGTCTGGACCGCAAGTCCGACGACGAGCTGTGGCACCGCTTCTCGCATGCCCGTTCCGCCTTCTCCAAGCGCCGTAAGGCCCATTTCGCCGCGCTGGACGCCCAGCGCGAGGACGCCCGGAAGGTCAAGGAGAGGCTGGTCGCCGAGGCCGAGTCGCTCTCCGGCTCGACCGACTGGGGTGCGACGGCCGCGCGTTACCGCGACCTGATGACGGAGTGGAAGGCTGCGGGCCGCGCCCAGCGCGAGGCCGAGGACGAGCTGTGGAACCGCTTCCGCGGTGCCCAGGACGTCTTCTTCGGTGCCCGCAGCGGTGTCTTCGCCGAGCGGGACGCGGAGCAGGGCGAGAACCTCAAGCTCAAGGAGGAACTCGCCGCCGAGGCCGAGAAGCTGGTGCCGGTGAAGGACCTGAAGGCGGCCAGGGCCGCGTTCCGTTCCATCAACGAGCGCTGGGAGGCCATCGGCCACGTCCCGCGTGACGCCCGCCCGAAGGTCGAGGGCCGGGTGCAGGCTGTGGAGCGGGCTCTGCAGGAGTCCGAGGAGTCCGAGTGGCGCCGGACGAACCCGGAGGCGCGGGCACGCGCCGCGGGTCTCACGGGTCAGCTCCAGGCGGCCGTCGACAAGCTGCGCACGCAGATCGACACGGCGCGCGCCTCGGGCAACAACGCCCGGGCCGACAAGCTCTCCCGGGAGCTCGAGGGCCGGCAGGCCCTGCTGGACCAGGCGCTGAAGGGCCTGGAGGAGTTCGGCGGCTGAGCCGCGCGACCCGTCCGGAACGAGAGGGGCTCCCGTACGCCTGGCGTACGGGAGCCCCTCTCGTGTGCGGACAGCATCGAAGAGCGGTGCGGTTCAGCCGGTGCCTTGTCAGACCCAGGCGCGATGATCTCCACGTCGGCACGCGCAGGTGTGCCGGCACCGGGTTCACTACGACTTGAGGCAGGTTCACCCATGAGACCCACCCGTGCCGTTCTGACCGTCGCAGCCACCGCCCTGGCCCCGGCTCTCCTTCTGGCCGGCCCGGCCTTCGCCACCGGCACCGTCTCCTCACCCGCCCCTGTGGCCGTGTCACCGGCGGTCGTGGTCCTGGAGACCCCGGTGGACGAGATGTCCGACGACGACGTACGCGTCGCCCTCTCACGCATACTGGCCGACCCGGACTCCGGGAGGAGGGTCATCCGCGAGGTCAACGCGCTCCTCGACTCCGGTACACCGGAGGAGATGCGCGCGTGGCTCGGAACCGGCTACCGCCTGGCCCAGGCCGAGGACGACACCGTCGCCCTCTCCCGCATACTCGCCGACCCCGACTCCGGCAGACGAGTCGTCAAGGAGATCAACGCACTCCTCGACGACGGCACCCCCGAGGAGATACGCACCTGGCTCGAAACCGGCTACCGCCTGGCCCAGGCCGAGGACGACCGCGTCGCCATCGTCAGCATCCTGAACCGCCCCGGCATAAGTGACGCGCTGCGCGCCGCGGTCCAGGAGGCCATCGACGGCACGCCCGAGGAGATGCGCTACTTCCTGGAGTACGGCCAGTACGAGGTCGACGCGTAGACGACCCCGGACGCCGCGTCCGGCAGGCTCAGCGTCTGCCGGACGCGGCGTCCTCAGGGACGCCGTGCCGAGGTGACCCGGTAGACGTCGTAGACGCCCTCCACGCCGCGTACGGCCTTCAGGACGTGGCCCAGGTGCTTGGGGTCCCCCATCTCGAAGGTGAACCGCGAGGTGGCCACACGGTCGCGGGAGGTCTGCACGGCCGCCGACAGGATGTTCACGTGCTGGTCGGACAGGACGCGGGTGACGTCGGAGAGCAGCCGCGAGCGGTCCAGTGCCTCCACCTGGATGGCCACCAGGAAGACGGACGACTGGGTGGGCGCCCACTCGACGTCGAGGATCCGCTCCGGCTGCTGCGAGAGCGAGTCGACGTTGACGCAGTCCGCGCGGTGCACGGAGACGCCGCTGCCCCGGGTGACGAATCCGATGATCGGATCGCCGGGCACGGGGGTGCAGCAGCGGGCCAGCTTGACCCAGACGTCCTCCACGCCCTTGACGACCACACCCGGGTCGGCCTTGGCCCGGCGCTTGCCGCGCCCGTGCGAGGGCGGGGAGCTCTCCGCCAGGTCCTCGTTGGCCGCGTCCTCGCCGCCGAGTGCCTGGACGAGCTTCTGGACGACGCCCGCCGCTGCGACATGCCCTTCACCGATCGCCGCGTACAGCGACGAGATGTCGGGGTAGCGCATCTCGTGGGCCAGCGTGACCAGGGAGTCGCCTGTCAGGATCCGCTGGATGGGCAGGTTCTGCTTGCGCATGGCCCGCGCGATGGCGTCCTTGCCCTGCTCGATCGCCTCGTCGCGCCGCTCCTTGGAGAACCAGGCGCGGATCTTGTTGCGCGCCCGGGGCGACTTGACGAACTGGAGCCAGTCGCGCGAAGGCCCGGCGCCCGCCGCCTTGGAGGTGAAGACCTCCACCAGGTCACCGTTGTCGAGGGTCGACTCCAGAGGGACGAGCCGTCCGTTGACCCGGGCTCCTATGGTCCGGTGGCCGACCTCCGTGTGGACCGCGTACGCGAAGTCGACCGACGTCGCGCCGGCGGGCAGCGCTATCACGTCGCCCTTCGGCGTGAAGACGAACACCTCGTTGCGCGACAGGTCGAAGCGCAGGGACTCCAGGAACTCGCTTGGGTCCTCGGTCTCCTTCTGCCAGTCCAGGAGCTGGCGCAGCCACGCCATGTCGTTGACGGTGTCCTGGCCGCGGCCGCCCGCGTGCTTGGGGACGTCGGTGCGCACCTTGGAGGCGCCCGCGACGGCCTCCTGCTTGTACTTCCAGTGCGCGGCGATGCCGTACTCGGCGCGGCGGTGCATGTCGAAGGTGCGGATCTGGAGCTCGACGGGCTTGCCGCTGGGACCGATCACCGTGGTGTGCAGCGACTGGTACATGTTGAACTTGGGCATCGCGATGTAGTCCTTGAACCGCCCGGGCACCGGATTCCACCGGGCGTGGACGGTGCCGAGCGCCGCGTAGCAGTCGCGGACCGTGTCGACGAGGACCCTGATGCCCACCAGGTCGTAGATCTCGGCGAAGTCGCGGCCCCGCACGATCATCTTCTGGTAGACGCTGTAGTAGTGCTTCGGCCGTCCGGTCACGGTGGCCTTGATACGGGCGGCGCGAAGGTCGGCCTGCACCTCGTCGGTCACTATGGCGAGGTACTCGTCACGCTTGGGCGCGCGCTCGGCGACGAGGCGGACGATCTCGTCGTACATCTTGGGGTAGAGGATCGCGAACGCGAGGTCCTCCAGCTCCCACTTGATGGTGTTCATGCCCAGGCGGTGGGCCAGCGGCGCGTAGATCTCGAGGGTCTCGCGGGCCTTCTTCTCCTGCTTCTCCCGCTTGAGGTAACGCATGGTGCGCATGTTGTGCAGGCGGTCGGCGAGCTTGATGACGAGGACCCGGGGGTCCTTGGCCATGGCGACGACCATCTTGCGCACGGTCTCGGCCTGGGCGGCCTCACCGAACTTGACCTTGTCGAGCTTGGTGACGCCGTCGACGAGGAGGGCGACCTGGTCGCCGAAGTCCTTGCGCAGGGTGTCCAGGCCGTACTCGGTGTCCTCGACCGTGTCGTGGAGCAGCCCGGCCATCAGTGTCGCCGGGTCCATGCCGAGCTCGGCGAGGATCGTGGTGACGGCGAGCGGGTGGGTGATGTACGGATCGCCGCTCTTGCGCTTCTGACCGCGGTGCCAGCGCTCGGCGACCTGGTAGGCGCGCTCGATCTGGCGCAGGGTGGCGGACTCGATCTTGGGGTCGTTGCCGCGGACCGTGCGCAGAAGGGGTTCGAGCACCGGGTTGTACGGGCTGGAGCGCTGTACACCCAGTCGGGCGAGGCGGGCCCGGACACGGCTGGAGGAACCGCCGGAGCGCGCGGGCGGAGCCGGCGGTGTGGCGGACGGCCTGGCCGGGGGCTTCACCGCGGGAGCGGGGGCCGGGGGCTTCTGCGCCGCGGGGGCGGAGGCGGGCTTCTCCTGCGGCGCGGGCTTCTCCTCCGCCGCGGGCTTCTCCTCCGCCACGGACTGCGCTCCGGAGGACGGCGCCCCGGAGGACGGCGTGGGCTTCGTCCCGGGAGGCGGTGTCGGCTTCGGCGCCGGGGTGCCGGGCGACCCGGGGTCCGGAGCCTGGGCAGGGCCCTGCGTGCGCTCGCCCGCGGAACCGGAGGTGCCGGGACCGTCGGGCTGCGTCTCCCCGGGCGTGGCGGAGGCCGCCGCGGGCCTTTCGGGCTGCGGGGCGGCGACTGGCTGGGCCT
The DNA here is from genome assembly GCF_030719215.1 of Streptomyces sp. Alt3. NCBI lineage: Bacteria > Bacillati > Actinomycetota > Actinomycetes > Kitasatosporales > Streptomycetaceae > Streptomyces > Streptomyces glycanivorans. The sequence continues at coordinate 7,026,138 of NZ_CP120983.1, read as the reverse complement.
CGTCTGGCAAGAGCGCTCCTCGTGCGGATCCGGGCTACCGGAAAGCCCATGGTATCGACCTCTGGGCAGGACCTCGCCCGGGGACTGCGGAACCCCTCACAACGCAGGACGGGTACCCGGTGTTCCCGGGTACCCGTCCTGTACGTCCCTACGCGCGCCACACGGACGCGGCGCAGGTCAGAGGGTGATCAGAGCCTCCAGCGGGGCTTCCCGCAGCCCCGCCCCGAGCCGGTCGCGGCCGGCGAGGAAACCGAGCTCCATGAGGACGGACACCCCCGCGACCTGCGCACCGGCCCGCCGGATGAGCTCCAGCGATGCCTCGGCGGTGCCGCCGGTGGCCAGGACGTCGTCGATGACCATGACGCGGTCGTCGGCGGACAGGTCCTCGGCGTGGATCTCGATCTCAGCCGTGCCGTACTCCAGCTCGTACGCCTGCCCCAGCGTGGCACCGGGCAGCTTCCCGGCCTTGCGCACGGGGACGAACCCGAGCCCGGCCCGGACCGCCACCGGCGCGGCCAGGATGAAGCCGCGCGCCTCCAGTCCGACGACCTTGGTGGCCCCGTGCCGTGCGCACAGCTCCACGAAGAAGTCGGTGAGCGCGGTGAAGGCGACCGGGTCCGCGAGCAGGGGGGTGATGTCCTTGAACAGCACTCCGGGCTTCGGATAGTCCGGTACGTCGCGGATCCGGCTGAGCAGCAGCTCCCGGGTCGTGTCGGTGACGCTCGTGCCGGTCATCAGCGGTTCCTCGGGGTCCGGCCGTGACCGCCCGGCTGGCGGCGCTGACCGACCACGGCACCCGCGGGCTCCGAGTCGTCGTCCGCCAGGTCGTCACGCTCGTCCTCGGCGGACTCGCCCTTGGCTGCCGCGGCGGCCCGCTTGGCGAGGATCCTCTTCTTCAGTGCCTTTATCTGCGGCTCGCGTTCCTTGAGGTCGGCGACCAGCGGGGTGGCGATGAAGATGGAGGAGTACGCACCGGCGGCGAGGCCGACGAAGAGCGACAGCGAGATGTCGTTCAGCATGCCCGCGCCGAGGACACCGCCACCGATGAACAGCAGACCGGCGACCGGGAGCAGCGCGACGACGGTGGTGTTGATGGACCGCACCAGCGTGCCGTTGATGGACCGGTTCGCGATCTCGCTGTAGGTCCAGCGGGTCTGCTTGGTGATCCCGTTCGTACCCTCCTTGAGGCTGTCGAAGACGACGACCGTGTCGTAGAGGGAGTAACCGAGGATCGTCAGGAGACCGATCACGGTGCCGGGGGTGACCTCGAAGCCGACGAGGGCGTAGACACCGACGGTGATCGTGATGTCGTGGATCAGCGCGATGAGGGCCGCGACGGCCATCCGCCACTCGAAGGCGATGGCCAGGTAGACCACCACGAGGACCATGAAGATGCCCAGGCCGGCCCAGGCCTTGTTGGCGATCTGCTCACCCCAGCTGGGGCCGACGAGGTCCGCGTTGATCTTCGCCTCGGGGATGCCGAGGTCCTCGGCGAGCTGGGTCTTGATCTGGTCGGCCTTCTTGGTGTCGACCTCGGTGATCTGGATCCGGAGCCCGCCGTTGCCGAGTTCCTGGACGATCGCCTCGTGGCCGGAGGCCTCGACCGCGTCCTCGTGGGCCTGGGAGACGGACACCTTGGCCTTGGTGTCGGTCGTGAAGACGGCACCGCCCTTGAACTCGATGCCCATGTTCAGGCCGCTGACCGCCAGGCCGAGGATGGCCGTGATGGTGATCAGGATCGAGACGCCGTACCAGATCTTGCGCTTGCCGATGAAGTCGTAACCGACCTCGCCACGGTAGAGCCGGGCGCCGAGATTGCCGAGTCGCGACATCTCACGCCTCCTTCGGGTGGTCGGTACGGGCGTTGACGCGGCGCGAGCGGCGCAGCGGCGGCTTGGCACCGAGCCGCTTCGGGTCCAGGCCGGACCACGGGTGACCGCCGCCGAAGAACTTCGTGCGGGCCATCAGCGTCATGACGGGCTTGGTGAAGAGGAACACCACGACGACGTCGAGCAGGGTCGTGAGGCCGAGCGTGAACGCGAAGCCCTGGACCTTGCCGACGGTGACGAGGAAGAGCACCGCCGCCGCGAGGAACGACACGAAGTCGGACACGAGGATGGTGCGACGGGCTCGCGGCCAGGCGCGCTCGACGGCCGGACGGAGTGTGCGGCCCTCACGGATCTCGTCCCGGATGCGTTCGAAGTAGACGATGAACGAGTCCGCCGTGATACCGATCGCCACGATCGCACCGCAGACGGCCGGGAGGTTCAGCGCGAAGCCGATGGCCGGGCCGAGCAGGGCCATGATCGTGTAGGTCAGGATTCCGGAGGCCACCAGGCTGAGGAGCGCGATGAGCGCCAGACCGCGGTAGTAGGCCACCAGGTAGATGACGACCAGGGCCAGTCCGATGGCACCGGCGATGAGACCGGCCTCCAGCTGCTCGCCGCCGAGGGCGGCGGTGACCGTGGTGACGGTGTCCTCGCTGAAGGAGAGCGGGAGCGCGCCGTAGGACAGGACGTTGGCCAGGTCCTCCGCCGACTGCTGCGTGAAGCTGCCGGAGATCTCGGCGCTGCCGCTGAGCGTCTCGTTCACCTGGGGTGCGGAGACGACCTCGCCGTCGAGGGAGATCGCGAACTGGTTCGCCGGGGACTGCTGCGCCGAGAGCTTCTTGGTGATCGTCTGGAACTTCTTGGAGCCCTTGTCGGTGAACTCCATGGAGACGAGCCAGATGCCGCGCTGCTGGTCGAACTGGGCCTTCGCGTCGTCGACGTCCGTACCGGAGACCTCGGCCGGGCCGAGGAGGTACTTGGCGTCACCCTCGGAGCTGCACGCGACCGTGGGGTCCGTCGGCTTCACACCGTCGCCGGCGGCCGCGCGGGCCGCCTTGTCGGTGCAGTCGAGCTCGGTGAACTTCTTCTGGAGCGCCGCGGTGGCCGCGTCGGGCGTCTCGGTCGCGGCGGGGGCGTCCGACTCCCCGGCACCGGCGGTGCCGGAGGGGGTCGGCGTCGCGTCCTTCTTCAGGGCGTCGGTGACGGCACGGCCCTGGGTGGTGGAGTCGGCCGAGGGCGTCGTCTTCGAATTCGAGGCCGTCTCCGGGTCGCTCGCCTTCGCACTGGGCGTGGCGCTCGGCTCCCCGGATCCGCTCGCGGACGGGCTCGCGGAACCTTCGGGCGTCGGTGCGCCGCCGGTGACCGTGAGCACGGGCCGGAAGTACAGCTGGGCGGTCGTGCCGACCTGCTCCCGGGCCTGTGCCGAATTCGTCCCCTTGGGGATGTTGACGATGATGTTGGATGCGCCCTGGGTCTGAACCTCGGCCTCGGAGACACCCAGACCATTGACACGGCGTTCGATGATGCTGACCGCGGTGTTCATGTTGGTCTCGTTGATCGCCTCGGGCTTGCCGGGCTGGCTCTTGGCCTTGAGGGTGATCGACGTGCCGCCGGCCAGGTCGATACCGAGCCGGGGCGTGGTGTGACCGGACAGGAACATCCCGCCGGTCAGGGCGACCATGGCGATGAGGATCAGTGCCAGGGCACGGCCCGGCCTGCCCTGTCCACCGGTTGAGCCCCGGCCTTTCTTCGGTGCTGCCACCTTTTCGTTTCTCCCTGTCCAACCGCCCCGCGCCGGGTGCGCGCCCGAGCGGCCACTGAGTGATGTGGGGACCCGACCCCGCAGAAGGGCCCACGGCCCGCGAGACGCCGGACACCCGCAGGCATCCGGCGTCCGGGGATCGTGGAACTACTTCGCGTCGCCCTCGCCGTCGGCCTTGGCGTCCTTGACCTCGGAGCCCTTGACCTCGGTGTCCTTCGGCGCTGCGTCGTCCTCGGCCTTCTTGCCCAGGTCGATCTTCGCGACGTCGTCGTCCGCGGACTCACCGTCGGTGAGCGAGGAGGCGTCGTCGGGCACGACCGTGTCCTCGCCCTCCAGCTCGTCGTCGCCGTGGACGATGCGGTTGTACTCCGCGTCGTCCAGGACCGCGCCGATGGCGTTCTTCGCGTAGACGGCGTGGACGCCGGGTGCGACCTCGAGGAGAACCGTGTCGTCCTGAATCTCCTTGACGGTGGCGTACATGCCTCCGATCGTCCGGACGCCGGTGCCGGGCTGCATGTCGTTGCGCATCTGCGCAGCCGCCTGCTGCTTCTTCTTGGCGGACCGGGTCATCAGGAACATGGCCCCGATGAGCACGATGAAGGGGAGGAGGGTCACGAGACTCACGGGACGGAACTTCCTTCGCACGACCACGCTGATTCACGCGGCCTGGTCTACGGGGGTGGGTACACCGACCTGTACGGGCGGCATCGGCGGAGTCTAAGCGAGTCCGCATCATTGGAACAACGTCCAGCATCGCACCGGGGTTCCCCTGCTGGCCAACCCGTCCTGCGTCACGCCCCGAACAGGCCCTGTTGTCCCTTTGCGCCTTGCTGCGGAGGGACCAGGCCGAGGTGGGCCCACGCCGCGGGGGTCGCGACCCTGCCGCGCGGGGTCCTGGCGAGGAGTCCTTCCCGTACGAGGAAGGGCTCGGCGACCTCCTCGACCGTCTCGCGTTCCTCCCCCACGGCCACCGCGAGGGTGGACAGCCCGACGGGGCCTCCGCCGAAGAGTTTCAGCAGGGCGCCCAGCACCGCACGGTCCAGCCGGTCGAGTCCCCGGGCGTCGACCTCGTACACCCGCAGGGCGGCGGCGGCGATGTCCCGGTCGATCCGTCCTTCCGCCTTCACCTGGGCGTAGTCGCGGACGCGGCGCAGCAGGCGGTTGGCGATGCGGGGGGTGCCCCGGGAGCGTCCGGCGATCTCAGCGGCGCCGGCGGTGTCTATGGCGACGTCGAGCAGGCCGGCGGAGCGGTGGATGACCCGCTCCAGCTCGGTGGGGGCGTAGAACTCCATGTGTCCGGTGAAGCCGAAGCGGTCGCGCAGCGGGGGCGGGAGCAGTCCTGCCCTGGTGGTGGCGCCGACGAGGGTGAAGGGGGGCAGTTCCAGCGGGATGGCCGTGGCGCCGGGGCCCTTCCCGACGATGACGTCGACCCGGAAGTCCTCCATCGCCATGTAGAGCATCTCCTCGGCGGGCCGCGACATCCGGTGGATCTCGTCGAGGAAGAGGACTTCCCCCTCCTGGAGGGAGGAAAGGATCGCCGCGAGGTCTCCGGCGTGCTGGATCGCGGGGCCCGAGGTGATCCGGATCGGGGCGCCCATCTCCGCAGCGATGATCATGGAGAGGGTGGTCTTGCCCAGGCCGGGGGCGCCGGAGAGCAGGACGTGGTCGGCGGTGGCGCCGCGGGCGCGGGCGGCCTTGAGGACCAGGTCGAGCTGTTCGCGCACCTTCTCCTGGCCGACGAATTCGTGGAGGTCCTTCGGGCGCAGGGCGGCCTCGACCGCGGTGTCCTCGCCGTCCGCGCCGGCGTCGACCAGGCGGTCGTCCAGCCGCTCGTCGGTGAGGTCGCCGGTGTCGGGCCCGGTCTCGTCCCAGTTCATCTCGTCAGTCCCGCCTCGGTGTTTCGGTGCCGGTCCGTGCGGTGTCCCGGCCGGCGTGCGGGGCCGCCTGGGCCCCTGGGGTCAGCGTGCGCGGTTGAGCGTCTGCAGGGCTGCACGGAGCAGCTGGGGCACGGGTGCCTGGCCGCCCCCGGCGATCGCCGCCTCGGCCTGCGGAGTCACGGCGGTCACCGCCTCGTCGGCCTCCCGGGTGGCGTAGCCGAGGCCGATGAGGGCGGCCTGCAGCTGGTCGCGCCAGGAGGAGCTGACGGCCGTGCCGACGCCCTGCTGCCCGATGCGCGCGCCGACCGGGTCGCCGAGCCGGTCCTTGAGTTCGAGGAGGAGCTTCTGGGCGCCCTTCTTGCCGATGCCGGACACGGCGGTGAGCGCCTTCTCGTCACCGGTGGCGACGGCGATGCGCAGGGCGTCGGGGCTGTGGGTGGCGAGCATCGCCTGGGCGAGCCGGGGGCCCACGCCGCTGGCGGTCTGGAGCAGCTCGAAGACCTGCCGCTCGTCGTCGTCCGCGAAGCCGTAGAGGGTGAGCGAGTCCTCCCGGACGACCAGGGAGGTGGCCAGCCTGGCGTCCGTGCCGATCCGCAGTCCGGCGAGGGTTTCGGGCGTGCACTGGACGGCCATGCCGATGCCGCCGACCTCGATCACGGCCGTGGTCGGGGCTAGGGCGGCCACCGGGCCGGAGACGAAGGCGATCATGCGGTACGGCCTTTCAGCGTGCGATGGGCGGCGACGGCCTGCTGCAGTCGGTTCTGCGCGGGCGCGCGCCAGATGTGGCAGATGGCGAGGGCGAGGGCGTCGGCGGCGTCGGCGGGCTTCGGGGGTGCGTCGAGGCGCAGCAAGCGGGTCACCATCGCCCCGACCTGCGCCTTGTCGGCGCGTCCTGATCCGGTGACGGCCGCCTTGACCTCGCTGGGCGTGTGCAGGGCGACGGGGATGCCGCGGCGGGACGCGCAGAGCATCGCGACCGCGCTGGCCTGGGCCGTGCCCATGACCGTGCGGACGTTGTGCTGGGCGAACACCCGCTCCACCGCCACGAACTCGGGGCGGTGTTCGTCGAGCCACTGCTCGATGCCCCGCTCGATGGCGACCAGCCGGTGGCCGAGCTCCGCGTCGGCCGGGGTACGCACGACGCCGACGCCCACCATGGTGAGCGGCCGTCCGGCGACGCCCTCGACGACTCCGACACCGCACCGGGTCAGCCCCGGGTCCACACCCAACACCCGCACGAAAGGGCCCCTCCGCCACTCGGTCACCTGTTCCCGCAGGCTATCGGGTCGCACCGACAATGCGACGGGCCGACGGGGTGTGTCCCGTCGGCCCGTCGGTGTACCGCACCGCCCTCAGGCGTCGACCTTCTCCATGACCTCGTCGGAGACGTCGAAGTTGGCGAAGACGTTCTGCACGTCGTCGCTGTCCTCCAGCGCGTCGATCAGCTTGAAGATCTTGCGCGCGCCCTCCTCGTCGAGCTCGACCTGCATGGTCGGGACGAAGTTGGCCTCGGCCGAGTCGTAGTCGATGGAGGCGTCCTGCAGCGCAGTGCGGACCGCGACCATGTCGGTGGCCTCGCTGAGCACCTCGAAGGTGTCACCGAGGTCGTTGACCTCCTCGGCACCCGCCTCGAGCACGGCACCGAGCACGTCGTCCTCGGACAGCTCGCCCTTGGGGACGATCACGACGCCCTTGCGGTTGAACAGGTACGAGACCGAGCCCGGGTCCGCCATCGAACCGCCGTTGCGCGTCATGGCGACACGGACGTCGGACGCGGCACGGTTGCGGTTGTCGGTGAGGCACTCGATGAGCACCGCGACGCCGTTCGGGCCGTAGCCCTCGTACATGATCGTCTCGTAGTCGGCGCCGCCGGCCTCCAGGCCGGCACCGCGCTTGACCGCCGAGTCGATGTTCTTGTTCGGGACCGAGCTCTTCTTGGCCTTCTGGATGGCGTCGAAGAGGGTCGGGTTGCCGGACACGTCGGCGCCGCCCGTGCGGGCCGCGACCTCGATGTTTTTGATCATCTTCGCGAAGAGCTTGCCGCGCTTGGCGTCGATCACGGCCTTCTTGTGCTTCGTCGTAGCCCATTTAGAGTGGCCGGACATCTGCCTTCTCCTTCGCGTCACCAAAATCGATCCGAACCCGAGAGATCCTACCGGGATCGCATCAGCCCACGGCGCGCACCATGTCGGTGAAGAGCGCGTGCACACGGTGGTCCCCGGTCAGCTCCGGGTGGAACGACGTCGCCAGGGCGTTTCCCTGGCGTACGGCCACGATATGGCCGCCGTGCACCGCGAGGACCTCGGCGCGGGCGCCGACCGACTCCACCCAGGGGGCCCGGATGAAGACGCCCTCGACGGGTCCGCCGGGAACCCCGTCCATCTCGACGGCCGCCTCGAAGGACTCGTTCTGCCGCCCGAAAGCGTTACGGCGCACGATCATGTCGATGCCGCCGACCGTCTCCTGGCCGGGCACGGGGTCTCCCCCGCTCGAACGGAGTCGAGAGCTCGGGGAAGGGTTGAGGATCTTGTCGGCCAGCAGGATCATCCCGGCGCAGGTTCCGTACACGGGCATCCCCGAGGCGACCCGCTCGCGCAGCGGCTCCAGCATCCCGAAGATCACCGCCAGCTTGGACATCGTGGTGGACTCGCCGCCGGGGATGACCAGCCCGTCGACCTCGGCGAGCTCCACGGGCCGCCTGACCGGCCTGGCCAGGGCGTCCGCCACGGCCAGGGCGGTCAGGTGTTCCCGTACGTCGCCCTGGAGCGCCAGGACTCCGATGACAGGGGTGTCGGTCATCGGTGCTTACCAGCCGCGGTTGGCGTAGCGCTCGCCCTCGGGCAGCGTGTCGCAGTTGATGCCGACCATGGCCTCGCCCAGGTTGCGCGAGGCGTCCGCGATGACCTTCGGGTCGTCGTGGAAGGTGGTGGCCTTCACGATGGCGGCGGCACGCTTGGCCGGGTCGCCGGACTTGAAGATGCCGGAGCCCACGAAGACGCCCTCGGCGCCGAGCTGACGCATCAGGGCCGCGTCCGCGGGGGTGGCCACACCACCGGCCGAGAACAGGACGACGGGCAGCCGGCCGAGCTCGGAGACCTCCTTGACCAGCTCGTAGGGCGCGCGGAGCTCCTTCGCGGCGGCGTACAGCTCGTTGTTGTCGTAGCCGCGCAGCCGGGCGATCTCGTTCTTGATCTGGCGCAGGTGGCGCACGGCCTCGACGACGTTGCCCGTGCCCGCCTCGCCCTTGGAGCGGATCATCGCGGCGCCCTCGGCGATCCGGCGCAGGGCCTCGCCCAGGTTCGTGGCGCCGCAGACGAACGGGGTGGTGAAGGCGAACTTGTCGCTGTGGTTCACCTCGTCGGCCGGGGTGAGCACCTCGGACTCGTCGATGTAGTCGACGCCGAGGGACTGGAGCACCTGGGCCTCGACGAAGTGGCCGATGCGGGACTTGGCCATGACCGGGATGGAGACGGCCCCGATGATCTCCTCGATCATGTTCGGGTCCGACATCCGGGCCACGCCGCCGTCCTTGCGGATGTCGGCGGGCACCCGCTCGAGCGCCATGACGGCCACGGCACCCGCGTCCTCGGCGATCTTCGCCTGCTCGGCGTCGACGACGTCCATGATCACGCCGCCCTTGAGCTGCTCGGCCATGCCGCGCTTGACTCGGGCGGTGCCGGTGGCCGGGGTCTCGGCGGACTGCGGGGTGCTGGGAAGCGTGGACACGGATCGACCTCACTGGGGTGGAGAAGACAACGGGGTGCTGCTGCTTCTCCGAGCAAACGCCCCTGGAGCAGTCCACAGCAAGGGCCAATGAACACCCCGTGGACCGTTCCGTACGTCCCGGGAGCCCGCACCCGGCCGGGTCAGACCTCCGCCGGGCCGGTCCGCACCCAGTGGGCGCGCCGATCCGTTCCCGGCCCCGTGCGGCGGGAACGGGCCGGGCCGCCGTCAGCTGCCGGGGCGGTCCGCCAGGGCCACCGGCGGCTCGTCGTCCATCTCGAAGGCGAGCGGGAACGGGGCGTGGCCGGCGAGCCGGAGCAGTCGCACCGTCCGGTGCCTGCGCAGGGCGCGGGCGGCCCGCACCGAATCGTTGTGGAAACGGCGCGCCATCGGCACCCGGCGTACGGCGGCGGCCAGTTCCCTCGCCGCGTCCTCACCGCCCGGGAACTCCTTCACGGCGTCGACCTGTGCCGGCTCACCGAAGACGGCCCGCAGGGCGGTGCTCAGCTCGCTCTCCGCGACCTCACGCTGCTCCTCCTCGGCCTGCCGTGCGGCGTGGGCGGCCTCGTACAGCACGATCGACGCGGCGGGGTCCAGGACCCCGGACGTGGCCAGTTCCTGGGTGACCGAGGCACGGCGCAGCAGCTGGGCGTCGAGCGCGGCCCGCGCCGCGTCGATGCGCGCGTGGAGCCGGTCGAGCCGCCCTGCGGTCCAGCTGAGGTACAGGCCGATCGCGAAGAGCGCGACGACGGTCCAGATGAGGATTTCGATCACGGGCGGCAAGGCTACCGTCGGCGGCGGCCGCCCGGGCCCCCCGGTACGGCCCGGGCCCGCCTGCCGGGCGGAGGGGCACCCCGGGCCGGGTGGGCCGCGCTCAGTCCCTCGCGAGGCCGAAGCGCGCGCGGAGCCCCGTGCGTTCGTCGGTGTCCACGGCTGCCGCTCCGTCCGTGACCGTCTCGTACACCGCGAGGATGTCCGCACCGACCGTCGTCCAGTCGAAGCGGCGCACATGCGCGCTGCCGCGTTCCCGGAGTCCCTCGCGCCGCTCCGGGTCGCCCAGCAGCCGGATCGCGGCCGCGGCCAGGGCGTCCGCGTCCTCGTTGGCGAACAGGTCACCGGCGGAACCCTGGTCGAGCACCTGAGCGAAGGCGTCCAGGTCGCTGGCGAGGACGGGCGCTCCCGCCGACAGTGCCTCGACCAGGATGATGCCGAAGCTCTCGCCACCGGTGTTCGGCGCGACGTACACGTCGACGCTGCGCAGCAGCCGTGCCTTGTCCTCGTCGCTCACCATGCCGAGGAACTCGACGCGCGAGCGCATCTCCTTCGGCAGCGAGGCGACCGCCTCCTCCTCGTCACCGCGTCCGGCGACGAGGAGCCTCGTCTCCGGACGGGCGGCGAGGATCGCCGGGAGCGCCTTCATGAGGACGGGCAGTCCCTTGCGCGGTTCGTCGATGCGCCCTATGAAGCCGATCGTGCCGCCCTGCCACTCGGCCTTCGGCTCGGCCCGGGCGAAGAAGTCCACGTCGACGCCGTTGGGGATGACCACGGCGTCGCCGCCGAGGTGCTCGACCAGCGTCCGCCGCGCGTACTCGCTCACCGCGATCCGCGCGCTGATCTTCTCCAGCGCGGGCTGGAGGATCGGGTACGCCGCGATCATCGCCCTGGAGCGCGGGTTGGACGTGTGGAAGGTGGCCACGATCGGCCCCTGCGCCGCCCAGCAGGTGAGCAGGCCCAGCGAGGGCGCGGTGGGCTCGTGGATGTGGATGACGTCGAAGGTGCCGTCGTTCAGCCAGCGCCGGACGCGCGCGGCGGACAGGAACCCGAAGTTCAGCCGGGCGACCGAGCCGTTGTACGGGACGGGCACCGCCCGGCCCGCGGACACGACGTACGGCGGGAGCGGCGTCTCGTCGTCGGCGGGCGCGAGCACCGAGACGTCGTGGCCGAGGCGGATCAGGTGTTCGGCCAGGTCGCGGATGTGGAACTGCACCCCGCCCGGGACGTCCCAGGAGTACGGGCAGACGATGCCGATCTTCACGGAGCTTCCCCCTGGGGTTCCAGATCGGCGAGCCAGAGCCGCTGCAGCATGTGCCAGTCCTCCGGATGCTCGGCGATCCCGGTGGCGAAGGCGTCGGCCAGCGCCTGTGTCATGGAGGACGTCTTCTCGGCCCGTGTACCTGTCTCCGGTACGGGGACGGGCGGATGGACCCGCGCACCCATCACGGGGGTGCCGTCGTACCAGAGGGTGACGGGCAGCAGCAGGGCGCCGGTCTGCTGTGCCAGCAGGGCGGGCCCCGCGGGCATGCGTGCGGTGGCGCCGAAGAAGTCCACCTCGACGCCGGAGGCCGACAGGTCGCGGTCGGCGACGAGGCAGACGAGCCCGCCCGCGCGCAGCCGCCGGGCCAGGGTGCCGAACGCGGCCCCGCCGCTGTGCGGCAGGACCTCCATGCCGAGGCCCTGCCGGTAGGCCACGAAACGGTCGTAGAGGGTCTCCGGCCTCAGCCGCTCGGCGACCGTCGTGAACGGCACCTCGAGGTCCGTGGTGACCCACGCGCCCGCCAGGTCCCAGTTCCCGAGGTGCGGCAGCGCGAGGACGACCCCCCGGCCCGCGTCCAGCCCTTCCGTGAGCCGGTGGGCGTCACGGACGTCGATGGACGCCTTGATCCGCTCCGGGCTCCAGGTCGGCAGACGGAAGGACTCCATCCAGTAGCGCATGTACGAGCGCATACCGGCCCGGGACAGCTCGGCGAGCCGGGCGGCGTCCGCGTCGGGTACGACCCGGGCGAGGTTGGACTCCAGCCGGAGCACGGACTTCCCGCGCCTCTTCCACACCTGGTCGGCCAGGGAGCGGAAGAGCGCGGCCGCGGCGGGCTCCGGGAGCTTCTTGACGGCGCCCCAGCCGAGGCCGTAGAGCCCGTCCGTCAGCCGTCCCCTCAGGTCGGAACGGGTGCCGCTCACTGCGCGGACCCGCTCCCGCCCTGGGCGGCGGCCGCGGCGTCGGCCTCGGCGGACTCCCTGCGCACGGTCACCACCCGCTGGATCAGTGTCACCAGGCTGCCCGCGGCGACGATCCACAGCGCGATGGGCAGCAGGACCTGGATTCCCGGAACCCCGAAGCCGTGCAGACCGGCGAGGCCCGCAGCGACCAGGGAGATCACGAGCCGCTCCGCGCGCTCCACCAGTCCGTTCACCGCGACCGGCAGACCGATCGACTCACCCCTGGCCTTCGTGTACGAGACCACCTGGCCGCTGGCCAGACAGAAGATCGCGACCGCGCACAGCACGTTGTCGTCGCCGCTGCCCGCGTACCAGAGCGCGAAGCCGGCGAAGATCGCCCCGTCCGCCACCCGGTCGAGAGTCGAGTCCAGGAACGCGCCCCACCGGCTGGAGATGCCCGCCTGACGGGCCATGTTGCCGTCGACGAGGTCCGAGAAGACGAAGACCGTGATCACGATCGTGCCCCAGAAGAACTCCCCCATCGGGAAGAAGACCAGCGCACCTGCCATCACTCCGGCCGTGCCGACGAGAGTGACCGCGTCGGGGCTGACCCCGAGACGGAGCAGCAGAGCGGCGAACGGTGTGAGGACACGCGTAAAAAATGCACGCGCGTACTTGTTCAGCATGGCCTTCCCGAGGTTCGGTGGGCGCCGCGGCCCCTTCGGCCACCGGCTGGCCCATCGTAGTCACGAGCCGTGCCGGGCACCGGCGGGGCACCCCGTCCCGCCGGATGTCCCGGAAGTCATGCCACGCCACGCGCGACGTATGGACGGCGTCCGGTACGGGTGCCACGCTCGTAGGACCGCGGGCGTCGCCGAAGCCGCCGCGCTCCCGTACGCCCGTGCATCCACTCCCCAGTTCTTGCGGCACCACGCCACCGATCGGGAGGCACGCAGCCATGGGCGACAGGACACACACGCACACCGGGGCCGCCGGCAGGGCGATGACGGCCGCCGGCCCGGTTCCGTACGGAACGTCGCGCTGGTCGGCCACAGCGGCTCCGGCAAGACCACCCTGGTCGAGGCGCTGGCGCTGACGGCCGGGGCCCTGAACCGCGCCGGCCGGGTCGAGGACGGCGCGACCGTCTCCGACCACGACGAGATCGAACAGCGCCGACAGCGTTCCGTACAGCTCTCGGTGGTCCCCGTCGGCTGGGACGGCTGCAGGATCAATCTTCTGGACACCCCCGGCTACGCGGACTTCGTCGGGGAACTCAGGGCCGGTCTGCGCGCGGCGGACGCGGCCCTCTTCGTCGTCTCGGCGGCCCAGGAGGCCGACGCGGTGGCGGGCACCACCCGGGCGCTCTGGGAGGAGTGCGCGGCCGTCGGCATGCCGCGGGCCGTCGTCGTCACGCATCTGGACACCGCGCGTACGCCCTTCGACGAGCTGACCCGGATCTGCGGCCGGATGTTCGGGCACGACGACCCCGACGCCGTGATCCCCCTCCACGTGCCCGTGCAGGGGCCCGAGGGCCCGGACGGGCACGCCCCGCTCACCGGCCTCACCGGCCTCCTCACCCAGCGGATCTTCGACTACTCCTCGGGGGAACGGCGGGAGGAACCGCCCTCCGGCGAGCAGCGCGGCCCCCTGAAGGAGGCACGTGACCGGCTCATCGAGGGGATCATCGCCGAGAGCGAGGACGAGACCCTGATGGACCGCTATCTCTCGGGCGGCGAGATCGACGTCGCGACCCTCCTCGGCGACCTGGAGCGAGCCGTCGCGCGCGGTTCCTTCCACCCCGTCCTCGCCGCCGCGCCCGCGCCGGAGGGCGCGCGCCAGGGCATCGGGACCGTGGAACTCCTCGACCTGATCACCCGCGGCTTTCCCTCCCCCGAGGAACGCGTCCTCCCCGCCGTCACCGCTCCGGACGGCTCCCCGCGCCCCGTTCCGGTCCGTGATCCGGCGGCCCCCCTGCTCGCCGAGGTCGTGAAGACCGCGTCCGACCCGTACGTCGGCCGGGTCTCCCTCGTCCGCGTCTTCTCCGGCACCCTGCGCCCCGACGCCACCGTGCACGTGTGCGGCCACGGGCTCACCGACCCCGGCGGCCGGACCCGCCCGGGCCATGAGGCCGAGGTACGCGTCGGCGCCCTCACCTCGCCCTTCGGCAAGCAGCAGCGCCCCCTGGAAAGCTGTGCCGCGGGAGACCTGGCGTGCGTCTCCAAGCTGGGCGAGGCGGAGACCGGGGACACCCTCTCGGGAGACGGCGACCCGCTGCTGATGGAGCCGTGGACCACGCCCGACCCGCTGCTCCCGCTGGCCGTCCGGGCCCACGGCAAGGCCGACGAGGACAGGCTCTCGCAGGGGTTGGCGCGTCTGGTCGCCGAGGATCCGACGATGCGCCTGGAGCAGAACCGGGAGACCCGTCAGGTCGTCCTGTGGTGCATGGGCGAGGCGCACACCGAGGTGGCGCTGGAACGCCTGCGCAGCCGCTTCGGCGTCCAGGTCGACGCCGAACCCCACCGCGTCCCGCTGCGCGAGACGTTCGCCTCCCGGTCCGCCGGGCGGGGCCGTCACGTCAAACAGTCCGGTGGCCACGGCCAGTACGCCGTCTGCGAGATCGAGGTGGAGCCGCTGCCGCCCGGTACCGGAATCGAGTTCGTCGACAAGGTGGTCGGCGGCTCGGTCCCGCGGCAGTTCGTCGCGTCCGTGGAGAAGGGCGTACGCGCCCAGGCGGCCCGCGGCGTAGCGGCCGGGCATCCGCTCGTCGACGTGCGCGTCACCCTGCTCGACGGGAGGTCGCACTCGGTGGACTCCTCCGACGCCGCCTTCCAGACGGCCGGCGCTCTGGCGCTTCGTGAAGCCGCGGCCGACACCCGCATCGAGCTCCTCGAACCCGTGGCCGAGGTCGGTGTCCTCGTTCCCGACGACTACGTGGGCGCCGTCATGAGCGACCTCGCGGGGCGGCGCGGCCGGGTCGTCGGCACCGAGCAGGCGGTCGGGGAGCGAACGCTCGTACGCGCGGAGGTGCCGGAGACCGAGATCGGCAGGTACACGGTCGACCTCCGCTCCATGACGCACGGCACCGGACGTTTCGACCGGGCGTACGCCCGGCACGAACCGATGCCTCCGCAACTCGCCAGCCGCCTCCGCGAAAGGGCTGAAAACGGATCAAACAGCGCCTAGCTGACTGGAAATGGCGCCTGACGCCCGCCTCCGGGCCGGATCTCCGGGCGGGCGCGCCGCCCGGACGATAGGCTGTGGGCCCAGCTCAGAAGGTGTGCGACGTACCGTAGTTGGGAACAGCCGCAGGAGCAGACCGTGCGGGTGAGTGGGGGCGACAGTGGCCAACGACGGATTCGACTTCTCTCCTGGAGCGCAGATCCCGCTCCAGGGTTCCGGGGGGCAGGCGGTGGCGACCAACGCCCTCGCCTCCGCCGCGTACCGCGACAGCGATGTGACGGAGATCCTCAAGGCCAACAGCGAGTGGCACAAGTCCGAGGTGAAACCGGGCTCGTCCAAGCTGTTCAAGTCCGACTACTTCAAGCCGAATCTGGGTGAGGCGTTCTCCCGGGCCGTGCAGGAACGGATGCTCGGCGGCGGTCGTGCCGCACTCATCCAGTCCTTCGGCTCCGACCCTCAGACCGTCGTCGAGCACTGCCTCTCCGCCACCCGGCTGCGCAAGGCACGTGACTCGAAGCTCACCCTGATCACCGTCGTCTTCGGCATCCTCTTCCTGCCCGGCCTGCTGCTCTGGGTCCTCGGCTTCCGGCTCCGGGACTTCCTCAACAAGTCCAAGGACAAGTTCTTCCAGGCGCTGGGCGGCGTCCTGCTCGTCGCACTCGGCGCCGCCGCCGCGTTCTTCCTGATCACAATGCCGCTCACCGGCTTCCTGGCCCTCTACCTGCGCGCCGCCGCCATCGCCCCGCTCATCGGCTGGCTGCTCGCCAAGCGGGTCTCGGAAGCCTCGGTCAAGGACCTGCGTGCCCGCTGGGAGGGGCTCCTCTCCGGCGGGGGCGTCACCGCGAAGATCCCCGAGGCCGTGCCCAAGAACCCCAACGAGACAGCCCGCGAGGCGCTGCGCCAGGGCCTGGAGAAGCTCTCGGCCGAGCAGCAGTCCAACGCCGTCTTCTACGCGGGCCCCAAGGGCATCCTCGGGATGGGTACCCGTTGGGGCAGCTGGCAGCTCGCCGAGGAACTCACCCCGAAGGACGCGTCCAAGGAGATCCACCAGTTCCGCAGCTGGGACGTCGTGCGGGCCATCCACGACCAGCTGAAGATGCTGGAGCGCGGCCCGCTGAACACCGGCGGGTTCCCCACCCCGTCCGTGAAGCACTGGATCGTCTCCCCGGTCGGCGAGAACGCGGGCTCCGTCTCCCGGCCCGAGGGTGAGGACGTCGCCACCTTCCAGATCAAGCCCCACGAGATACAGCGCATCTGCAACCACCAGCAGTTCGGCAGCGGCGACCGCCACTACCTGGGTGTCCAGTTCACCCTCTGGGACGGTCAGCTGGTGATCACGATGCTGATCACCGTCACCGTGCTCCACGAGACGCTGCGGATCGAGGTCACGGGACACGCCCTGGGCCCGGTCCACGGTCTCTTCCTGACCAAGCCGGAGGCACCGACGAAGACGGTCAAGAAGGCCGTCCGGTTCTGGGAGACCCGGAGCATCGCGCTGCCGATCGTCAAGGCGAGCGAGGTCGTCAGGCTCGCGCTGCGCGCACCGCTCACCTGGTACCCGCCGCTGCTCGACTACCTGGGCGGCAAGATCGTCCTGCCCGAGCCCTTCGGACTGCGCCACGCCTGGGCGGCCAAGCCCTGGGGCCACCGCTTCATGGCTGACGACGCCATGCGGACGGCCACCCCGGTCCTGCGTGTGGTCCACTCCGCGACGATGCGGGTCCTGAAGGAGCACGGTGTCGACATCGAGCGCTTCGACAACCGCTCCATGGTCCTCAGCGGCATGGTCCAGGACCCCTCCCCGAAAAAGGCCGACGTCTACGACGCGTGAGGCGGCCCCCGGGCCGGCCCGGGCACGACGGCGCCCGGGCCGCGCCCACGCCTACAGCGGTGGGTTGCCGTGCTTGCGGGGTGCCGGCTCGGTTGTCTTCGTCCGCAGCACGGTGAGGGCCGCGGCCAGGACCTCCCGGGTGGCGGCGGGGTCGATGACGTCGTCCACCAGCCCGCGTTCCGCCGCGTAGTACGGGTGCATGAGTTCGGCCCGGTACTCCTTCACCAGCCGGGCGCGGGTCTCGTCCGGGTCCTGCGCCTCGGCGATCTGCCTACGGAAGATGACGTTGGCCGCGCCCTCGGCACCCATCACGGCGATCTCGTTGGTGGGCCACGCGAAGGTGAGATCGGCGCCGATGGACTGCGAGTTCATGACGATGTACGCGCCGCCGTACGCCTTGCGCAGGATGACGGTGATCCTGGGCACCGTGGCGTCGCAGTAGGCGTAGAGCAGCTTGGCACCGTGCCGGATGATGCCGTCGTGCTCCTGCCCGACGCCGGGCAGGAACCCGGGGACGTCCACCAGGGTGACCAGGGGGATGTTGAACGTGTCGCACATCTGGACGAACCGTGCCGCCTTCTCGGACGCCTTGATGTCCAGCACCCCGGCCAGCGACAGCGGCTGGTTCGCGACGACGCCCACGACCTCCCCGGCCAGTCTGATCAGGACGCACAGGATGTTGGGGGCCCATCGCTCGTGGACCTCCAGCACCTCTTCGTCGTCCGCCAGTTCGGCGATCACCTCGCGCATGTCGTACGGCCTGCTGCCCTCGGCCGGAACCAGGTCCAGCAGCCGCTGCGAGCGCCGTCCGGCGGGGTCGCCGGACTCGGCACGGGGCGGGCGTTCGCGGTTGTTCCCCGGCAGCATGCCGAGCAGGTAGCGGACCTCCAGGAGGCAGGACTCCTCGTCGTCGTAGGCGAAGTGACAGACCCCGGAGGTCTCCGCGTGGACGTCCGCGCCGCCCAGGCCGCTCAGGGTGACCTCCTCACCGGTGACCGCCCTCACCACGTCCGGGCCCGTGATGAACATCTGTGAGGTGCCGCGCACCATGAACACGAAGTCGGTGAGCGCCGGGCTGTAGGCGGCGCCGCCCGCACAGGGGCCGAGCATGACGCTGATCTGCGGGATCACCCCCGAGGCCCGGGTGTTGCGCCGGAAGATCCCGCCGTATCCCGCGAGCGCCGAGACTCCCTCCTGGATACGGGCGCCGGCCCCGTCGTTGAGGGAGACGAGGGGCGCGCCCGCCGCGAGAGCCATGTCCATGATCTTGTGGATCTTCGCCGCGTGGGCCTCGCCGAGCGCACCACCGAACATGCGGAAGTCGTGTGCGTACACGAAGACGGTCCGCCCCTCGACCTCCCCCAGCCGGTGATCACTCCGTCCGTGTACGGGCGGTTCGCCTCCAGGCCGAAGCCGGTGGCCCGGTGCCGGCGGAACTGCTCCACCTCGTGGAAGGTGTCCGGGTCCAGCAGGAGAGCTATCCGCTCCCGGGCGGTCAGCTTGCCGCGGGCGTGCTGGGCTCCGGTCGCCTTCTCGCCCGGCCCGGCGTGCACCTGGTCGCGCAGGACGCCGAGTTCACCGACGCGGCGGCGCATGCCGGAGGCGGCGGGTGGGGCGGGGACCGGCGCGGCTGCCGGTGCGGGGGTGTCCATGGTCGTCATCGGGTCGGCCTTTCTGCGGGGTCGGTCCGGCCGGTGGCGGCGCCGGGACGGAGGGCACCGGTCAGGCGGCGTACCCGGTCAGGAGCGAGCGGGCGGCGGCCAGGTCGTCACGGGCGCGGGAGGCCTCGGCCGGACCTGCGGGCAGAAGCGGAAGAACCCTGCTGCGCCCGGCCAGTACCGCGGGGTGGCGCCGGGCGAGGGCGGACAGTCCCCGGCCGGGTCCGCATTCCACGAGCTGCCGCCCCGGGCCGCCCAGCAGGTGGTCCAGCGCCGGCCAGAACCTCACCGGCGCCGCCGGATGGGAGGACCACCAGGCGGGATCGGCCGCCTGGCGCGCGGTGAGCGGAGCAGCGGTGTAGCCGGAGATCAGCGGGAGGGCGGGGGGCCGGGGACGGACCGCCGCGAAGACCGCTTCCGCCGGGGCGGCGAGAGGGGCGAGCACCGGACTGTGGAAGGGCGTCGAGGACGGCACGGTCCGGCACACCAGCCCCTGCTCACGCAGCGCCCGGGTGATCTGGCCCAGGTGCGGTTCGGGGCCGGCCAGGATCGTCTGGCGGGGTGCGTTGTGCGCTCCCACCACCACGTCGTCGCGGAGGTAGGGCGTCAGCGTCTCGGGGGCGGCGGCCACCGCGACCATCCCTCCGGCCGGGCCGTCGGCGAGGCGTGTCACGCGGTCCCACATCAGACGCGCGGCGTCGCAGACGGTGAACACGTCGGCCAGGACGGCCGCGGCCATCTCGCCGACGCTGTGGCCGAGCAGCACCGCCGGGCGTACTCCCCACGACTCCACGGTCCGGCCGAGGGCGTAGTCGATCGTGAACAGCAGGATCTGGGAGCGGGTGACGTGGTCCATCGGTACGCCGGGCCGCTCCCCCAGCCAGTCGTCGCGTACGTGTGCGCCCTGGGCGCCGAGAGCGCCGAACACCTCGTCCGCGGCGGCGGTGAAGACCTCGTCGTGCCCGTAGAGTCCGGTGGCCATGCCGTGGTGCTGGGCTCCCTGGCCCGGCAGCAGGAGCGCGACGGGCAGTGGCTCCACGGCGGGGGCCGGCGTCGGGTCGGTCATCGTTTCCCCTCCCGCGTACCGCGCCGAGCGGTACGCGGGGCCGATCCTCGCCGGACCCGCTACAGGCACGCTCGACCGCGGATGGAGGTCCTCCAGCGGTCCTCGATCGGCCGTCGAGAAGCGGGCCGGACGATCGGCGGGGCGCCCGTGGGTACGGGCCCGGAGAGGATGTCCATGAGGTGCGATCAGCTCTACGTCGCCGGTCTCGGCACCTGGCTGCCGCCCGCCGAGCCGGTGGCCGAGGCGGTGGCCCGGGGCGATGTGGAAGAGGCGGTGGCCGCGCGGAGCGGCATGCGGTCGGTGACGGTGTGCGAGGAGGGCGCGCCGGCCCCCGCGGAGATGGCGGTACGGGCCGCGGACCTCGCTCTGCGGCGCGCGGGCACGGACGGGTCGGACGTGCGGATGCTGCTGCACGCCAGTCTGTACGACCAGGGCAACGCCCTGTGGGGCACGGCGTCGTACGTGCAGCGCAGGACCGTCCACGCCGGCTGCCCCGCGCTGGAGGTACGCCAGGTGTCCAACGGGGGCATGGCCGGCCTGCTGCTGGCGTCCGCGGTACTGGCGCAGGGAGGCGGGGAGGTGCTGCTCACCACCGCCGACCGGTTCTGCCCGCCGGGCTTCGACCGGTGGCGCAGCGACCCGGGGACGGTCTACGCGGACGGCGGGACGGCGATGCTGCTGTCGGCGGGGGGCGGGTTCGCGCGGGTGCGTTCACTGGTCGTGGTCTCGGACCCCGAACTGGAGGGGATGCACCGGGAGGGCGACCCCTTCGGCGAGGCCCGGACCGCTCCGGCGGGTGTGCTCGACCTGGAGGCGCACAAGAAGCGGTACGTGGGCCGGGCCGGGATGTCGTTCAGTGTGGCTCGGGTGGCAGCGGGGCAGCGGGACGCCGTCAAGGAGGCGCTGGCCGACGCCGGGACCGAGGCTGCGGAGATCTCCCGGTGGGTGCTGCCGCACTTCGGGCGCCGCCGGCTGGAGACCAACTGTCTGCGTCCGCTGGGGATCGAGGCCGACCGGACGACCTGGGACTTCAGCAGCCGGGTGGGACACCTGGGAGCGGGCGACCAGGCCGCCGGCCTGGAGCATCTGGTCCGCTCGGGCGCGCTAGGACCGGGCGACCGCTGTGTCCTGATGGGCGTGGGCGCCGGATTCACCTGGTCGTGTGCGGTGGTGGAGATCCTGCACGTGCCCGGCTGGACGGCATGAGCCGGCGTTGAGACAGCGCTGCGGCCCGTCGCGGCGGCGGGGTGGCACCCCGCCGCCGCGACGGGCCGGCACGCGTCAGCTCTGGTCGATCGTCCGCATGAAGTGCGCCGGGTAGCGCAGTCCGGCGGTGGCACCGGCGGGGAAGAGGCCGGAGAGCCGGGCGACCTCTTCCTCGGTCAGCCGTACGTCGGCCGCCGAGACGTTCTGCTCCAGGTGGGAGACGCGCCGGGTGCCGGGGATCGGCACGATGTCGCCGCCCTGGGCCAGCACCCACGCCAGGGCGAGCTGGGTGAGGCTGACGCCCTTCTCCTTCGCCAGCTCCTCGACCGTGCGCACCAGGTTCCGGTTGTGGTCGAAGTTCTCGCTCTGGAAGCGCGGGTGGTTGCGGCGCTGGTCGTCCTCGGCGAGGTCCTCGGCGCTGTCGAAGGCGCCGGTGAGGAATCCGCGGCCGAGCGGGCTGTACGCCACGAAGCCGGTGCCGAGCTCGCGGCAGGTGGGCAGGATCTCCGCCTCGACGTGCCGCTCCCACAGCGAGTACTCGGTCTGCAGGGCGGCGATCGGGTGGACCGCGTTCGCCCGCCGCAGGGTGCGTGCGGAGACCTCGCAGAGCCCGATGTGGCGCACCTTGCCCTCGGCGACGAGCTCGCCGAGCGCTCCGACGGTCTCCTCGACGTCGACCTTCGGGTCGAGCCGGGCGAGGTAGTACAGGTCGATGTGGTCCAGGCCCATGCGCTGGAGGGACGCCTCGCAGGCCTCACGGACGTATGCGGGGCTGCCGTCCACGTAGGGCGGTCCGGCTGCCGGACGCCGCATGCCGAACTTCGTGGCGACCACGGCCTCGTCCCGGCGTCCCTCGAGTGCCGTGGCGACGATCTTCTCGGCGGTGCCCGGCCCGTAGAAGTCGGCCGTGTCGATCAGGGTGACCCCGAGGTCCAGCGCCCGGCGGACCGTGGCGACTGCCTCGTCCGTGTCCGCCGTGCCGTAGGCGCCGGCCATGCCCATGCAGCCGAGGCCGAGGGCCGAGACGCCGAGGCCGGCGGCGCCGAGCTTCCTGTTCTCCATGAATGCCTTTCCATAGCCCGCCCGTTGCGGGCGGCGCGAAGGGAACCGGCGCCGAATGCGCCGCGCGGGACGCGAGTTCGAGCTCGCGCCGGTCAAAATATAGCCGACTAACTAATGACCTGACAGGCGATCGCACGGCACGCCGGACGTCGCCCCGGGCGTGGGCCCGTGTTCACTCGTCGAGCAGCGCCACCACCCTCGACCAGCCCGCTCCGGCCCCGGCTATCTTCACGGGAAGACAGCTGACGGTGAAGCCGGTGGACACCGGGAGGTCCTGGAGGTTGGCGAGCCGTTCGAGCTGGCAGTACTCCTCGCGGCGCCCGGCGAAGTGGGCGGGCCACAGGACCCCCTTGTCCCCCGTGCGGTGGAACTCCCGGATGATGTGGGTGAACGGCGCGTCGAGGCTGAAGGCGTCGGTCCCGATCACCCGCACCCCCAGT
The DNA here is from genome assembly GCF_030719215.1 of Streptomyces sp. Alt3. Taxonomy (NCBI): domain Bacteria; kingdom Bacillati; phylum Actinomycetota; class Actinomycetes; order Kitasatosporales; family Streptomycetaceae; genus Streptomyces; species Streptomyces glycanivorans. The sequence continues at coordinate 7,003,570 of NZ_CP120983.1, read as the reverse complement.
TCGAGCAGCAGCCGGGTGGCCGGCCCGTCCAGGCCGGTGAACTCGGTGAAGTACTCCGGTTTGCCGAGATGCCGGTCGGCACCGGTGTGCAGGAGAACCACGTCCATCGGCCGGGGGCGGCGCCCCACCCGGTCGAACTCCCGCTCCAGTTCGGCGACTCCGGCCGTTCCCGTGCCCACGTCCCGGAGGTCCAGGACCATCCCGGGCCGCATGAACCAGTCCAGTGGCATCTGGTCGATGGTCCGGGGGGTGTGTGCCCCTTCCGCGGGACCGTAGTGCGCGGGGGCGTCGACGTGGGTGCCGGTGTGGGCGGTGAGCGTCAGGTAGTCGTTGGTGAGGAAGGCACCGTCCGGGAAGACTTCGGGATCCAGCTCCAGCCCGAAGTGCTCCTTCATCTCGTCCCGTACGTGCACGGCGGCCTGGTGCGCGTCGAGCACACGGTGCACCACCTCGTCCGGCTCCCAGAACGACGCGTCGACGGGTGAGGACAGATCGATGATCCTCATGCTCCGGCCGCCTCTCCGCGGAGTGGTTCCGCCTCACCGAACAGATCCGAGCGCACGGAGACCGGCCGGGCGCCGAACGCGATGGCGCGCAGGATCTTCCCGTAGAGCGGGGTGTGCGCGAGGGCGCGCGCCGCCAGGGGCCGGACCGCGCCGGCCAGCCGGCTCCGCCCCCCAGCATCGCCTTGCTCTGTCTCGCCTGAAGGGTGAAGACCGCGTCGATGTCCTTCCTGCGCTCGGGCACCCAGCGCGAGAGCGTGGACTCACCGAAGTCACCGCTGTCCAGGGCGCCCACCAGGACCGGGTGCAGGAGCGCGGCGTCCTGCAGGGCGAGGTTGATGCCCTGCGCCCCGATCGGACTGTGGGTGTGCGCGCTGTCCCCGACCAGGACCAGCCCGTCGTCCGCCCACCGGTCCGCGTAGCCGGAGAAGACGTCGAGCAGTGTCAGGTCGCTGAGCGTCTTCACCTGGTCGAGGACCTGGTCGGCGTAGTCGGGCACCGCGCGCGCGATCCGCGAGCGCAGCGTCTCCACTCCCTCCTCGGCCAGCTGCCGGTACCCGTTGTGCGGCAGGGTCCAACCGATCTGTACGCAGTCGGGGTACGAGTCGTAGATGAGCACCGGGGTCCCTCCGGTGCGGTGCACCCGCACCGAGCGGTCCGTCCTGCCCCCGGCCGGGACCCTGAACCAGAGGATGTCGTGGGCGAATGTGTCCAGCCGGTGCTGCTCGATGCCCGCCAGCCGGCGGGTCTTGGAGTAGCGTCCGTCCGCGGCGACGGTGACCGGGGCCGTGATCCGGCGGCGGTCGTCACCCCGGCCGCAGACCACGCCGGTGACGGCTCCCCCTTCCCGCACCAGCTCCCTGATGCCGCAGCCCTCCAGGTAGGTGAACTCCGGGTACCGGGAGCAGGCCTCGAACAGCTCGGTCAGCAGGTGCCGTTGGGGCAGGCTCAGCAGGAAGCCGTAGGGCGGGGGCAGGGTGCCGTAGTCGATGTCCATCAGCAGGCGCTCGTTCTCGACCAGCTGGAACCGGCCGAGCTCGTACCCGCCGCGGGCGCGTGCCCCGTCGAGCACCCCGAGGTGGTCGAGCAGTGTCATGGCTCCGGGCTGAAGGATCTCGCCGCGGTACTCGCGCTCGAAGGAGCGGGTGCGGTCCAGCACCGTGACCCGGGCGCCCGAACGCAGCATCAGCAGTGCCAGTGTCAGACCCGCCGGGCCGGCCCCGACCACACAGATGTCGGTGGTGATGTCCATGTCCGCCTCCTCAGGCACGCAGGCCGAGGCCGCCGTCGGCCACGACGACCTGCCCCTGGATCCAGGCGGCCTCCGGTGCGCACAGCAGGGCGATCACATCGGCGACGTCCTCGGGCCGGGTGAGACGCCCGTTGGGGGTGCGGGAGGCCAGCAGACCGGCGATGGCGGGGTTGGAGGTGTGCTCCCCCTTGTCGAGGAGATGGGTGGAGACGGCGTTGACGGTGATCCCGAACGGCGCGAGGTCGACGGCCAGGTAGCGCACCAGGTTCTCCAGGGCCGCCTTGGCGACACCGGTCGCCAGATAGTGCGGAATCACCTCGAACGCCCCGTTGCCGGAGACCGCGACGACCCTGCCGCCCTTCGGCATGAGCTTGGCGACGGTGGCGGCGCCGTGCAGCAGGGGGTTCAGCGCGAGGGCGATCTCGTCGAAGAGGGGGACGATCTCCGGCGCCACCGGAAGCATCGGGTGCATGGTGGCGGCGTTGTGCACGAGGATGTCCAGCTGCCCGTGCTCGTCCCGGATCCGGTCGAGGAGCCCTTCGAGGAAGTCCGCCGAGCGGATGTCCCCCTTGACGGGTGTCGTACTGCCCGGGAGGGCCGCCGCCGCCTCGACCGCCTCCGCGGCGGCCGCGTCGTCGTGCGCGTAGTTGAGGTAGACGTGGCAGCCGTCGGTGCGCAGCCGGTGGGCGACGGCCCTGCCGAGGCCGCGGGAGGCCCCAGTGACCAGGGCGACGCGGCCGGGCGGGAGGAGTCCCGCATGCCGTTCGGGACGAGGGCTGTGGTGCGCGAGTGGTGCGTTCATGCTGTGGGACCGCCTTCGTGTGGTCAGGGCCGCCCGCCGTTGACCACCTGGAGGTGGCCGTTGACGGGACCGGACAGGTCTGAGGCGAGTGCGAGGACACAACCCGCGACTTCGTCAGGGGTGTTGGGCGCGACGCCGGGCCCCAGCGGGCCGGCGTGCGTGACTCCGGGCTCCTGCACGGGGCCGGGCGCGACGCAGTTGACCCGGACGCCCTGGCCCGCCAGGTCGTGGGCCAGAGCCAGCGTCAGCCCCGCCACCCCCGCCTTCGCGGCGCAGAGGTGGGCGGCGGCGGCCGGCCGCGGACCCCGGCGAGCGAGGACAGCAGCACCACCCTGGCGCCGCCGGACGCGGCGAGCAGCGGGAGCACGGTGGTGACCAGCGTGTGCACGGCGACCAGGTCGGTCTCCAGCACCGCGCGGAACTCCGCGGCCGTCAGTTCCGCGGCGGGCCGGGGCAGTCCGTCGTATCCGGTGACGCAGTTCACCAGGACGGCCAGCCGGTCCACGCCTGCCGCCGCGAGTCCGGCGCGCAGCACCCGCGGAGCGTCGGGGGAAGTGAGGCCCGCGGTCAGCGGGTGCGCGCGGACGTCGTACTCGGCGGTGAGGGCGTCGGCGAGAGCCCCGGTGCTCCTGCCGTTCCGGCCGTGCACGACGACCTCGGCCCCCCGTGCGGCGAAGGCGCGGGCGACCGCGCCGCCGACCCTGCCGGTCGCCCCGGCCACCAGCACCGGGGCGCCCGCCAGGCCCAGCGGGTCAGCGCTCAACGTGCGACACCACGGTGTGCAGCTGAGGGGTCGCCCTGGCGACACCGGCGAGTTGCCGGATGTGGTCCTGGAAACCGTCGGACTGGACGACCTGGATGTGCGCGGCGGCGTCCTCCCAGCGCGCGATGTTGATGTAGGTGTTCGGGTTGGTCATGGAGCGGACCAGGGTGTGGTCGATGAACCCGGGCTGCTCGCGCATGTACACCGAGCTGGCCTCGAAGACCTTCTCGAACTCCTCGGGTGCCGAGGTCAGGATGAACTCGTTGATCAGGATCACCATCGGGGAACCTCCGTCGAGTCGTGCGTGGAAGGACGCCCGCAGTTCGCGCCGCGGGATCTTGCCGTTGGGGGTGCGGGGAATCCGCGCGACGACGTCGTGGCTGCGGACCTGCTTGTAGTAGGGCAGGCGGGCGTTGAGCCGGCGGAGAGCCTCTTCCGCCTCCCCCGGGGAGTCCGGGGCGGCGAGGACCAGGAGCGCGTGGGCGACCGCGCCGGACACCGGGTCCGGCCTGTCGAGGACGACGCTGTCGGCCACCGTGGGGTCCTCGGCCAGCAGCGCCTCGATCTCGCTCGGCGCGACGAGCCAGTTGTCGCACTTGAAGACGTCCTTGATGCGGTCGGTGAGATGCAGCCGGCCGTCCCCGTCGATGCGGCCGACGTCGCCGGTGGCCAGCCAGCCGTCGGCGTCGACGGCCGGACCGTGCGCCGGATCGAGGTATCCGCGCATCACCTGCGGTCCCCTGACCTGGATCTCCCCGTGTTCTCCGGGCGGCAGCACGGAGCCGTCCTCCAGCGAGACCGCACGGTGTTCGGTCCCCTCGACCGGCCTGCCCACCGATCCGGGCAGGTGCTCGCCCGGCCGGTCGAAGTGGGTCAGCGGGGATGCCTCCGCGAGCCCGTACCCCTGGACCACGGGGACACCGAAGTGCCGGGAGAGGGTGCCGGCGAGGGCCGGTGCAAGGGCCGAACCTCCGGAGGCGATCATCACGGCGTCCGGCAGGCGCATCCCGGCGAGCCGGGGATGGGCGGCCAGCTGGGCCAGCCGGGCGGGCAGCGAGTAGATGTACCCGGCGCCGCACGTACGGGCCCGTTCCATCGCGTGGGCGGGGTCGGCTTCCGGCACCAGCACCTGGGTCGCCCCGGCGGCCAGCGCGGAGTTCATGTGCATGGGGTGGTAGCTGGGGAAGTGCACGAGGGTGACGGAGCCGGCCTCCAGCCCGTGTGCCCTCGCGGTCTGTACGGCGTTGACCGTCACGTTGAGGTGGCTGAGCACGACGGCCTTCGGCAGGCCCGTGGTGCCGCTGGTGAAGTGCAGTGCGGCCGGGGCCCCGGGATCGGCGTGCCACTCGGGCGCCCCGGGCACGGCGGCCTCCAGCAGCTGGGCGAGGCTGGGCGGCCGCCCCGGGTCCGCGTCCCCGGGTTCCTCCCCCAGCAGGGCGACGAGCTCCAGCCCGGGCAGCCCGTGCCGCACCCAGCTCAGACGTTCGTGGAGCGCCGCTCCCACCAGGGCGGCCCGCGCCCCGGACGCCTCGAGCACGTACTGCAGTTGCTGTTCGCGCAGCAGTGGGATCACCATCAGTGCCTGGTTCCCGCTGCGCAGGGCCCCGTGGTAGGCGATCACCACGTCGGGGTGCAGGTCGGCGCCGATCGCCACGACCGCTCCCCCGGCGCCGAACCGTTCCCGCAGGACGGCGGCGCACCGGTCCACCGCCGCGTCGAGCTCCGCGTAGGTGACCTTACGGCTGCCGAGGACGAGCGCGGGCCGGTCTCCGTGGCGCTGCGCGGCGGCGTGCAGCAGCAGGTCGGCGCGGGCGGGGAGCCCGTCCAGGAGGTCAGGCACCGGACGTCCCCTCGGCGAAGGCCTTGGCCTGCCGCAGCGTGGCAGAACTGTTGCGGCCCAGGGCGTCCCGGACGAAGGCCCGGGCCTTTTGCACGTCGGCGTCCGGCCCGAGCACCTGGGCGATGGCGGCCGTCTCCAGGACGACGGTGTGCTCCGCGACGACGGTGACGCCCCGGTCGTCCTCCGTCAGGAGCCAGCTGCCGGTGTGCACCCGGAGCAGGGCCGGAGTGATGAGCTGCTTGTAGTGGATGCTGTGAGGCGCCTGGCAGATCCGGACGGACCGCGTCGTGTGGGACGACCCGTCCGCGGTCCGGGTGTCCATCTCCAGGATCTGCACACCGGGCAGGTCCTCGGTCAGACGTACCCGCGCCACGTGCGGCAGGCGCTGCTCCCAGCGTTCCGCGTCGTTCAGGAAGGCGTGGACCTCTGCGGCGCCGCTCTCGATGTGCAGGCTGTCACGGAAGGTGAAGGCCGTCTCCAGGCCGGCCTCCTTCTCCTGTGCCGCCCCGGCGAGGGCGGCCAGTTCGGCACGGCTGTTGCCGTCGACCGCCTTCTCCAGCCAGCCGAGCGTCTCGGCGTCGTCCCCGACGGCCGCGTAGGAGTGGGTGAGGACCACCTCGCTGCCGGCGTCCGCCGGGCCGACGATCCACTCCCCGCCCATGGCGGCGACGGGGCTCTGCGGGCGGTCCTGCCCGAAGGAGATGCGCCGGCGTACGGGGTCGACGAGTCGGCGGGAGGTCCAGGTGCGTACCCCGCCGTTGGCAGTGGCCCACAACTGGAGGCGTTCCGGGCCGCCTTCGTCCGGAGCGCGCTCCAGGAACCGGGCGTGCACGGTGGGTGGGAAGATCAACGGCCACCTCTCGACGTCCGCGAGCAGGGCGAAGACGACGTCCGGCGCGGCCGGCACGGTGACGGTGTGAGCCACGTCGACGCGCGCTGGGTCACCGGGGCGTTCGCCCGGTGTGCGCCTGGAGGGGCTGCCGACGACGTCCGGGCCGGTGGGCGGGGTGGTGGCACGGGAGTTGGTCCGGGACACGGGTGTTCACCTTCCGAAGGGGGCGGCGAGGGCGGTCAGTAGGAGCCGAGTCCGCCGCAGACGTTGAGCGCCTGCGCGGTGACGGCGTCCGCGGCCGGCGAGACGAGGTAGCCGACCATGGCCGCCACCTCCTCGGGCGTGGTGTAGCGGCCGAGCGGGATCTTGGCCTCGAAACGCTCGCGGACCTGTTCCTCGCCGGTGTCCCACGCCTCCGCGTACGCCCTGCGCACGCGCTCGGCCATGGGCGTCTCCACGTAGCCGGGACAGACCGCGTTGACGGTGGTCCCCGAGGAGGCGAGCTCCAGCCCGACGGCCTTGGTCATGCCGATCACGCCGGCCTTGGACGCGGAGTACGGGGCGGCCAGGACGACCCCCTGCTTGCCCCCGGTGGACGCGATGTTGATGATCCGTCCGCGTGGCCGTGCCAGCATGCCGCCCTCCGCGAGCACCTCCCGGGTCATCAGGAAGACGCTGTTGAGGTTCGTGTCGACGACGTCGTACCAGATCTCGTCGGGGAGCTGAGCGGTTGCTCCGCCGCCGTTGCGGCCCGCGTTGTTGACCAGGACGTCGATCGCTCCGAAGGCCGCGACCGCGGCGGCGACCAGCTCGGCCACCTCCGCGCGGGAGCGGACGTCGCAGGCCGCTCCGTCCGCCTCGTGACCGAGGTCGCGCAGTTCCTTGACCGTCGCGGCCACGTCGTCCGCGGTGCGGGCGCACAGGAACACACGAAGTCCGGCGGCGGCCAGGTCGCGGGCCACCGCGAGTCCGATTCCACTGGTGGCGCCCGTGATCAGGGCCGTACGCGGTTCCGCCGGGGTGCTGGGGGCGCTGGCAGGCATCTCACTCCTCGTTCCTGGCCGCTGTGCGGCGTCTCGGGACACGGGCCGGGTGCGTGGCCCGTGTCCGGCGTCGCCAGAGAGGCTTGCCGGGATCGGTCGAGTCCGGCTCGAACACGGCTGGAGCGTCCTGGAGGTCTCCACCGGCCCGTGGACTGGCCCTCAAGTGCGTCTCCAGCCGCCACTTCTACGTTGTCCAGGTCTTGGCGACTGCCGGGGCCCGTGGGGGCCCTGAAAGAGGAGTGACGATGGAATTTCCTGCCGACCAGCCGATGCGGGTGCAGGCCACCCAGGAGGTCGTCGACTACGTGGTCGCGAGCGGCATCGCACCGCTGCCCGCCCACCACGAGCTGGTGGCGCGCACCGAGAAGGAGACCGGGGACAAGGCCGGCATGCGGATCGCACCCGAACAGGGCGCTCTCATCACGCTGCTGGCCAAGACGGTCGGGGCACGGCGGGCGGTCGAGGTGGGCACCTTCACCGGCTACTCGTCGCTCTCCATCGCCCGGGCGCTGCCGGCCGGCGGGCACCTGCTGTGCTGCGACACCAGCGAGGAGTGGACACGCATAGCCCGGGACGGGTGGGAGTCCGCCGGGCTGGCCGGTCTGATCGAGCTGCGTCTCGGCCCGGCCCTGGAGACCCTGCGGTCCCTGCCCGTCGAGGAGGACATCGACTTCTCGTTCGTGGACGCGGACAAGACCGGATACGCGGCGTACTTCGAGGAGTTGGTGGTCAGGACCCGGCCGGGGGGCCTGATCGTCCTCGACAACGTCCTGTACGGCGGCCGTGTGCTCGGCGACGAGCCGGTGACCGGAAACGCCGCCGCCCTGCGCGAGTTCAACCCGGCGCTCGCGGCCGACCCCCGGGTCGACGTGGTCATGCTGCCGCTCGCCGACGGTCTGACCATCGCCCGCAAGCGCTGATCCGGGCCCCTCCGCCCGCGCCGCCCGTACCGGGGCGCCGACGGTGAGGTCACCGTACGCGGGGGCGCCCGCCGGCCGGGCTTCCGGCCGCGGCGCGCCCCCGGCCGCAGTCCTTCGCTCAACAAGAGGAGTGGAATGTCAGGCAGAAAGTCGCTCTCGCGTCGACGGTTCCTCACCGGCGTCGCGGCAGGCACGGCGCTCGGGGCGCTCCCGCTGCGGTCCGCCGTGGCCTCGGCCGCGGAGCCGGTCGAGACCCTCATCATCGGCAGTGGTTACGCGGGCAGCGTCGCCGCCCTCCGGTTCGCCCAGGCGGGCCTGCACTCGGTGGTGCTCGAACGTGGCAGGCGCTGGCCGGTCACCAGCGCGGGCGGTACCTTCGCCACCCCCGCGGCGCCCGACGGCCGGGCGTCCTGGCTCAGCTCCTGGAGCCCGTTCGTCCCCCAGCAGCTCGACGTGTACCCCGGTGTGCTGGAGGCCTTCCGCGCCGACGGGGTCATCGCTCTCGCCGGCGCGGGTGTCGGCGGTGGGTCCCTGGTCAACAACGCGGTGATGCTGAAGCCCTCCGAGGCGGCCTTCAACCGGGCGTTCGGCACCGACATCGACTTCGACGAGATGAGCGAGCGCTGGTACGCCCGGGCCCGCACCCTGATCGGTCCGGCCCCGATGCCGGACGACGTCTACGTCTCGTCGCACTACACCGCAGCCCGCTCGTTCAGCGCCGAGGCCGCGGCGGCGGGCCTGGCCCCGTTCCGTGCGGACATGGCCGTCGACTGGCAGGCCGTACGGGAGGAGCAGGCGGGCACCCGGGAGGCGTCGCTGATCATCGCCCGTTCCATCTGGGGTGCCAACAGCGGGGCCAAGCGCAGTGTCGACCGGACCATTCTGGCCGCCGCGGAGGCGACCGGCCGGGTGTCGGTGGAGACGCTGACGCGTGTGGTGGACGTGGTGCCATCGGGCGACCGCTACGTGGTGCGGTGCGAACGCATCGACGACACGGGGGCCGTGGTCGCCCGCCCCGACTACAGCGCGAAGCGCGTGTTCTTCGCCGCGGGTTCGCTGGGGACCAGCCGGCTGCTGGTGGCCGCGCGGGGACGCGGCAGCCTGCCCGCGCTGCGCGCCTCGGTCGGCAAGGGATGGGGAACCAACAGCGACCGGCAGACGGTGCGGGTGGGCATGCCCTGGAACAACTCCACGCAGGGAGGGCCGTCCGGCATCGTCGCCCAGGACCTCGACAACCCGTACGAGCCCGTCACGATGATCAACTTCCCGTGGCCGGTGCCGCCCGCGGACGGGACCGGAGCGCTCGGCGCCCTGGCCATGACCACGTGCGCCGCGGACGGGTACTTCAGTTACGACGCGGCGACCGGCGGGGTCTCTCTGACCTGGCCGGCCACGGGTGCCTCGGCCGTACGCGCCACCCAGGCGGTGACGGCCACAGTGGACCGTCTCAACGCCGCCAACCCCGGTACCTCGACCCTGCGCGTGAACGCCGACACCACCTCGCACACGCTCGGCGGAGCGGTCCTCGGCAAGGCGTGCAGGCTGGACGGCCGACTGCACGGCTACGACAACCTGCACGTCATCGACAGCTCGCTCATACCCGGCACGATGGCGACGGTTCCGCCCGCCCTGACCGTCACCGCTCTCGCCGACCGCTGCGTGCACAAGGCACTGGACCGCATGCTGAACTGACGCCCGGCCCCGCGCCCTTCCCGCCACGGCCGGGAAGGGCGGACCGCCCGCGGGATGCTCCAGGAGACCCGCCGGCCACCACCTAGCAGCACCTCATGAACAGTGCAAGCGCCTTCAGGACAATTCGCGTCGAGCCTCGACGCGTCCATTCGACAGTACCCACGGCCCGTCTGGGTAGCGTTCGGGTGCATCACAGGCACTACACACAAAGCGGCCAGGTCGCACCGGTACTCGGGGGAGTCCGTCATGGCCACGGCAATGCAGATCTTGGGGGGGAAATGATGGACATTTCCGTCGTCATACTGGGGATCCTGGATTTACGATTCGGCGACATTGCCTGCGTTCCCAGCGCACCGAAACCGAAGAAGGTGCTGGCGCTTCTCCTCATCTACCGCAACCAGATCGTCCCCGTCTCCGCTCTGGTGGAGGAGTTGTGGGGCAACCGTCCACCGGCCAGCGCCAGGACGACGCTCCAGACGTACATACTGACGCTCCGCAAACTGCTTCAGGCCGCCGCACCCTCCGCGGGGGAACTGCTGGTGACGGCGGGTCCCGGATACATGCTGCGCATTCCCGACGACGCCGTCGACCTGCACCGCTTCGGCCGGCTCGCCAAACAGGGGCGCGAGGCCATCAGCCGGGGGGACGACGAGACGGGCGTGGTGCTCCTCTCGCAGGCCCTCGACCTCTACCGCGGACAGGTGCTCGCGGATGTGGACACGGGCCAACCCGTCACCGCCCACGTGACACGGCTGGAGGAGCTGCGGCTGACCACCCTGGGGCTCTGTATCGACGCCGAGATGAGGCTCGGCCGGCACCAGGAACTCCTCGACGGGCTGGCCACACTGACCGCCCATCACCGCTTCCACGAGAACCTTCACGCGCAGTACATGAGGGCCCTGTGGCGGTCGGGGCGCCGCTCGTGCGCACTGGACGTGTACCAGCGGCTACGACGCGCCCTGGCCGAGGAACTCGGAATGGAGCCGGCCTGGTTCCTCCAGCAGCTCCAGCGCGCCATACTCTCGTCGGCCTCGCCGCAGCCTCAGATGCTGGCGGGAGGGATGCCGTACGAGACGGCCGGCTGACCCCGGCCGGGCGCCGGTGACGTTCCGCGGGGCCCCGGGAGGGGCCCCGCGGCATGCCCGTCAGGCCAGGTCGTCCCGGCTGACCTGGCGGTGCTCGACCAGCCAGGTGTCACCGTCGCGCACCAGCACGTCCTCGCACACGGTGCTGCGGTGCAGGGCCGGGGTTCCGCCGAGCCCGGTGGCGATGACCAGGGCGTAGCAGCGGGCCGCGACGCTTCCGTCGGGCCTGGGTTCCACCGCCAGCATGCCGAGCCAGTGCCGGTGCGTGACACCCTGCTCGGCCAGTGCGGCACGGGCCTTCGCGCTGCTGGCGGCGAGCGCGGGGCGGCCCTCCGCACGGTCGTGGCCGCCGTGCAGGAGGAAGACGCCGTCCTCGGTGAACGTCCGCGCCCAGTCGTCGGTCCTGCCGTCGTCCAGGGCCTGCATCTGCCGTGCGTAGAAGTGGGTGATCTCGCCGTGGAGCCGGTCGGTGCCGGGCCTGGCCGGGTCGAGCGGTGCCGTGCCGGTGTGCGGCATCGGACCTCCTTCGCGCTGTAGGGGCCACCAGCGTGCTCGGCCGGTCTGGAAGGCGGCTGGAGCCCCGCTGGAACACCGGGTGCTCAGCCCGTACGGCTTCCGTCCGCGCCGTCACCTTCCGCGGGGAGGGACGTCTCGTACAGCCGCAGCAGGAGCGACATGAACTGCTCCCTCTCCTCCTGCGTGAAGGGCGCGAGCAGATCCCGCTCCAGCTCGGCGAGCGCGGCGGTCACCAGCGGCCAGGTGTGCCGGCCGAGCGGTGTCAGCCAGACCCGGCTGCGCCGGGCGTCCTGCTCGTCCGGGGTGCGGCGCACCATCCCGGCCGCCTCCATGCGCTTGACGGCCTGGGTCGCCGTCGGCGCCTCCACCCTGACCCGCCGGGCGAGTTCCCCGACCGTGCTTCCGTCCTGCTCCCAGAGACAGCGCATGAAGAACTGCTGGCCGACGTGCAGTCCGAAGTCGTTGAGCAGACGTTCGGACCGAAGGCGCGTGGAACGCCCTGCCAGGGCGAACAGGGTGCTGAAGTCCCCGAGGGACACGGCGGGCTGAGCAGCCATGCAGAGGTGACCTTCGCGGGTTGCGGGCGGCATACGGGCGGGCTCACGACACGACGGACCGCACGCCCCCGGCGATGATACGCGGCCCGCACTCCGGGGCGGTTTCCCGGCTCCACCGGTTCCCGAGCCCCCCTCCAGCGGCGGCGCGGAGGATGATCCGCGTCCCTCCACGGGGGATGCGTCACGCCACCGGCCGAGTACGGGAAAGGGTCGATCAGATGGACAGCGCACAGCGCGCGACGGGGGCCGCCCAGCACAGGGCGGAAACCACGCGAAACCTACCGGATCACTGGAAACCGCCTGTTCTCGCGTGGGATAGATCCGGCCATTCCGTGGGCGTGCCGAGGTGAACCGCAGGGTCGCCGTCACCGGAATCGGCGTGGTCGCGCCCGGCGGAAACGGGACGAAGGAGTTCTGGTCACTGATCACTTCCGGCCGGACCGCGACGGGCCCCCTGACGGCCTTCGACGCGACGCCCTACCGTTCGCGCATCGCCGCACAGTGCGCCTTCGACCCACTGGCCGCCGGCTTCTCCCCGCGCGAGGTCCGCAGACTGGACCGCGCGGCCCAGTTCGCCGTGGCCTGCGCCCGGGAGGCGCTCGCGGACGCCGGTCTCGCGTCCGGCACCACCTCGGTGCCCGAGCGGACCGGAGTGTCCCTGGGCACCGCCGTCGGCTGCACGACGAGCCTGGAGAACGAGTACGCCGTCGTCAGCGACGGCGGCCGCGAGTGGCTCGTGGACCATCGCCACGCCGTGCCGCAACTGGTGGACCACCTCGTCCCCAGCAGTCTGGCCCGGGAGGTGGCGTGGGCGGCGGACGCCCTCGGCCCCGTCGCGGTGATCTCGGCCGGCTGCACGTCCGGGCTGGACGCCGTGGGACACGCCTGCGAGATCATCCGCGAGGGCACCGCCGACGTCATGCTCACCGGCGGAACCGACGCGCCGATCTCCCCGATCACCGTCGCCTCCTTCGACGCCATCAGGGCGACCTCCGCGCGCAACGACGACCCGGCCACCGCCTCGCGGCCGTTCGACCGCACCCGGGACGGCTTCGTCCTGGGCGAGGGCGCCGCCGTGCTGGTGCTGGAGGAGTGGTCGCACGCCGAGGCCCGGGGCGCGCACGTCTATGCAGAGATCGGCGGTCACGCCTCGCGCGGCAACGCCTACCACATGACGGGTCTGCGTCCGGACGGCCGGGAGATGGCGGAGGCGATCACCCGGGCGCTCGACGAGGCCCGGCTGGACCCGACCGCGGTCGACTACGTCAACGCGCACGGCTCCGGCACCCTGCAGAACGACCGCCACGAGTCGGCTGCCTTCCTGCGTGCCCTCGGCGAGCACGCCCGGGGCGTTCCTGTCAGCTCCATCAAGTCGATGATCGGCCACTCGCTCGGGGCGATCGGGGCCATAGAGATCGCCGCGTGTGCCCTCGCCCTGGAGCACGGAGTCGTGCCTCCCACCGCCAATCTCCACGAACCGGATCCCGAGTGCCCGCTGGACTACGTGCCGGTCACCGCCAGGGAGCAGCGACTGGACGCCGTCCTCACGGTGGGCAGCGGTTTCGGCGGCTTCCAGAGCGCCATGGTGCTCACCCGGCCCGAAGGGACACGCAGATGACCGTCCACGCGCCCATGTCCGTGTCCACGGCCCCCGGAACCCGGCGGGACACGGCCCTCGTCACCGGCCTCGACGTACGCGCGGCCAACGGAAACGGCACCGAGGAATTCTGGCAGGGCCTTCTGGAGGGACGCGGCGGCATCGGTCCGATCACCCGCTTCGACGCCTCCGGTTACCCGAGCACGCTGGCCGGCGAGATCGCCCACGATCCCGGCGAGGACCTGCCCGGCCGCCTGTTGCCCCAGACCGACCGCGTCACACAACTCGCGCTGGTCTCCGCCGCCGAGGTGCTGAGGGACTCGGGCCTGGACCCGGCCGAGGCGCCGGAGTACGGGATCGGAGTGGTCACCGCCAACGCCGCCGGAGGGTTCGAGTTCGGTCAGCGGGAGCTCGAGAACCTGTGGGCGAAGGGCCCCCTGTACGTCAGCGCCTACCAGTCGTTCGCCTGGTTCTACGCCGTCAACACCGGCCAGATCTCCATCCGGCACGGCCTGCGCGGTCCCAGCGGCGTCCTGGTCACCGGCCAGTCCGGCGGACTGGACGCGGTCGGCCACGCGCGCCGCATGCTGCGCAAGGGCACCCCGGCGGTGCTCACCGGGGCGATGGAGTCGGCGCTGTGCCCCTGGGGGCATGTGGCGGAACTGACCGGCGGCCGGCTGAGTACGGCCGACAGCGCCGAGGACGCCTGCCTGCCCTTCGGGGAGCGCGCCGCCGGCCATGTCGTCGCGGAGGGCGGCGCGCTGCTGATGCTGGAGGACGGGGCCGCGGCTCACGCCCGGGGCGGTGTCCGCCCTTACGGCGAGGTGGCGGGTTACGCGGCCTGCTTCGACCCTCCCCCGGGCTCGGGGCGCACCGCCGGCCCCGCCCGGGCCGCGAGGGCGGCACTGGCCGACGCGGGGATCGAACCGGCGGACATCGGCGCGGTCTTCGCCGAGGGAGCGGCTGTTCCCGAGCTCGACGCGCAGGAGGCCGCGGCGATCACCGAGGTCTTCGGGCCGGACGCCGTCCCGGTCACCGCGATCACCTCCCGCACCGGACGCCCGGGGGCCGGCGCCTCCGCACTCGACCTCGCGGCGGCGCTGCTCGCCGTCCGCGACGGGCTGATCCCCCCGACCGCCGACGTCGGCCGTCTTCCGGCGGCGTACCGGATCGATCTCGTGACCGGCCGGCCCCGACCCATGGCCGGCGGCGCGGCACTGGTGCTGGCGCGTGGGCACGGCGGCTTCAACAGCGCCGTGGTCGTGCGCCGGTGCGAACGGACACCCCGATGACCCACCCCTGCACAGATCCCCAGTGAAAGGTGACCACCATGAAGGGCTTCACCCTCGCCGACCTGAAGCGCGTGATGCGGGAATGCGCCGGGGAGGACGAGAACGTCGACCTGGACGGCGACATCCTGGACGCGCCGTTCGAGAACCTCGGCTACGACTCGCTCGCGCTGCTCGAGACGGCGACCCGGATCGAGCGCGAGCTCGGTGTGCGCATGCCGGAGGAGGTGCTGAGCGGGGCGAGGACGCCCCGGCTCCTGCTGGACGCCGTGGCATCCGCCCGCTGACCCGCTGCCGGTGGCCGGCGTCAGGAGCGGCGGCCACCGGCTCGCTGAGCCGACCCGAAGGTGAAGAACCATGACCGACAGACCCCTCGTCCTCGTCACCGGAGCCACCGGGGCCCAGGGCGGGTCCGTGGCCCGCCACCTCCTGCGGTCCGGCCGCTGGGCGGTGCGGGCCGTCACCCGCGACCCCCGGTCGGCGGCCGCCGCCGCGCTCACGGCCCTGGGCGCCGACGTGGTCGCCTGCGATCTGACCGACCCCCCTCAGGTGCACCGGTCGGTGGCCGGAGTCGATGCCGCGTTCCTGGTCACGGACTACTGGTCCCTGAAGGAGCGTGAGTACGAGGTGGCCCGCCGGACGGCGGACGCCGTCCTCGCCGCGGGCGCGGGGACGCTGGTGCACAGCAGCCTGCCCGAGGCGCACCGCCGCAGCGGCGGCGCGCTGGCCCTCCCGCACCACGACGGCAAGGCGCGGCTGGAGGCGGAGTTGCGCGCGAGCGGCTCGCCCGTCGTCACCGTCCATCTGTCCACCTACTACGAGAACTGGCCGGCATGCCGGCTGCGCAGGCAGGAGGACGGCACGTTCGCGTTCACGCTGCCCCACGGGGACACCCCGCTGCCCGCCGTTTCCGTCGCCGATCTCGGCCCGCTGGTCGCGGCGGTGCTGGACGCGGGACCCGCGCTCCACGGCGACGTGGTCAAGGCCGTCGGTGATCTTCTGCCGCCCGCCGCCTACGCCGCCGCGCTCACCCGTTCACTCGGTGTCCCGGTCGCCTACCGGGACGTGCCCTACGAGACCTACCGGAAGCTGCCGTTGCCCCACGCACGCGCCGTCGCGGACATGCTGGAGTTCACCAGGCGGTACCCCGACGTCACCACCGCGGACGTGGCGCGCGCCCGGGCCCTGCACCCGGGCCTGCGGACCTTCGAGTCCTGGGCGGACTCCGCCCAGGACCGGTTCGCCCACCTCCTGCGGTGAGGCGGGGCCGGAGGTGGACGGCGGGAACGCCGCTCGCCCTGCGCCTGTTGCGCGCGCTCTGCCGCTCGCTGACCGCCTACGGGGCGCCGTACGCGGGGGTGGATCCCGAGAGCACGGTCACCGGGCCGTCCCCGGCGGGGAGCGGGCCCGCCGGGGCTCACCCGGAGCGGGTGCGGCCGGACGTACCGCTCACCCCGTCGGAGCGCGCCCACGCCAGGGAACTGGGCTCGCCCTGAGCGCCGGCCTCCGGGTCGGCACGCACCGCCGCCCCGGGGAGAGGTCAGCCGGACGGCAGTTCGGCCGGCCACACACCGGCCAGCATCGACCGGGTGTCGCCGAGCAGTTGCGGGAGCACCTTGGTGTGTCCGACGACCGGCATGAAGTTGGTGTCCCCGCCCCAGCGGGGCACCACGTGCTGGTGGAGGTGGGCGGCGATGCCGGCGCCCGCCTCGGCGCCCTGGTTCATCCCGATGTTGAAGCCGTGCGCACCCGAGGCGGCTCGCAGCGCGACCATGGCCCGCTTGGTGAAGTCGGCCAGCTCGGCGGTCTCCGGACCGTCCAGCTCCGTGTAGTCGGCGACGTGCCGGTAGGGCACCACCATCAGGTGCCCGCCGTTGTACGGGTACAGGTTGAGCACCGCGTAGACCTTGTCGCCGCGCGCGACGACGAGCCCGTCCTCGTCGGACTTCGACGGAATCTCGCAGAACGGACAGCCGTCGCCCGCTCCCGGGCCGCTCGGCTTGCTCTCCCCCTGGATGTAGGCCATCCGGTGGGGGGTCCACAGGCGCTGGAACGCGTCGGGCGTCCCCACTCCGATCTGCTGTTCCGGCTCACTCGTCATGCCCGTCAGCATATTGCGTCACTCCCGGCGCGCGTGTCGCCGGGGGCGAGCCCGCGGCCGCACCGGGATGCTGGCGCCATGAGCGACCGCACCACCGCCCCCGTCCCCCCTCGGCTCCAGGCGTGGGAGCAGCGCACGGAGGTGCCGCTCTTCGTCGCGGGCATGGTCTTCCTGACCGGCTACGCGGTCCGTGTCCTCGCCCCGGCCGACATCGGCCCGGTGCGTGACCTCGCTCTCGCTCTCGTCTACGCGACCTGGCTGCTCTTCGCCGTGGACTACGCGGTGCGGTTCCGTCTGAGCGGTCTGCGGGCGTGGAGCTTCGTGCGCACCCACTGGCTGGACGCGGTCGTCCTGCTGCTTCCGTTGCTGCGCCCGCTGCGCCTGGTGCAGGTCTACACGGCGGTCCAGAAGCGCCGGGAACAGCCCCGGCTGAGCCTGTACGCGCGGGTGATGGCGTACGCGAGCCTCACCGCAGTCCTCCTCGGTGTCTCCGCCGCGCTCGCGGTCTACCACCAGGAGCACGACGCCCCGGGCGCTTCGATCCGCACCTTCGGCGACTCGGTGTGGTGGGCGTGCGCCACGCTCACCACGGTGGGCTACGGGGACGCGGTCCCGGTCACGTTCGGCGGCCGGTTCGTCGCGGTGGGCCTGATGGCCTGCGGGCTCGCCCTGCTGGGGGCGGTGACGGGGTCGTTCTCCTCGTGGCTGGTGCAGGTGTTCAGGCGGGAGGACGAAAAGGGGCCCCCGGGGGACGCATAGCGCTCCCCGGGGGCCCCGTACGGCTCGGATCAGACCTGGACGCGGTCCTCGACGGCCTTCGCGATCTTGGCGATGGCCTCGTCGACCGGGATGCCGTTCTCCTGCGAACCGTCGCGGTAGCGGAAGGAGACGGCGCCGTTGGCCATGTCCTCGTCGCCCGCGATGATCATGAACGGCACCTTCTGCTTCTGCTGGTTGCGGATCTTCTTCTGCATCCGGTCCGAGGAGGCGTCCACGTCGACCCTCAGCCCCTGCTTGCGCGCCTTGGCGGCGAACTCCTGGAGGTAGGGGATGTGGGTGTCGCCGATCGGGATGCCGACCGCCTGCACCGGGGCGAGCCACACGGGGAAGGCGCCCGCGTAGTGCTCGAGCAGCACCGCGAAGAAGCGCTCGATGGAACCGAACAGCGCGCGGTGGATCATGACCGGACGCTGCTTCGTGCCGTCCGGGCCGGTGTACTCCAGGTCGAAGCGCTCCGGCAGGTTGAAGTCGAGCTGCACGGTCGACATCTGCCAGGTGCGGCCGATGGCGTCCTTGCACTGCACGGAGATCTTCGGGCCGTAGAACGCGGCGCCGCCCGGGTCCGGGACGAGCGGGAGGCCCTGCTTCTCGGCGACCTGGCGCAGCGTCTCGGTGGCCTCCTCCCAGATCTCGTCGGAGCCGACGAACTTCTCCGGGTCCTTGGTGGAGAGCTCCAGGTAGAAGTCGGTCAGGCCGTAGTCGCGCAGGAGGTTCAGGACGAAGGTCAGCGTCCTGTCGAGCTCCTCCGCCATCTGCTCCTTGGTGCAGTAGATGTGCGCGTCGTCCTGGGTGAAGCCGCGCGAGCGGGTCAGCCCGTGCACGACGCCCGACTTCTCGTAGCGGTACACCGTGCCGAACTCGAAGAGGCGGAGCGGGAGCTCACGGTAGGAGCGGCCGCGCGCGTCGAAGATCAGGTTGTGCATCGGGCAGTTCATCGGCTTGAGGTAGTAGTCCACCCCGTCGTCGAGCTGCATGGGCGGGTACATGCCGTCGGCGTACCAGTCCAGGTGGCCGGACTTCTCGAAGAGCTTGCCCTTGGTGGCGTGGGGGCTGTAGACGAACTCGTAGCCCTCCTCCTCGTGGCGGCGGCGCGAGTAGTCCTCCATGGCCCGGCGGATGACGCCGCCCTTGGGGTGGAAGACGGCGAGGCCGGGGCCGATCTCGTCGGGGAAGGAGAAGAGGTCCAGCTCGTTGCCGAGCTTGCGGTGGTCGCGCTTGGCGGCCTCCTCCAGGAACTCCAGGTGCGCCTTCAGCTCGTCCTTGGTCGGCCACGCGGTGCCGTAGATGCGCTGGAGCATCGGGTTCTTCTCACTGCCCCGCCAGTACGCCGCGGCGTTCCGCATCAGCTTGAACGCGGGGATGAACCGGGTGGTGGGCAGGTGCGGACCCCGGCAGAGATCCTTCCAGCACAGGTCACCGGTCTTGGCGTCCAGGTTGTCGTAGATGGTCAGCTCGCCGCCGCCCACCTCGACGTCCGCGCCGTCGTCGGAGGACGCGGAGCCCTTGATCCCGATGAGCTCCAGCTTGTACGGCTCGTCGGCGAGCTCCTCGCGGGCCGCCTCGTCGGTGACGACCCGGCGGGAGAACCGCTGTCCCCGCTTCTGGATCTCCTGCATCTTCTTCTCGATGGCCTTGAGGTCCTCGGGCGTGAACGGCTTCTCGACGTCGAAGTCGTAGTAGAAGCCGTCCTTGACCGGCGGGCCGATGCCCAGCTTGGCCTCGGGGTGCAGTTCCTGCACGGCCTGCGCCATGACGTGCGCGGTCGAGTGCCGCAGGATGTTCAGGCCGTCCTCGGAGGAGATCTCGACGGGTTCGACGACCTCGCCGTCCTTGAGCTCGTACGCGAGGTCCCGCAGCTCTCCCTCGACCCGTGCGGCGACGACGGTGCGCTGCCCGGGGAAGAGCTCGGCAGCCGTCGTGCCCGTCGTCACCACGCGCTCTTCCCGCTCGGAATCGCGTTGGATGATCACACGGACGTCTGACACCGGTCTCTCCTGACTGAGGGGGTGCGTCGCATTCCTCCTGCGCGCGCAAGAGGAATCGTACCGAGCCGGGGGGCCTCGACGCGAAAGGGATACCGCGGCTACCCCTCCTCCCCCGTGCAGGCCTCCTCGAAGTGGTCGACGTTCTCCTGGAGCGACTTCATCAGCCGGTCCCGTTCCGCCTCGTCCACCTGGACCGGTGTCACCTGCGAGGCGCCGCTCAGCCTGCGGAATCCGCCGCGGTTCTCCAGCCTGCCCTCCACCCGCAGCGGCAGCCCGACCAGATGGGCGTGGCCGGCGATCCGGTAGGCCTCCTCGTCGAGCTCGATCCGTACGTGCGCGACCTCCGCCCCGGCCAGCACCCGCAGCCGTACGACGCCGGGGCCGCGGGGCCCCGAGCGGCGCAGCCGTACGACGGCGCCCGTGATACGCACGGCGACCGGCGGTTCGTCCCGCAGGTAGCGCGCTCCCGCCAGCCTGAGGGCGGGCAGGTCACCGGGCGAGAACTCGACGGGCTCGGGGCCGGCCGGGCAGCCCTCCGGGGTCCCGGCGGCGGGCGCCCAGGCCAGGGTGATCCTGATGCCCTCCGCTCCCCGGACGAGGGCGACCACAGCCTCGGTCAGCTCCCGGCTCACCCCCGCGGCGACAGCGGTGTCGAACGCCTCCGTCCCGCCGGTGGCCCGCTGGTAGTCGACGGCTTCCCGGGCCGCGTGCAACGCCGCGTAGAGCTGTACGGCGACGGGGCGTCCCGCGGTGACGGGGACGAACGCGGTGAGGCCGCGGCCGTCGTCGGTGGACCCCACGAGGGTCCCGTCCAGTGCGCTCCGGGCCTTCCTGCGGTGCCGGGCGCCGTGGTACCCGGCCCGGCCACGGACGGCGAGCGAACCGGCGAGGAGCACCTGGCGGGCCGCTGCGCGCAGCTGGTCGGCGCCGGCCCAGTCGGCGGCTCCCGCGGTCCCCTCCGGGACGTCGCGCCACCAGCGGATCTCGTCGCTGGGCACGGTGAGGGCGACCAGGATGTCGCGCGCGGAGGGGGCGGCGCTGCGGGTGAGCGCGGCGAGGGCCTCCGCGAGCAGGTCCTCGCTGTCGGGGAGGACCGCCGTGTCCGGCACGAGGAGACTGGTCCCCGTGGCGGCCGCGCCCGGCGGGACCCAGCGGCTGTAGCGGCCCTGCGCGCCTCCGCGCCGCTGCCAGCCGTGGCGGCGCAGCAGGACGCCGAGGACGCGCGGGTCGACGCGTGCGGGGTCTGGGCCCGGTCCGGGGTCCGGGCCGTCGGCGTACGGATGCGCGCGGCTGCCCGCGGGGGCCGTCCCTCCGGCGGGCTCGTCCATCGACCGGTGCATCAGGGTCTCCCTCCCGCCCCGACCCGGGCCATGATCTCGCAGAGTGCGCGGTCGTCGAAGATCCGCGAGGTCGGGATCCGCACGGTGGTCCGGTGCCGGCCCGTCACCGGGTGGCCGGCCAGATTCGTCCAGTAACAGCAGTACCGCAGGTCCAGCCCGTCGTGTCCGGCCCGCAGCCAGTCGTCCTGACTGCGGGGCACGAGCATCACGACCAGGATCTTGTGCACCGACACGGGGGTTCTCGCGAGCTTCACCAGATGGGCGTTGTCGAGGGTGAAGGAGAACGTGGCGCCGGGTGGGTTCGGGGCGATCTGGTAGGTGCATTTGAGCTGCACCTTGATGGTCACCTCGTCGTCGACGGTGTGGCCGGGGGCTCCGTGGCTGACGTGCCAGTCGATGCCGTTGTCGGGGAAGGGCTGCGAGAGCGAGCAGCCCGCCGCGGCGGCGACGGCGTGGAGGTAGCCCACCTGGAGGGTCTCCATGCAGGCGGTGGTGGCGAGTGTGCCGCGCATCGGTGGTGTGTTCCGCTGCTGCGGCGGCTTTCCCCCGTGGTCCTCGGTGCGGGCGGGACTCCCTGGGTTCGGCTGCGCGAGCGCCATGGCTCCGTGCCTTCCGGGCTGTGCCGACCGGTTGCCCGGTCTCCACTGGCGGGCTGGTCAACTTCCTTGCCCGTCCCTTGTGTTGTCACCGCAGGAGCCCGGCCGTAAACGGCGTATCAGGCATAGGGTGCGGGTATCACCGAACCGGGCAGAGGAATCCCGCCATCTGCTGTGCCGGCGCGAGGAGTTCGGGGATGACGCATTGGTTCGAGGGGCCGCTGGCGGCTTTTGACACCGAGACGACAGGCGTGGACGTCGAGGAGGACCGGATCGTTTCGGCCGCCCTCGTCGTCCAGGACGCGGCGGGCGGACGGCTCCGCGTCACCCGCTGGCTGGTCAATCCGGGGATTCCGGTGCCGCCCGGCGCCACCGAGATCCACGGTCTGACGGACGACCATCTGCAGCGCAACGGCCGGTGGCCCGCACCGGTCGTCGAGGAGATAGCCAGGTCGCTGGCGGAGCAGTGCGCGACGGGGCGGCCGCTGGTCGTGATGAACGCGCCGTTCGACCTGACGCTGCTGGACCGGGAGCTGAGGCGTCACCGGGCCTCGTCACTGGCCGGCTACCTGGGGAAGAAGCCGCTCTGCGTGCTGGATCCGCGGGTGCTGGACAAGCACCTGGACCGCTACCGCAAGGGCCGCCGCACCCTGACGGACCTGTGCGAGCTGTACGGGGTCACCCTGGACGGCGCGCACGACGCGGCGGCCGACGCCGCGGCCTCCCTCGAACTGGTGCGGGCGGTGGGGCGGCGGTTCTCGGCCCGGCTGGAGCGGCTGTCACCGGCGGAGGTCCACTCGCTGCAGGCGGTGTGGCACGCGGCCCAGGCCCGCGGGCTGCAGGCGTGGTTCGAGAAGAACGGTGCGCCGGAGGCGGTGGATCCGGCGTGGCCGCTGCGCCCGGAGCTGCCCGCGGCCGCCTGATCCCTGGCGGGTACGCGAAAGCCGGTCCGTCGATGCTGCTGACGGACCGGCTTTTCCCGGGTGGGCGATACTGGGTTCGAACCAGTGACCTCTTCGGTGTGAACGAAGCGCTCTCCCACTGAGCTAATCGCCCGGGAACGGGTTGAACCATACAGGGATCGGAGCCCTGGGTTCAAACTCCTACTCAGGTGCGGAACTGAGTAGGCGAGCCCATGCCGCCGGGTGTGTCCGCCGCCACACTCCCGTACATGAGACATGTGCCGCCGCCCGCCGAGGAATTGGCCCTCCTCGATCATGAACTGGCCCGGCTGGACGCCCGCCGGCTCCAGTTGCTGAGCCGTCGCGCCTGGCTCCTCGGTGTCCTGCGCGCACCGGCCGCCCCTCCGCCGCCTCCTCGGGCACCGTTCCCCCGGCCCTACGCCCAGGCGGCACCGGCACCCGTGCACGCACCCGCGCGCGGCGCGCAGAACGTACTGCTGGTGCTCGGCGGTCTGCTGCTCGCGGTCGCCGCGATCGCCTTCACGCTCTTCAGCTGGGGCGAGATGGGCATCGCCGGCCGTTCGGCGGTGCTGGCGGTGGTGACGGCGGGTGCGCTGGTGGCGCCCGCGCTGCTGCTGGGCCGCGGGCTGCCCTCGACGGCGGAGGCGGTGGCCGTCCTGGCCTTGGTGCTGACGGTGCTGGACGCGATCGCGCTGCACGCGGTCGCGGCGCCGGGGACGGACGGCCTCGCGTTCTCGGCGGTCGCGTCGGCGGTCCTGGTGGCGGTGTGGACCCTGTACGGACTGCTGCTCGGCCGGCTGCGGTCGCCCTTGCCCGCGGCCGTGGTGGCGGGGCAGTTCCCGCTGGTGTTCACCGCCTGGGCCGTGGAGGCTCCGGCGACCGGTTTCGCCTGGGCGCTCCTGGTGACGGCGGCGGCGGATGTCGTGGTGGCCTCGTGGGGCCGGGGGCCCGCCGTCCGGGTCACGGCGTACACGGGGGCGGTGCTGACGGGGCTGGTCTCACTGGCTCTGGCGCTGGTGCTGTCCGTGTCGGCGGACGGTGTGGACGGGGCTGTGGGCCCGGGCGCGCTGCTGCTGGCCGGAGCGGTGGTGGCGGTGGCCGGTACCTGGCGCGCGCCAGGGCCGACGGCCGTCCTCGGGGGTGTCGTGGGGGGCCTGGCGGCAGTGGCCGCGGTGGGCGGCGTGCCGGGTGCGGAGCTGCCGTGGCACTGGGCGGTCCTGGTGTATCTGCTGTGCGGTGCCGCCCTGTCGGCCGTGGTGCGGTTCCGGGTCCCCCGGCCTGTCGTGCGGGGGGTCCTGGGCGCGTCGGCCTCGGTCGTGGCGGGCGCGGTGCTGTGGGCTGCGCCCGTGGTCGCCGCCGCGCTGCTGGGGCCGGCGTCCGTTCCGGCGGGTGTGTGGTCCGGAGCACCGGGCGGTCTCCGGGACGCGGTGGGGCCGGCGGTGCCGTGGTCGGGGTCGGCCTCCGCCCCGGTGGTGCTGATGGTGGCCGCCGGACTGACGGCGGCGCTCCACTTCAGGTGGCCGCGGGCCCTCCCCGAGAAGGGATGGCGTATCGCGGCGGCGGCCGGTACGGCGGTTCTCGGCTGGGGTGCGGTGCTCGCGCTGCTCGCGGTGGCGGATGCGCCCTACGCGGTCGCCGTGGGCGTGGAACTTCTGCTGGTGGCGGCGCTGACGGCGCTCTCCGTGCGTCGCGCGGCCGACGCGCTCGCGGTGACCTCCGTGGTGTGCGCGCTGGTCGGGGCCCTGGGCGTAGGACTGCTGGGGCTGGCCGCCGAGCCGGCGACGCACGCCGTGTCCATGATGCTGGCCCTGCTGTTCGCCGCGGCGGCGGCCACCGCCCGGGTGCCCGTGGTGCGTTCGGTGCTCGCCTGCGCCGCGGTGCTGTGCGCGGTCGCCGTCACCTGCGCGGTGGGGGCGTCGCTGGGGTGGAGCGCCCCGCACACGGCCCCACTGGTACTGCTGGTGACGGCGGCGACGGTGCTCTTCGGGGCGCGGCTGCGGGAGCCCGCGGTAGCGCTCCCGGTGGAACTCGTGGGGGCTTTCGCCGCGGTGTTCGCGGTGGGCCTCTCGGTGACGGACGCGCCGTTCCTGGCGCTGGTGCTGGGATTGTGCGGGGTGCTGGCGTCGGCCACGGCTCTGCGGCCGGAGCGCAGGAGCGTGGCAGGGGGCCTCGCGGCCGGGCTGTTCGTGGCCGCGGCGTGGGTACGGCTCGCGGCCTCGGGGGTGACGGACCCCGAGGCGTACACGCTGCCGGTGTCGGTGGCCGCGTTCGCGGTGGGGCATGTGCGGCAGCGCCGGAATCCCGCCACGTCCTCATGGGTGGCCTACGGCCCGGCCCTGGCCATGACGATGGCGCCGAGCCTCCTCGTGGCCTGGGGTGACCCGCACTGGCTGCGCCCCCTGCTGCTGGGGGTCGCGGCGCTGGCCGTCACCCTGGCCGGTGCCCGGCTGCGGCTCCAGGCACCCCTGGTCCTGGGCGGTTCGGTCCTGGCGCTGGACGGCCTGCACGAGCTGGCCCCCCATGTGGTGCAGGTCTTCGACGCGCTCCCGCGCTGGGCGCCCCCGGCGCTCGCCGGGCTGCTGCTGCTCGCGGTCGGTGCGACCTACGAGCAGCGGCTGCGCGACGCGCGCCGGGTGCGGGAGAGCTTCGGCCGGATGCGTTAGAACCAGGCGCTACGGCATCTTGTCGCCGACGAGCGCGAGGTTCTGGATGGCCGCCAGGCCGTACAGGGCGGTGGTGTTGGTGCTGACCCAGGCCGCCTCACTGCCCGGTACGGGCCCGGTGGGCCCGTCGACCTTCCTGGTGCTCCAGTCGGTGCTCTCCTTGTAGTCCCAGGTGTCGGCGCTGCTGTAGAACTGCTTCCACGCCCGGGTGGCCAGGGTGACGTCACCGGTCCGTACGGCGGCGTAGGCGTCCTGGCGCGAGTGGCCCTGGAACAGCAGGAGGGTGCCGAAGTTGCTGCCGTAGCGGGCGGCCTGCTCGGCCTTGGTGGCGTTGAAGTAGCGGCAGTAGTCGATCCAGGCGGCCTCGAACGCCGGCATGTCGATCATGTCGATGAGTTCGGCGTTCAGCTCGACCAGGCCGAACATGGCCGACAGGTGCGAGACGCCCACCTCCGGTTTCTCGGCGATCGCGAACCTCCCGGTGTCGAGGTCGTAGAGACCGACGCCCTGCACGAAGCCGTTGGGCTGCGCGGCGATGGTCTCCATGGTCGACAGGACGCGGCTCCTGGCCTTCTCCCACTTGGGTCCGCGCCGTTCCCACTCGGTGAGCCAGGCGGAGACGAGGCCGCTCCAGTCCGTACCGAAGCCGATGGACAGCGCGTGGCGGTCCGGGGTGTAGGGCTCGGTACGGATCTTGCGGATCGGGTCGAGGGCCAGGAAGGTCTCGTCGGAGTCGACGTTGGCGTGCATGAGGTCACCGACGCGTTCGTCGGCGGTGAGGAAGTAGAACATGCGCCGGTAGGTGGTGTTGGCGATGCGCTGCTGCTTGGCGCTGTCGGCGTAGTGCTGGACACCGTGACGGGTGCCGAGTCCGGCCCATTTGCCCAGGTGGTAGACGTCGACCTCACCGGTGTGCCGGGTCATGGCCTCGGCGAAGCGGTAGATGTCGGCGCGTCCGGAGCGCATGTAGGCGTACCAGAGCCAGAGGTCGGGCGAGAGTTCGGAGTTGTCCCAGGCGTAGCCGCCGACGTCGTAGCACCACTGGTGACGGGTCGGATCGTAGGTGTGCATGATGTCGCCGTAGTCCCAGAAGCCGTACCAACGGCGCATCTCCACCTGGTCCTTGCAGTACGTGAAGAGGAAGTCCAGGTGGTCCTCGATCTTCGACTTCGCGGCGGTGGAACGGTCGGGCTCGGCGAACAGGCCGCCGAAGACCTTCGCCTTGACGAGCTGCTTCGGCGGGGCGGCGAGCTGGGGAGGAGTGCGTACGGCGTCGACCTGCTGGGCGAGTGTCTCGGGCGCGGGGGTCGATTCGTTGGCCCAGAAGAGCAGTTCGCTGGTCCTCGCGATGCCGTACGGGGTACCGAAGCCCGGTTCGTAGTCCTCGTACGTGATGTTGAGACCTTCGAGCTGTTCGGGGTAGGTCTCCTGTCCCATGCCGTCGTGGTAGAAGCGCAGGTCCATGGGCTGGGCCTCGGGCGACCAGAGCCAGAGGGTGACCTCGGCCTCGTCGGTGTGCGCGTCACGGATGTCGAGCTGGGCGGGGTGCTTCTCCCAGAAGTCGCGGAGCCCGAAGGAGAATCCCCCGCTCGGCCCTCCGACGTACCCGAACCCGGATGCCCTCCTGCCACCGCCCGCGCCGATCCAGCCGTGCCCCTTCTTCGTGCGCTTGCGCAGCCCGAAGCCGTCGGCGGACAGCTGGGAGAGCGTGTAGTCGCCCCATTCGGGGATGTACTGGAGCCGGGTGGTGACCCGCTGGTCCCAGGTGGCGGGGTCGGGGAGCTTCCGGCCGGCGAACTGCGCCTCGCGCACGGCCGCCCCGGGGTCGCGGCGCAGCCCGGTGACGCCCTTCACGGCCTCGCGCAGCAGACCTGTGCCGTCGCCGCCGATGCGGATGTGGCGGTCGTAGGCCTCGTCGCGCATGGGCACGGTGAAGCGGACCCCGAGGCCCCGCACGAAGTCGCCGCTCGCCTTGCCGGGCTCGAGGGTGCCGTCGTAGGTGATGGTGTGCACCATCCGGAAGGAGTCGGCGCCGGCGTAGAAGTAGAGGCGTACGGAGAACGGCATCCAGGACCGTGAGCCTCTGCGGTGCCTGCCGTCGATACGGACGACGGCCCGGACGGGCCCGTCCTGTTCGACAACTGCCTTCTCCACGACGCTCTCGAAGCGTTCGTACTTCTCACTGCCCTGGTCGCCGTCCTCGATCTCGCCCTGGCGCACGAGGACGAGCCGGCCGTCGCGGGCGATCACGGTGGAGCCGCGGGTGACGGTCCTGACGAGGGCGGACCCGTTCGTGCCGAGCTCGGCGGTGATCACCCCGGTCGAGACGGTGATGGTGCCGCCCCTGCGGACCGCTGTGACCCTCTTCGACGGCGCGGCGGGGTCGCCGGCGGTGAGCGAGAACTTCTTGGCGGTGGCTTCCGGGCCCACCGCGTGAGCGGTCCACTTGAGCGAGCCGTCGGGCCAGTAGCCGATCGGCCAGGTCTGGACGGGGACGTCCTTCCCGTCCTCCGTGGTCAGGGCGAACGTCTGGTCCTCGGTGTACCGGCCCCTGGGCCAGGGCACGCCGAGGGTGGAGCCGGGAGCGGCGCCGAGGCCGCCGGACTCCAGCCAGGTCAGGGCGACGGGCTCGTCGGTCCGCTCCGCGCTCCGGGCCGCCGCCGACGCGGGAGCGGCGCCGAGGGTCCAGCCGATCTGCGCGGCCGCGCCGGCCGCTGCCGCGGCCTTCAGGAGCGTTCTGCGGGGCATCCTGGACATGGTTGTGCCTCTCTCCGTGCGGGATTCGGGACAGGAATCGAACAGGGACGGGACGACGTACCGGAGACGGGTGGGACCGAGGGATCGGCGCGGTCAGCGGGAGAGCCCGCGTGCCCGCACCGCCGTGGCCGCGGCGGCGACTGCCCCGACGACGGGAACGGCAAGCGGCAGCACCAGCGAGCCGGAGAGCACGACGACGGCCATCCCGCAGACGAGCAGGAGGGAGCCGGCCGGGTCGCGGACCGTGTTCCGCCCGGCCTCGGCGAGGAGGGGGCGCCAGAGGGCTCCAGGCTCCCAGCACGAGGCCGCGCGGATCACGGCCACGAGGTACCCGATCATGGCCAGGATGCCGACGGCACCCACGAACGGCCCGCCGGGCAGCCCGGCCCGGACGGCCGCCAGATCGAGCGCGAGCAGAGCCGCGGCGGCCCATACGGACGCGCCGACGATCCATCCGCCGCGGGCGGCGGCCCGGGCGTCCCCGGCGAACTCGCGCAGGCCTCCGTGCTCACCGGCGAGGTGGCGGCGCAGGTGCCGGGTCCCCGCGGCGAAGGCCGCGGGGAAGGTGACCAGGGGCAGGGCGGCGAAGGCGATCCAGACGCCGGTGAGCAGGCATTCGGAGAACAGGGCGAAGCGGTCCATGAAGCGCGAACGCCGTTCCGCGGTGCGGGTCTTCGTCGCCACAGCGCGTCAGCCCTTCAGGCCCGAGGTGGCCATGCCGTCGATCAGGTACCGCTGGAAGGCGACGAAGAAGGCCAGCACCGGAAGAAGGGCCACCAACGACATGGCGATCATGCCGCCGTAGTCCGCCACCGCGTCCTGGTCGATGAACATCTTCAGCCCCATGGAGACGGTGTACTTGTCCGGCTCGTTCAGGTACAGCAGGGGGCCCATGAAGTCGTTCCAGGCGTTGATGAACGTGAAGATCGCGCTGGTGACGAGCGCCGGGCGGCAGAGCGGCATGACGATGGACCAGTAGGTCCTCAGGTGCCCGCAGCCGTCCAGCCGGGCGGCCTCGTCGAGCTCCTTGGGCAGTCCGCGCATGAACTGCACCATCAGGAAGACGAAGAAGGCGTCGGTGGCCAGGTACTTGCCGATCAGCAGCGGGGTGAAGGTGTTGATCAGCTCCAGCTTCTGGAACAGCACGTACTGCGGGATGATCAGTACGTGGTACGGCAGCAGGAGGGTGCCGATCATGACGGCGAACATGATGTTGCGGCCGGCGAAGCGCACCTTCGCGAAGGCGTAGGCGGTCAGCGAGCAGGACAGCACGACGCCCACGACGGAACCGACGGCTATGTAGGCCGAGTTCAGGAAGAACGTCGAGATCGGGATGTCGGCGATGCCCTCGGTGAGCCGGGTGTAGTTGTCACCGATCGGGTCGGCCGGGAACAGGTCCAGGGCGCCGATGATGTCCGCGCTGGGCTTGAACGAGGCACCGATCGTCCACACCACCGGGTAGAGGACCACGGCGAGGACGACGAGCGCACCGAGGTGCCAGGCGAGAGCGCCGGGTCCCCGGCGCCTTACGGCTGCGTAGCGGAGACTCATCGGCCGCCCTCCTCGTAGTGCACCCAGCGCTTCTGGGACCAGAACAGCACGGCGGTGACCAGGCCCACGGCGACCAGCAGCAGCCATCCCATGGCCGAGGCGAATCCCATGCGGCTGTTCACGAAGCCTTGTTCGTACAGGTAACAGGTGTAGACGAGCGTCGCGTCGGCCGGTCCGCAGCTGCCGTTGCTGACGATGTAGGCCGAGCCGAAGATCTGGAACGAGTGGATGGTCTCCAGCAGGACGTTGAAGAAGAGGACCGGGGAGATCATCGGGAGGGTGATGTGGAAGAACTTCCGCCAGCGGCCGGCGCCGTCCATCTCGGCCGCCTCGTACAGCTCCTGCGGGACCTGTTTGAGGCCGGCCAGGAAGATGACCATCGGCGCGCCGAACTGCCAGACGGTGAGGGCGATCAGAGCGTAGATGATCATCTCGGGATCGCCGATCCAGCCGCCGACCTCGAAGCCGAGCACCTTCTGGGTGCGGTCGACGATCGCGTCGTCCGAGAACAGCGCGCGCCAGACGATGGCCGCCGAGACGCTCGCACCGATCAGTGACGGGGCGTAGAAGGCCGCCCGGTAGAAGGACTGGCCCCACCGCTTCTGCGCCAGCAGCATGGCGACGGCGAGCGCGGCGGCCAGCTTGACCGGGGTGCCGATCAGCACGTACCAGGAGGTGACCTCCACCGACTGGCGCCAGCGTGGATCGGCGAACATGTCGGAGAAGTTCTGCAGGCCGATCCAGCGTGGCGCCTCGAACAGGTTGTACTCGGTGAACGACAGGTACAGCGAGAACACCATGGGTCCGGCGATCAGGAACAGGAAGCCCGCGATCCAGGGCGACATGAACAGATAGCCGGCCAGGTTCTCGCCGCGGCCGGGCCGCTTCGCTGCGTTAGCAGGGGGGCCGTCCTGCGAACCGCTCCGCCCGGGGACGGAGCGGTCGTCCCCGGGGGCGACGGCGCCCGGGGAGATCTGGATGTGAGTCACCGCAGTCCCTCTCAGTTCGCGGCGAGGGCGGTCTTCGCCTCGGAGAAGAACTGCTTCACGGAGTCCTTGGGCGAGGTCTTGCCCAGCGCCAGGTCGGCGCCGATGCGGAGGAAGGCCGCCTCGATGACGTCCGCGCCCGCCGGGTGCGGGGTGATGGGCTCGAGAACGCCCGCGTCGGCGATCGATGTCTCGTACGCGGCGATGGCCTTGCTGGGGGCGTCGGCGGGCTGGAACGCCTCGAACTGCGCGGTGGTGGCGGGCACGCCGCGGTCGTATCCCATGATCCGCGCGACCTCTGGGTCGTGGGTCATGAAGCTGATGAAGGTGGCCACCTCGGCGGGGTGCTTGGTGCGCGCCGTGCCGCTCAGCATCAGTGACCCGAGGTACTGGCCGGTCTTCTTGCCGTCGGTGCTCGGGATGGGCGCGAGGCCGTAACTGCTCTTGCCCTCCGCGCTGTAGCGGACGGAGAAGTTGTCCCAGGTGAACTCGCCGGCGGAGAGACCCTTGGCGGTCGCCGAGGCGGGCTTGATCTGCTCGACCTTGTTGGGGTCGGCGTAGAGCCCCGCCTCGACCCGCTCGAGGGCCTCGGTCCAGTACGGCAGCAGTTCGGCCTCGCCGAAGCCCATGCCGTCCTCGGTGAAGAAGGCCTTGCCGTTCTGGCGCAGGATCAGGTCGTACAGGTACATCACGCCGTGCGGTCCGGCGTCGCCGGCGATCTTCTGGCCGTTCTTGATCTTCTGGAGCCCGGCGTACCAGTCGTCCCAGGTCCAGCCGATCTCAGGCGTGATCCCGGCCTTCTCGTACACCTTCTCGTCGATGACCAGGGCCATCGAGTTGCTGCCGACCGGAACACCGAGGAGCTTGCCGTCGATCTCGGCGAACTTCTCCAGCCCGGAGCGGAAGCCGCCGAGGTCGAGGTTGCCCTTCTCCACCTGGGGGCTGAGATCGAGGAGGACGTTCTTCGCCTCGTACTTGCGCAGGAAGGTGACGGCGTTCTGGATGACGTCCGGGGGGTTGCCGCCGGCCGCCTGCGTGTTGAACTTCTTCCAGAAGTCCGGGTACTGCTGGAAGTCCGTCTTGACCTTGATCTTCGGGTGCTTCTTCTCGAAGAGGCCGACGCACTGCTGGATCTTCTTGGCGCGGTCGTCCGCTCCCCACCACGAGTGCCTGATGGTGACCGGACCGCCGGAACCGCCGCTGCCGGAGCCGCAACCGGCTGCGGTCAGCCCGAGACCGGCCGCCGAGAGGCCGGCCAGCTTCAGCAGCTGTCGCCTGTCCATGCCGTTGTTACGAGACATAGCTCGCCCCCACCGTTCGCATTGAATCGTTTTAGAAAGCGCTTGCTGGGCAAAAGTAAGGAGCAGCAGGGGGCGCGTCAACGGTTAGGACGAAATTTCGATGGCGTGACGACGGGCCGAACGGACGGCGGAAATCGCGGCACGGGGCGCATCACGGAAACGCCGAGGGCCCGGAAGCTTCTCGGAAGCTTCCGGGCCCTCGGGCCGGGGTGGGCGATACTGGGTTCGAACCAGTGACCTCTTCGGTGTGAACGAAGCGCTCTCCCACTGAGCTAATCGCCCCGGCGCATCGCAAACATTACCCCATGTCAGGGGTGCCGCCGGACCACCTCCGGGTCACTGGTCGATCTTCCACGGCATCACGATGCCGAACTTCCAGACGTAGATCCCGACCAGCACCGCGATGATCACGAGACCCACCGCGGTGAGGATGATGTTGCGGCGCCTGACCTTGGGATCGAGGGCACGCTGTGCCGCCTCGGTGACCTTGCGCCGGGTCCAGCGCAGCACGAGCTGCGCCCAGACGAACTCCGTCGCCCAGATCGCCATGCCGCCGAAGATCACCAGCCATCCCGGGCCGGGCAGCGGCAGCATCACGATGCCCGCCCCGACCACGGCGAGGCCGACGACGAAGATCCCGACCTGCCAGCTCAGGTGGAGAACCCTCGATCCCTTGATGAACCCGGGCGCCCGCGAGCCCAGCTCACGCTCCGCCGTGTTCTCGTCCCCCGCAGCGGACCCAGGGGCCGCCGTCGCGGCGACCTCTTCCCGCTCGTCACTCTCCGCGTTCATGAAGCCCAACCTACCGGAACGGCGATCGTCACCGGAATGGACGCATGACTCAAAGTTACACACCGCTGGACGAGGGACCTGAAGCATCACAAATAGGTCAGAGGGGTTTACAACGCCACCGTAGGTGGCATGTCGATTTCGCCGACGTGCGAATCCCCGAGCGCACACTGAGCGAAAGGCCCTGGCGCTTATGAACACCACGGTCAGCTGCGAGCTGCACCTGCGCCTCGTTGTGTCGAGCGAGTCCTCACTGCCTGTACCCGCGGGCCTGCGGTATGACACGGCCGATCCCTATGCCGTGCACGCCACCTTCCACACCGGAGCGGAGGAGACGGTCGAATGGGTTTTCGCCCGTGACCTCCTTGCCGAGGGGCTGCACCGGCCCACCGGCACCGGAGACGTCCGCGTCTGGCCATCTCGAAGTCACGGCCAAGGCGTCGTCTGCATCGCACTGAGCTCCCCGGAGGGCGAAGCCCTGCTGGAAGCCCCGGCAAGGGCCCTGGAGTCGTTCCTGAAGAGGACCGACGCCGCGGTACCGCCCGGCACCGAGCATCGTCACTTCGACCTCGATACGGAGCTCTCACACATCCTGGCCGAGAGCTGAGCCAGGCCGAGAGCTGCGCGACGCCGTCCGACTCGGGGAGACGGCGTCACGCGGACAACCTCATAGGGCACACACCGGCGCCGTCGCCGCGGAACCCACCGCGGCGGCGGCGCGGGTGTGTGCGCACGGCGGGCGGTGGGGCCTGGACGCGCAGACGGGACGCGGGGCCCGGACAGCGCGGGACGCTGCGGGGTCCGGGCAGCGGCTGACGACGCCGGGCGGCGAGCGCCGTCGCCACATCCGCATCATCCACCTCCCGCACCCCGCGTCTCCCTCCCGAAGGCCCTCCAGAGCCACCAGGAGCCTCCCCAGGCTCCGGCGGTGCGGGCCCGCCGGGAAATGGACTCCCCTCCCCCACGGGGCCCGCACCGGGCCCTGCGCGCCTCCGCCGAGCCAGTAGAGTCAGCCGGCATCGGCGGACGCCCGTCCGCCGGAGGCCAGGGAGCGAAACGTGCTGATCCCTCACGACACCCGCATCGCCCTCGACGTGGTGGTCGATCTGGTGAACACCGCACCCGAGGAGGGTTCGGGCGACGGGCTCGCGGAACTGACCGCGCTGTATGCCTTCGCGGAACGCCACCACATCAGCGGTGTGGGGGCCCTCGGCGACAAGGACCTGCAAGCCGTGCTGGACGTCCGGAGCCGGTTCGCCGAGATATTCGCGGCGTCCGACGCCCGCACCGCCGCCGACCTGGTCAACGCCCTGGTGGCCGAGGCCGGCACCACGCCGCAGCTCACGGACCACGATGGCTATGACTGGCACATCCACTACTTCGCGCCGGACGCCTCCGTCGCGGACCATCTCGCGGCCGACTGCGGGATGGCCCTGGCCTTCATCGTCGTGGCGGGAGAGCAGGACCGGCTGCGGCGATGCGAGGCCCCGGACTGCCGGGACGCCTTCGTCGACCTGTCGCGCAACCGCTCCCGCCGCTACTGCTCCAGCCGCACCTGCGGCAACCGGCTCCACGTCGCCGCCTACCGTGCCAGGCGCCGGGAAGCGGCAGGCTGACCGGCCTCGGACCCCGTGACCGCTGTCCACCGTCGGGAGGGGGCCGGCCCTGCGGGGCGGCGGGCGTCCGGGCCCGGCGGCCGCCCGCGGGAGGCCGGCCGCTCACAGGAGGAAGAGATCGTGCAGGGCGGCCATCAGCAGCAGGCCGCCGACCACCGTCAGGAAGATCATCAGCGGCGGCTGGGAAAGCGCGAAGAGGCAGCCACGCGGCTCTTCGGCAGGGGATGCGGGGGCGTCGCCCCGGGAGGTGTCCACCATCTCGTAGCGATCATGACGCAGAGTTGCCCCTGTTGGCGATCAACGAAGCCCTTGGCAGGGGTAGTTCACCCGCTCCGGGTCGCAAGGATTCGCTCCCCCGTCCGAAGCCCCCGCACGCGTTCGCTCCGCACGCCTCCCGTCGGCCGGAGCGAGCCGGTCGGACCTGCGATGTACAGGCCGGCGATGTCGGACCGGAGAGCTCAGGCGGCCGACGTCGGACCGGAGATTCCAGGCCCGTGACGCCGGGCCCGCGAAGTCATCGCGGGGCGGCGCTGGAGGCGCGTACGACGAGCTCCGGCTGGAGGACCACGCTCCGGTGCCGGTGGCTGCCGTTCTCGTCGTCCGCCTCCTCCAGGAGGAGCTCGGCCGCCATCCTGCCCATCACCACGGCGGGCTGCCGGACCGAGGTGAGGGGTACGGCGGCGGCCGCGGCGAACTCGATGTCGTCGTAGCCGACGATGGCGACGTCCTGCGGCACCCGCACACCCGCCGCGTACAGCGACTGCAGGACGCCGAGGGCCAGCAGGTCGTTGGCGCAGAACACCGCGGTCGGCCGGGGGACGAGGCCGAGCAGCCTGGCCCCGGCATCGCGGCCCGCAGCCACGTCCAGACGGTCGGAGGGGATCTCGACGAGCGCCTCGGGGCCGAGCCCCGCCTCGGCGAGGGCCGCCAGGGCACCCTCGCGGCGGTCCCTGATCTGATGCAGGTCGCCGGGCCCGCTCACGTAGGCGACCGAGCGGTGGCCCGCCTGGACGAGATGCCCGACGGCGAGCGTGCCGCCCCGCACGTCGTCCACGGAGACGGCGCAGCTGTCGGTGGACGCCGCCACCCGGTCGACCAGCACGTACGGGATCCGGTGGCGGGCGAATGCCTCGAGGTTGCCGCCGTCGGCGTCGGCCGGGGTGACCAGCACCCCGCAGACCCGTTGCTCGGCGAAGAGCCCGAGGTACTCGGCCTCCTCCTCCGGGCTCTGGCCGCTGTTGCAGACCATCACGCCGAGACCGGCGTCCCGGGCCGCGCGCTCGGCGCCGCGGGCGATGTCGACGAAGAACGGGTTGCCCATGTCCAGCACGAGCAGTGCCATGATGCGGCTGCGCCCCGCCCTGAGCTGGCGGGCGGATTCGCTGCGTACGTACCCCAGGTCCTCGATCGCCGCCAGTACACGGGCCCGGGTGTCGGGAAGCACCGCCTCGGGGCGGTTGATCACATTGGAGACCGTGCCCACCGAGACTCCGGCCTGCCGGGCCACGTCCTTGATCCCTGCCACACGACCCACTTGCCCTGCCCCACTGATGTCTGTCGCAGTCGCGCGCCTGGCCGCTGGTCCGCCCACGGACGCCCGACGTGGTCCGTACACGTTTCCGCCCGGACCGCGCCCCGTCGGATTGAATTGTTTCAATCCGTTCGCACGCTAACCGGATCTTCGGGATACCGTCAAGATCGGCGCGATGCAACCCGAATATACCGAGCCGTGGGACCTCGACGAAGACCCGAGTGGCTCATACGTGGATGAATCGATTCACCACCCAATGGCCACCCCGGTCCTCCTCACCCGACGACGCGGCAGCGTGACCCCGAGCCCTCCGTCAGATCCCGTGCTTCTTCAGGATGGCCTCGATGTCGCTGAAGTCGTCGCCGGGCGCGGCTCCCTGCTTCTTCTTCGGCTGCCCCTGCGGGGCAGCCGCTCCGGCTCCGGAGGTCAGCGGGGGCGACGCGGAGGCCGGCGCCACCGCGCCCCGGCTCCCGGCGGCCTTCGCGGCCCTGCGCTCCTTGCGGGTCGAACCGCTGCGCCGCTCCACGGCTCGCGTCGTCATGAAGAGCAGCCAGGCCGCGGCCAGCAGGCCGAAGCCGATCCAGACGCTCGGCTTGAACGCGATGTCCGACGCCCACTGGACGACACCCGTCATCACCAGACCGACAGGCACCAGCGAATAGGCGAGGACACGTGTCGCCGTCAGGAACCGCTTCCGGTACGCGGTGATCGCGGCGATGCCGAGACCGGCCGCCGACACCGCGGAACAGATGGTCTCGGCAAGCATCGGAACCTCCGTGGATCGGGATACGTCCCTTCCATCCTGCACCGGTCACCGCCTCGGGAGCCACGGTGCCGGGCCACATCAGGGACTTTTCAGGGCCGCGCTCCTCCCCAGGTCCCGATTGGGAGGCGCAGGTCCGGCCTGGAAGACTGGCCGCATGAGCGATTCCTCCTCCGCAGCGCCGGTCGTCCTCGACGTCTGGTGCGAGCTCGAGTGTCCCGACTGCCACCTGGCCCTCTCCGACGTCCACGCGCTGCGCGCCCGCTACGGCGACCGGCTGGAGGTCCGGCTGCGCCACTTCCCGCTGGAGAAGCACAAGCACGCCTACGCGGCGGCGCAGGCCGCCGAGGAGGCGATCGTCCAGGGCAAGGGATGGCCGTACATCGAGGCCGTACTGGCCCGGACCGCCGATCTGGCCCGCTCGGGCGAGCCCCTGCTGATCGAGGTGGCGGGCGAACTGGGTCTGGACACCGAGGAGTTCGACACCGCGCTCATCGACGGCCGGCACCTGCTGATCGTGGACGCGGACCAGGCCGAGGGCAAGGCGATCGGCGTCACCGGTACCCCCACCTATGTGATCGGGGACGAGCGGCTGGACGGCGGGAAGAGCCAGGAAGGGCTGCGGGGGCGCATCGAGGAGATCGCCGACCGGCTGCTCGCCGGCCAGGGCTGACCCGCGCCCCTGCTCCGCTACAGCGCCTTGGCCAGGTTGTACTGCGTCACCTCGTAGCCGAGCGACTCGTACAGGCGCAGCGCCGGGGTGTTGGAGGCGAAGACGTGCAGGCCGAGCAGTCCGAGGCCCGCGTCGAGCGTGACATCCTCGGCGAGGTGCATCAGGGCCCGCCCGTATCCGCGTCCCCGGTGTCCCTCCCGCACCTCGACGTCGAACACGTAGCCGAGGTCATGGCCTTCCGGCTCCTCACGTCGCGCAACCCAGACGTGGCCGACGACGGCGCCGTCGTGGACGAGGACGTGGAAGTACATACCGGGGGTGGCCGGCCCGTCCGGCAGGTTCGCGGCGTGGTCGGTCTCGGACTTGCGCCGGGCCTGCTCCTCCGGCACACCGCGCTCCATCCAGCTCTGCGCGTACGTCCCGACGCTGACCGCCGCCCACTCGTCGAACTCCCGCTCCGTCATCCGGCGCCCGGTGACCCCGGGGGGCAGCGCGGGGGCGGTGCGCCGCAGGGTCTTCAGCATGTTCCGGCTGCGCTCGGTGTAGCCCAGCACGGCCGCCAGGGCCTGGGCCGCGGAGTTGTCCGCAGGAGCCACCAGACGGACCTGGGTGCACCCCCAGCCGCGGAGCACCTCCTCGGCAGCGAGGGCGGCGATGGTCCCGCGCCCGCGGCGGCGGTGCGCCTCCTCGATGCCGAGCGACCGGAGTATGCCCGCCGACGGGCCGAACGCCGGGTCGGTGGAGATACCGACGGCTCCCACGCGCCGCCCGTTGTCGCACACGTCGTACGTGCGTGCCCGCGCGCCGTCGGCGCCTTGCTGGACCGGCTCGGCCGGCCGGATGGTCGTCGTCATCAGGGTGTTCTATCCGCTGGACGGCGGGCCGTCACCCTCTTTACGGATTCCGGCGCTCCGGACCGGGCCTCGCTCACGGGTCGAGATCGCCCGCCGCGCGCTCCTCGAAGACCCGCATGGCCTTCGCCGTCACGGGCCCGGGAGCGCCGGGCAGCTCCCGGGCGTCGATCCGGTGGACGGCCTGGATGTCGCGGAGCGTGGAGGTCAGGAAGATCTCGTCGGCCCGTTCGAGCACGTCGAGCGGAAGCTCGGTCTCCTGGGCGCCCGTCCATTCCACCGTCAGCGCGCGGGTGATTCCGGCGAGGCACCCGGAGGCGATCGGAGGGGTGTGGATGCGGCCGTCGAGGACGACGAAGACGTTGGAGCCGGTTCCCTCGCAGAGCTGTCCGACCGTGTTGGGGAAGATCGCCTCGGAGGCGTCCTGCTCGTGGGCGCGCGCGAGGGCGACGACGTTCTCCGCGTACGAGGTGGTCTTGAGGCCCGTCACCGCGCCACGCTCGTTGCGGGTCCAGGGGACCGTGACGACGGCGGTGCTGTCGGGCCGGCGGGCCGTCCCGCCCAGGGCGACGACCAGGCTGGGCCCGGCGTCGCCACGGTCGGAGCCGAGGGGTGAGAGACCGCCGGTGTAAGTGATCCGCAGCCGTCCGAGCTCCACGGGGTTCGCCTCGACGACGGCCGCCACCGCACGGCGGACGGCGTCGTGGTCGGGGTCGGCCAGGCCCAACCCCCTCGCCGAGCGTGTCAGCCGCTCCAGGTGACGGGTGAGGGCGAAGGCCCGGCCCTCGGCGACCCGGACCGTCTCGAAGACGCCGTCGCCCACGGTCAGCCCGTGGTCGAGCACCGACAGCCGGGCGTCATCGGCGTCCCGCAGCCCGCCGTTGACCCAGATCCTCATGACGCGGTCCTTCCTGTTTCCTGGTGGTCGCCCGACGCTACAGCGAGCAGCCTCGATGCCTTGAGCTCGGTCTCCGCCCACTCACGCTCCGGATCCGAGCCCCAGGTGATGCCCGCCCCCGTGCCGAAGCGGAGGAGGGGGGCGGACCCCGTGCGGTCGATCCAGAAGGTCCGTATGCCGACGGCCAGCTCCGCGGCGCCCCGGTCGGCGTCCACCCAGCCGACCGCTCCGCAGTAGGGCCCGCGCGGGGCCGTCTCCAGCGCGTCGATGATCCCGAGCGCGCTGGACTTGGGTGCGCCGGTCACGGAGCCGGGCGGGAACGCGGCGGTGAGCAGCTCGGGCCACCCGACGCCGTCGGCGAGCCGCCCGCGCACGGTGGAGACGAGGTGGACGAGTCCGGGGTGCTTCTCCACGGCGCACAGGTCGGGGA
This sequence comes from Streptomyces sp. Alt3, assembly GCF_030719215.1. Classification (NCBI taxonomy): domain Bacteria; kingdom Bacillati; phylum Actinomycetota; class Actinomycetes; order Kitasatosporales; family Streptomycetaceae; genus Streptomyces; species Streptomyces glycanivorans. The sequence continues at coordinate 6,964,345 of NZ_CP120983.1, read as the reverse complement.
CACTCACGCTGCCGGGCACGCAGACCTTGCCGATGTCGTTGCGGACCAGATCCACGATCATCACGTTCTCCGCGTGGTCCTTCTCCAGCAGATCGTCCTCGGTGCGCCCGGTCCCCTTGATCGGTCCGGATTCGACGGTCCGGCCGTCGCGCGCGAGGAAGAGCTCGGGGGAAGCGGTCGCGATCTCCACGCCGTGCTCCGGGAGCCGGATCGTGCCCGCGTAGGGGGCCGGGTTGCCGCGGGCCAGCAGGGCGGTGAGGGCGTCCACGTCTGCCCGCGGGCCCGGCAGCGGCGCGGACAGGACGCGGCAGAGGTTGGCCTGGTAGACATCGCCGGCCGCGATGTGTTCACGGATCCGTCGCACGCCCGCCGTGTAGGCGGCCTTGTCGAGCGAGGACGTCCAGTCCTCGGGCTGGGGCCCGCGCCAGGCGCCGGGTACAGGGAGGGGCACCTCCTCGGGGCGCACGGTGTCGAAGCGGGCACAGACGAGACGCCCCTCGAAGTCGGCGGACACCGCCCAGAAGCCGGATGATTCGAGGGCGGCCGGATCGCTGGTGACGTCCCGCAGACCGGTGGCGACGAGGCCGCCGAAGCGGGCGAGAGGGGTGAGGTCGTGCACGTGACCGAGTCTAGGACGGCACCCGGTGACCTGCGGCGGGCGGCGCTGCCGCAGCACGCTGCGCAAACGCGTTTTTGTACTGGCCCGGGAATCCGCTAGAGTTCAACACGTCGCCGGGACGCGCAAGCGGACCGGGAAAGACAAGCGGACGTAGCTCAGTTGGTAGAGCGCAACCTTGCCAAGGTTGAGGTCGCCAGTTCGAACCTGGTCGTCCGCTCGCAGAAGGTGGGGGATCTTCCCGAACCCCCATCCCTGGTGGAGTGGCCGAGAGGCGAGGCAACGGCCTGCAAAGCCGTCTACACGGGTTCAAATCCCGTCTCCACCTCCAAGGACGATTAGCTCAGCGGGAGAGCACTTCCCTGACACGGAAGGGGTCACTGGTTCAATCCCAGTATCGTCCACCGGTCCGCAAGGATCCCCGCGCGATTAGCTCAGCGGGAGAGCGCTTCCCTGACACGGAAGAGGTCACTGGTTCAATCCCAGTATCGCGCACGTAGTACACGCAGGGTCACCCTGCGCGATTAGCTCAGCGGGAGAGCGCTTCCCTGACACGGAAGAGGTCACTGGTTCAATCCCAGTATCGCGCACCGTCAAGAACCCCCGGTCGTTTCGACGACCGGGGGTTCTTTCGTGCTGGGCGGATCTCAGCCGGTGAAGAGCTGGGTGGCCTTACGGGCGAGCTCGTACAGTCCGTAGGCGAACGGGACGGCGACCCAGAGCCAGACGAACACCATGAGTGGCTTACGACTGCTGGTGGACACGGGGGCTCCCTTCCGGTGCCTCGTGGAAGCGTGCGTGGACCGGGCGGATGCATTCGTTGGCGACGAAGCCGACGACCAGCAGCCCGATCATGATCGTGAGGGAGGTCGTGTAGAGGCTGGGGCCACTGTGTCCCGCCCGCTCCCCCGCGTCCGCGACCCGGTTGACGATGAGCGGTCCGAGCACCCCGGCCGTGGACCACGCGGTCAGCAGCCGTCCGTGGATGGCTCCCACCTGGTACGTCCCGAAGAGGTCCCGCAGGTAGGCGGGAGCGGTCGCGAAGCCTCCGCCGTAGAAGGAGAGGATCACGAGCGCGCAGCAGATGAAGAGCGGCTTGGAGTCGTTGCCCAGCTGGGCGATGACCACGTACATGAGCGCGCCGACGCCGAGGTAGACCCGGTACATGTTCTTGCGGCCGATCAGGTCCGAGGTGGAGGACCACAGGAGGCGGCCGCCCATGTTGGCCAGGGAGAGCAGGGCGACGAAGCCCGCCGCCGCGGAGACCGAGACCGGGGTGGAGGTGTCCGTGAAGAAGTCCTGGATCATCGGCACGGCCTTCTCCAGGATGCCGATGCCCGCGGTGACGTTCATGCAGAGCACCACCCACAGGCACCAGAACTGCGGGGTGCGCAGGGCGTTGCGGGCCGAGACCTGGGCGTTCGTGACGAGCCTGCGGGTCTCCTGCTTCGGTTCCCAGCCGTCGGGGAGCCAGCCGTCCGGCGGCACCCTCACGAGGAGGACGCCGAGCGCCATGAAGGCCGCGTAGACGACCCCGTGGACGAGGAAGGCCGTGGCGATCCCGGAGCGGTCGGTGCCGAAGCTCTCCAGCATCCCGGTGGACCAGGGCGAGGCGATGAGGGCGCCGCCGCCGAATCCCATGATGGCGATGCCGGTCGCCATGCCGGGACGGTCGGGGAACCACTTGATGAGCGTGGAGACGGGCGAGATGTAGCCGATGCCGAGTCCTATGCCGCCGATGAAGCCGTAGCCGAGGACGACCAGCCAGTACTGGCCGGTCGCGGCGCCGAGCGAGGCGACGAGGAAACCGGAGGAGAAGCAGACGAGCGAGACGAACATCGCCCAGCGTGGGCCGTTGCGTTCGACGAGGGTTCCGCCGAACGCGGCGGAGAGGCCGAGCATGACGATGCCCAGCTGGAACGGAAGAGCACTGGCGGTACCCGAGAGGTCGAGAGCGGATTCGAGCGGGGGCTTGAACACGCTCCAGGCGTAGGCCTGTCCGATGGAGAGGTGCACGGCGAGCGCGGCGGGCGGCACGAGCCAACGGCTCCACCCCGGGGGCGCGACAGTTCGGGACCTGTCGAGGAAGTTCATGCACCCGCACTCTAGGCACCGGCGTCGGCGATGACTAGATCATGAACGGAAGTCCGTCGACCGTATGCAATGCGGGTCCGGGCGCGGAGCCCGGACCCGCCCTGCGGGCACCACCGTTCAGGACACGGGATCAGGAGCTGAACAGCATCCGGCCGAAGCTCTTCTGGCGGTGGTGACCGCCGTAGTGACCGCCCTGGTGCGGCGCTCCCCAGGCGGGGGCCGGCGCGGCGGGGTAGGCCTGCTGGGCGGGGTAGGGCTGCTGCGGGGCGGGCGGCGCGGGCGGGGCCTGCTGCGCCCACTGCGACTCCAGGCGGGTCAGGGACTCCAGCTCGCCGTAGTCGAGGAATATCCCGCGGCAGCCGCTGCACTGCTCGATCTGGACGCCGTTGCGGTTGTACGTGTTCATCTGGGCATGGCACTTGGGACACTGGATCATCGGACGGTCTCCTCATGTCGTGTCGGCGTCGCCGGATGCATGCCCGGCGGCGGTCGCTTCACCCTACGACGCGTATTCGGACGCCAACTCGGGCGGGAGGGAGGCAATGCGGACACATGCATCGATCATCAACTGTTCCACCTCATCCGGACTGCGCTCCTCCGCCGCGGACTTGGCCAGGGCGAGCGCGGCCGTCTGCACCGTGAGCGCCCGCGCCACGACGTCGAGCTCGGGCCACGGGTCCCCGTCGGCGCGCACGGCCGGGCCGCCGGCCGCCCGGTAGGCGTCGAGGAAGCGCAGCCAGATGCCGGGCGGCAGCAGCCCTGCCGCGTACCAGGCGGCGGGCCGTGCCAGGTCCCAGGCGGGATCGCCGAGGCCCGCGTCGTCCATGTCGATCAGCAGCCAGGGGCCCTCGGGTGCGGGATGCCGGACGAGCTGGCCGAGGTGCAGATCGCCGTGGCAGAGGTGGCCGTCGCGGTCAGCGGGTACCGGGTTCTCGGCGCGGGCCCAGCCCGGCAGCCCCCGCCAGGCGGCCAGCACCGCTGCCGAGGCCGGCCCCCCGGGGGCGGCCCGGCACATCCGCGAAACGGCCCGGGCGGCCTTGACCGGCCCGCGCATCGGCGGGAGCGCACGGGGCGGCGGGGTGCGGTGCAGGCGGGCCAGAAGGACGGCGGCCTCCTCCCAGGGGGCGGCGTCGGGGTCCGAGGGGTCGACGGGCCGTCCGTACGGCCAGAGGCTCACGGTGCGGCCCCCGGTGCCGGCGGGCGGCACGTCCGGGGTGGGGAGCGGCGGCAGCAGGATTCCCGCGAGCGGGGGCGAGGCGGCCAGGGACAGCCGGGCCATGAGGGCGGGGGTGTCGGAGTCGGCGGCGTGCGCCTTGGCGACGACCGGACCGCTGCGGACCACTGTGCCGTCGGGCCGGTCGGCGAGCACCTGGGGCGGGGCGCAGCCGCACGCGGTGGTTCCGGGGTGCGCGGTGCCGTGCGCGAGGTCGCCCAGGGCGCGTACGACAGGAGTGGTGGTCATCGGCTCTGCTCCCGCGGGTGATCGGCCGGCCGCGCGGCAGGCCCGGCGGCGATCGTACGCGGCCGCGGTGAAAAGGGGCCGGACAGCGCGATGTCCGGCCAGCTCCCCAGCTGGCCGGACAAACGCTGCCGTCCGCCGCACCCCCGTCCCCACGGGGCTGTTGGCCGGATGCCCCGGTCCGGACCGCTCTTCCGGACCCGGGGCGCCGCTCAGCGCCCCAGCATCACGCCCACGGACGACGCCTGTGTGACCACTGCGTCCCAGCCGCCGAACACGACGACCAGCAGGGCCGCCAGAGGAAGCACCATGGCTGTCGCCACCAGCGGGTGGCGCGTGCCGGACGGGCGTGCGCCGAACGAGGCGTACGCCTTGCGCCCTTGCGCGCGGATGATGGTCCGCGCGGCAGTGTCCGCCATGGTTCCTCTCCTGACCTGTTCCGGAGCGGCGGGCGTCTGGCCTCGGGGGACGAGTTCCACGCCCGCCGCTTGAGTCCAAGATTATGGAGACGGGGGCCACTCGGCGTCATGCCCGCGTACCGAATCGCTGGCCTCCCGGAGGATGAGCCGACCGCCTCCGGTGTACTCCCCAGGGTGGAGAAGTGGTGGCGGTTACGGCACCCAGCACCTAGGGGTGGACGTAGATCTCCCTGGTAACCGGGGTAATCGGTGACCGGTACGGGAGACGGCGGAGGACCCGCCGCCGGCCTTGGCCGGCGAGGCGCCGAAGCATCGGCAGGGGCTGCGGGCGGTCCACGGACGTGGGAGTGGCCCGAGGCTGGAGACGCGCGTCGGCCGGTAGTCGCGCAGCTGGTCGGTCAGGCGCTCCCGGTGGCCGTGCCGCCGGCGCGGTGGGCTCCGGCCGCGTTCGGTCACGGCCGGAGCGGAGTCGGTGCCTGATCAGGACTGGGGGCAGAGTGTCTTGCGCAGACCGATGTTGATGTGACGTCCGTCGTCATCGGTCAGTGTGACGCCGTCGTAGGAGAACCGCTGCGCGGCACTGTGGTCGGGGTCGCTCCCGCCGCCGTCGAGGGACGAGCACTGGTTTCGGGCCGCGTCGACGGCCTTGTCCTCGTCGTGGGTGAGATTGCCGTTGACGTCACGGATGGCAGCGAGGACGGCGTCACGCTCGGCACCGGTGGGCTCGGGCGGGATGCCCGCGCTTTCGGCGGAGCCGCTGTCGTCCGAGGCGCTGTCGTCCGAGGCGCTGTCGTCCGAGGCGCTGTCGTCCGAGGCGCTCGACGGCTCGGCCACCGTGCTTCTGGTGGCGTCGGCCTCGGTCTCGCCGCCCTCGTCGCTGCTGCATCCGACGAGGGTGACGGCGAGTACGGCGACGATGGCCGCGGTGGTGGTGCGTAGGCGCATGGTTCCCCCCTGGTACGACACGATTGGGAACATGGTGCGGCACGTGGGGTGAGGGGCCTGCGGCGATGATGAAGTTGTGACGTGATGCGGACATGCTCCAAGCGTCCGCCTCACGTGGCCGTCGCCGGCGGGAAGCCGGCTGCGATGGATAAGGCCCGCGCCGTCCACCGCGATCGGGTCCGGAATGTCCGGGCGATCGCCTCGGTCACCTCGACGGCGATCCCGCCGCCGACCCGCCCGCCCGCCCGCCCGCCGAACGGGATCGGCCTCCGCGTCGAGGCCACCCGTCGAAGGACGCTCGGAGGCGTCCTCCCAGGGGCCGGCTGTTCGACCGGGGCGAGCATCCTGGTCACCATGAAGCGGGCGGTACGGACAACTGATCCAATGGGGTACCACCCATGCCTTCGAGGCCATGCGGGAGGGTGACTTCACTCACTTCCACCACACCCCGGCGGACCGCTTTCCCCGCTCGGCGGCCTGCCCTGGAGCCCACCACTCCGTACGTCCTGGTCGTGTCACCCGCGTCCACGACCATTTCCGCACGATCGCCCTACATTGATCCAATCCCCTTTCTGCGACGGTTCTTTGAGATCTCGCACGGGCCGCGAAACGTGGATCACCGGTTTCCTGACCACTCCTCATTCCTCCCCCCGGGCACTGACAATCGATGCGGCGACGAGGGCGCGGCCTCTGAGCGCGCCGCGCCACGGGTACGTAAGCTGTGCCTCGTCAGGCGGACCGGCAGCGGGGATGGGCAGACGATGGCGATGATGCGGCTCCGGCGCGAGGATCCGCGTGTCGTCGGATCGTTCAGGCTGCACCGGCGGCTCGGCGCGGGTGGCATGGGCGTCGTCTACCTGGGTTCCGACCGCAGGGGCCAGCGGGTGGCGCTCAAGGTGATCCGGCCGGATCTGGCGGAGGATCAGGAGTTCCGCTCCCGCTTCGCACGCGAGGTGTCGGCAGCCCGGAGGATCCGCGGCGGCTGTACGGCCCGCCTGGTGGCCGCCGATCTGGAGGCGGACCGCCCGTGGTTCGCGACGCAGTACGTGCCCGGCCCCTCGCTCCACGACAAGGTCGCCGAGGAGGGCCCGCTCCCGGCCGCCGAGGTGGCCTCGATCGGGGCCGCCCTGTCGGAGGGGCTGGTGGCGGTGCACGAGGCCGGTGTCGTCCACCGTGATCTGAAGCCGTCGAACATCCTCCTCTCCCCCAAGGGCCCCCGGATCATCGACTTCGGTATCGCCTGGGCGACCGGGGCCAGCACCCTCACCCATGTCGGGACAGCCGTCGGCTCACCCGGCTTCCTGGCGCCCGAGCAGGTGCGGGGCGCGGCCGTGACACCCGCGACGGACGTCTTCTCGCTGGGTGCCACGCTGGCCTACGCGGCCATGGCCGACTCGCCCTTCGGACACGGCAGTTCCGAGGTGATGCTCTACCGCGTGGTCCACGAGGAACCGCACCTGTTCGATGTGCACGACGCGCTCGCCCCACTCGTACGGGCATGTCTGGCGAAGGATCCGGAGGAGCGGCCGAGCACGCTGCAGCTCTCCATGCGGCTGAAGGAGATCGCCGCGCGTGAGGCGCAGGGGCTGCAGGAGCGCCTGCCGCCCGCGCAGCGGAGCGAGCAGGAGCTGGACCGGCCGACCGGCCGGCTGGAAGGCCCGTACACCGAACAGTCGACGCGGCGTACGGCCGGGGGCTCCTCCCGGCCGTCGAGGGCACCGGGGCGGCGCTCACCGTCGTCCCGCCCGGCTGCTCCTCGCACCGGCGGCTCGCAGTCGCGGGCGCCGCGCGGCGGGTCGCGTTCCGGTCAGCTGCCTCAGGGGCAGAAGGGAACGAACGGCAGGCAGGCCTCCCGGCCCGGCGTCCGGACGACATCGGCGGGGAAGGCCGGTAAGCGGCGGCCGGCCAATCCCCGGCTGTTGCGCCAGCGGCTCGTCGTCTTCGTCGTGGTGACGCTGCTGGTCGCGCTGGGAATCGCGGCCGCGCAGGGCTGCCAGGGGCCCGCCCGTGGGCTGGGCGGCACACCGTCGGACACGTACCACGGGGCTGCCGTCCACCCGGTGGAGGCGTACGCCCCCTAGCCGGGGCCGTTCACGCGCCACCTCGCAGGCACGCCCCCTTCCCCGGCCTCGTCGTGCTGGTGGACCGTCATCCTTGCGATGTAGGCGCCCGATGCAGGACAGGCCCCGCGGGACGCCCCCTGAGGAGGACTCCAGGGGCACGGGCGGCGGCGACAATGAACCGGTGACGAACGTGCGTACGGCGCTGGAGCGGCTCCGGGCTCCCGCTCGCGAGGCGGTCCGCGACGCCGGGTCCCCGACCGGCCCGCCGCTGCGACTCAGCCGCCGCGCCCGGCAGTTCGACGTGCTGGTGGCTCTGGTGATCGGCGTCAGCACCGTCTACTACGGCATCGACAATGTGGACAATGTCGTGCTGCGTGAGATCGCGCCCGGTGTGGAGGTCGCCGTCCCGCGCCCGTCCGGCACCGGCGGTCTGGCCCTGATGGTGACCCTGGCTGCGGTCGCCTCGGGCGCCCTGGCACTGCGGCGCCGCCACCCGCTCGCCGTGCTCTGTGTCGTGACCGCCGCGACGCTGGCGACGCCCGAGAGCGTCCTCCGGCTCACGTTCTACGCGTTCGTCATAGCCGTCTACAGTGCCGCCGTGTACAGCCCGTACCGGGTGGCGACCCTGGCCGCGCTTCCGGTGTCGGTCGTTCTGGTCGGCACCTCGGGGAACTCGGTGACACCGGTCGTCCCGAACGAGTACATCGCCCTGCTGATCCTGGTCCCGATGGCCGTGGCCGCGGTCGGGCTGCGCACCTGGAAGCTCCGGACCGACGAGGGCCGCACCCGGCTCATCGCCCTGGAACGCGAGCAGGCCGAGGCACTGCGAGGGGCCGTCGAGCACGAACGGGCAAGGATCGCCCGCGAGTTGCACGACGTCGTCACGCACCACGTCAGCGTGATGATCATCCAGGCGGGTGCCGCCCGCAAGATCATGGAGAGCTCACCCGGGCAGGCGGGCGAGGCGCTGCTCGCCGTCGAGGCGGGCGGGCGCGCCGCCATGACCGAACTGCGGCACGTCATGGGCCTGCTCACCATGAACGGTGAGGGTGAGCGGGCGGACGGGACCGAGGCCGGGACGGAGGCGGAGTTGTCCCCACAGCCCGGCCTCGACCAGCTGGGCACGCTCGTCGGACGGGTACGGGACGCCGGACAGCCCGTAACCCTGACGGCGACCGGCCGGCCCCGCGCCGTCCCGTCCGGCGTCGGGCTCGCCGCCTACCGCGTGGTCCAGGAAGCCCTGACGAACACCGTGACGCACGCGTCCGGCGCCACCGCCCGCGTGACGGTCGGGTACGCACCGGAGCAGCTCCGGGTGGAGGTCACCGACACGGGTGGAGGCGCGGGCACGGGCGCCGGGAACGGCCGTGGCCTGATCGGCCTGCGTGAGCGTCTCACCGTCTACGGGGGGACCCTGAGCGCCGGCCGGTGTCCGGCCGGCGGCTACCGTGTGGAAGCGCTGATCCCTCTGGAGGCACCGTGACCGAGCAGCCGCTGCGCGTGCTCCTGGCCGATGACCAGACCTTGGTCCGTACCGGGTTCCGGATGATCCTGGGTGCCGACGGCATCGATGTCGTCGGCGAGGCGGGCAACGGGGCCGAAGCGGTCGAGGCGGCACGGCGCGTACGTCCCGACGTGGTCCTGATGGACATCCGGATGCCGGAGATGGACGGTCTGGAGGCCACCCGCCGTATTCTCTCCGGTCCACGGCCTCCGGACTGCGCCGGAGCGGGCGGGACGCAGCTACCCGGCGAGCCCCGGGTCATCATCCTGACCACCTTCGACCTCGACCGGTACGTCTACGCGGCCCTGTCCGCCGGAGCCAGCGGCTTCCTCCTGAAGGACGTCACCCCCGAGCACCTGGCCTCGGCCGTCCGCACGGTCCGTACGGGCGACGCCCTCCTCGCGCCCGCGATCACCCGCCGCCTGGTGCAACGGTTCGCCCGGCACGGCAGCGACACCGCTGCCCTCCACCGCGACCTGGCCTCGCTCACGCCACGCGAGCTGGAGGTGCTCGGCCTGCTGGCCCGTGGACTGAGCAACGCCGAACTCGCCGCCCGTCTCCATCTGGCCGAGACCACCGTCAAGACCCACGTCGCCCGCATCCTCGCCAAACTCGGACTCCGCGACCGTGTCCAGGCCGTCATCGTGGCCTACGAGACGGGGTTGGTCGGCGTCGGCGGACACCAGGACGCCCCGGAGTCCGTCTGACACACATGGACCGCCGGCGTGGCTCACCGGCGGCGTGACCTCGGGCGGCGGGGCCCGTACGTCAGGCGGAGTCGGCCCGGGTCGCGTAGAAGGCGACTGCGGAGGCGGCGGCGACGTTGAGCGAGTCGACTCCGGCGTCCATCGGGATCCGCACGTGGGCGTCGGCCGCGGCCAGTGCCTGCGGGGTGAGGCCGTCGCCCTCGGTACCGAAGACGAGCGCCAGCTTCTCGTGCCGCCGTGCGACGAGTTCGTCCAGCGTGATCGACCGGTCGCTCAGACACAGCGCGGCGGTGGTGAAGCCGGCCTCCCGCAGCAGGGCGAGGTCCTCCGGCCAGGACGTCAGGCGCGTCCACGGGACGTGGAAGACGGAGCCCATGGAGACCTTCACCGCCCGCCGGTAGAGCGGGTCGGCGCAGCGCGGGGTGAGCAGGACGGCGTCGACCCCGAGTGCGGCCGCGTTGCGGAAGGCCGCTCCGAGGTTGGCGTGGTCGACGATGTCCTCGAACACCGCCACCCGCCGTACGTTCCCCGTCTCCGGGGACAGCAGCGCTCCGACGTCGGGGAGCGGCTTGCGCTGCATGGAGGCGAGTGCCCCACGGTGCACGTGATAGCCGGTGACGCGCTCGGCGAGGGCCGGTGTGACCGCGTAGACCGGTGCGGTGGCCTCCTCGATCACATCGCGCATGACGTCGGTCCACTTGGCGGAGAGCAGCATGGACCGCATCTCGTACCCGGCGTTCGCGGCACGCCGGATCACCTTCTCGCCCTCGGCGATGAAGAGGCCTTCGGCGGGCTCCCGGCGCCGCCGGAGCTCGACGTCGGTCAGGCCGGTGTAGTCGCCCAGGCGGGGATCGTCCGGGTCGTCGACGGTGATGAGTTCAGCCACGGGGTGCTACTGCCTTGTCGGGTGGGGACGGCGTACGACGTCGGGGGTGCGGGGTACGGCGGCGGGGTGGCGGGTCAGCCTTCGAGCGGCCCGGCTTCGAGCGGCCCGGCCGGTTCCGGGCCGACGCCCACGCCGACGACGTCGCCGATGACGATGACGGCAGGGGGCCGCACCTCTTCCGCGACGACCCGCTCACCGACGTCGGCGAGCGTCGCGTCGACCCTGCGCTGGGCGGCGGTGGTGCCCTCCTGGACCAGGGCCACCGGCGTCTCGGGAGACTTGCCGTGGGCGATGAGTGCCCGGGAGATGGCGCCGATCTTGTCGACGGCCATCAGCAGGACCAGGGTGCCGCGCAGTTGCGCGAGGGCCTTCCAGTCGACCAGTGAGCGCGGGTCCTCGGGTGCCACGTGGCCGCTGACCACGGTGAACTCGTGCGCGACGCCCCGGTGGGTGACCGGGATCCCGGCCGCTCCCGGGACGGAGATCGAGCTGGAGATCCCGGGGACGACGGTGCAGGCGATGCCCTCGGCGGCCAGGGCCTGCGCCTCCTCCATGCCCCGGCCGAAGACGAACGGGTCTCCGCCCTTGAGACGGACCACGGATCTGCCGGCCTTGGCGTGGTCGATCAGCGCCTGGTTGATCGCCTCCTGCGCCATGTAGCGCCCGTACGGGATCTTCGCCGCGTCGATCACCTCGACGTGCGGCGGGAGTTCGTCGAGCAGGTCGCGGGGGCCGAGCCGGTCGGCGATGACGACGTCGGCCTCGGCCAGGAGACGGCGACCGCGGACCGTGATCAGGTCGGGGTCGCCGGGGCCGCCGCCCACCAGGGCGACGCCGGGGGCACGGGTGCGGTGGTGCGGGGCGGCGAGGGTGCCGTCGCGCAGCCCTTCCACGATCGCGTCGCGGACCGCTGCGGAGTGCCGGGGGTCGCGGCCCTGGGAGGTGGTGGTGAGGACGGCGACCGTGATGCCCTCGCTGCGGCCGGTGGCGGGGGTCCAGGCGGTCGCGGCCTCGGCGTCGTCGCTGCGGACGCACCAGGTGCGGGTGCGCTCAGCCTCGGCGGACGCTGCGTCGTTGGCAGCCGCGTCGGACGACGCGACGAGGGCGTACCAGGTGTCCGTGAGGTCACCGTCCTGGTACCTGCGGCGCTCCCACCGGATCTCACCGGTGTCGGCCATAGCCTCGACGGACGCGGTCGCGGACGGGGACACCAGGGTGATGTCGGCCCCGGCCGCGATGAGGGCGGGCAGTCGGCGCTGCGCGACCTGGCCGCCGCCGACGACGACGACGCGGCGCCCGTTCAGGCGCAGTCCGACGGGGTAAGCAGGGTGATCGTCGTACTCGGCCATGGTCGTGCGGGCTCCTCGTGCAGGGTGCGGTGTGCTGCGGGCCGCTGCGGCGGTGGAGCGGCGGGTGACGCGGGCTGGGTGAGGCGGTGACGCGTGGGACCACGATACGGGGTGGTGGGCACGGTGGCCGGGGGCGGTGCGGCGGGCTCGTGGCCCGCCTCGGCGCCCCCTCGCACGGGTCTCTCCCGGCCTCCGGACGTGGAGCGGGCCGGTGGCCGTCCGTCCGACACCGGTGGGCACGGTGCCCGCCGGGGCCGGCGGAGATTCCCCGGGCCGGACCGTCCTTGTCCGGCCCGGACGCGTGCGAGGGCCGGAACGGTGCCCGGACGGGCCGGTCGGGCACGTCCGGGCACGGTGTCGGCTACTTCTCCGTGACACCCGCGGAGTCGAAGGTGGCCACGTCGTGCATCGCGCGAGCCGCGCTCTGCACGATGGGCAGCGCGAGGAGCGCGCCCGTGCCCTCGCCGAGGCGGAGGTCCAGGTCGACGAGCGGGCGCAGACCCAGCTTGTTCAGGGCGGCGACATGACCGGGCTCCGCGCTGCGGTGGCCCGCGATGCACGCGGCGAGCGCCTCGGGGGCGATCGCCCGGGCGACCAGCGCGGCCGCACCGGCGCTCACGCCGTCCAGGATCACCGGCGTACGGAGTGAGGCGCCGCCCAGCAGGAAGCCCGCCATGGCGGCGTGCTCCAGGCCGCCGACCGCGGCCAGCACCCCGATCGGGTCGGTCGGGTCGGGCTGGTGCAGCTCCAGGGCGCGACGGACGACATCGACCTTGCGGGCGTGCATCTCGTCGTTGATCCCGGTACCGCGGCCGGTGACCTCTGCCGGGTCCATACCGGTGTACACACAGATCAGCGCTGCGGACGCGGTGGTGTTGGCGATGCCCATCTCACCCGTGAGCAGGCCCTTGTTGCCCGCCGCCACCAGGTCGCGTGCGGTCTCGATGCCCACCTCGATCGCCGCGAGCACCTCCTCGCGGGTGAGCGCGGGGCCGGTGGTGAAGTCGGCCGTTCCGGGGCGGACCTTCCTGGGCAGCAGGCCGGGCGTCGCGGGGAGTTCGGCGGCGACACCGACGTCGACGACGCAGACCTCGGCGCCGACCTGGGCGGCGAAGGCGTTGCAGACGGCGCCGCCTCCGAGGAAGTTGGCGACCATCTGGCCGGTGACCTCCTGCGGCCACGCCGTGACGCCCTGGGCGTGGACCCCGTGGTCACCGGCGAAGATCGCCACGGCGGCGGGCTCCGGCACGGGCGGCGGGCAGAGCCGCGAGAGCCCGGACAGCTGGGCGGAGATGATCTCCAGCATGCCCAGCGCCCCGGCGGGCTTCGTCATCCGCTTCTGACGTTCCCACGCCTCGCCGAGCGCCTTCGCGTCCAGGGGGCGGATGCCGGCGATGGTCTCCTGGAGGAGGTTGTGCGGCTCCTCGCCGGGCAGGGCACGCCGGCCGTACGTCTCCTCGTGGACGACCCAGGACAGCGGGCGGCGCTTGGACCAGCCCGCCTGCGCCAGTTCGGGTTCCTCGGGGAATTCGTCGACGTATCCGACGCAGAGGTAGGCGACGACTTCGAGGTGCTCGGGCAGTCCGAGCGCGCGGACCATCTCCCGCTCGTCGAAGAAGCTGACCCAGCCGACGCCGAGGCCCTCCGCGCGGGCGGCGAGCCACAGGTTCTCGACGGCGAGCGCCGAGGAGTACGGGGCCATCTGCGGCTGGGTGTGCCAGGCCGAGGGTGTGCCGGCCGCCGCGGGTGGGGTCGGCGGTGACGACGATGTTCACCGGTGTGTCGAGGATGGCCTCGATCTTCAGTTCCTTGAACTGCTTGGCCCGGGCCTTGGGCAGCGACTTGGCGTACGCCTCGCGCTGGCGCTGCGCCAGTTCGTGCATGGAGCGTCGCGTCTCGGCGGAGCGGATGACGACGAAGTCCCAGGGCTGCGAGTGTCCGACGCTCGGTGCGGTGTGGGCCGCCTCCAGGACGCGGAGGAGCACCTCGTGCGGGATGGGGTCGCTGCGGAAGCCGTTGCGGATGTCGCGCCGTTCCCGCATCACCCGCAGGACGGCTTCACGCTCGGCGTCGTCGTAACCGGGGGCGGGAGGGGACGCGGGAACTGCTTCGGCTTCGAACTCGGGCTCGAACTCGGGCTCCGGCTCCGGCTCCGGCTCGGCTTCGGACGGTGCGCCGGCAGCCTGGGACTCCTCCGTGGCCGCCGCGAGCGGTGCCTCCTCGGGCGCTTCCTCCGCGGGGCCCTGGGCCTCGGCCGGAAGGGGCTCCGGAACCGTCGAGTCCGCGGCCGGGCCCTCGGGGGACGGAGCCTCCGCGGCCTGGGCCTCGGGAGCCGGGATCCCGGTGGGCGGTGCCTCGACCGCGGAGGTCTCGGCCTCCGGGGCGGGGGTTTCCGGAATCACGGCCTCCGGAGCCTCTGCCTCGAAGCTCTCGGCCTCCGGGGTCTCGATGATCTCGGGTCCGCTGTCGGGCTCCGGCTCGCCGAGGGTCTGAGGTCCGGCCGGCGGCACGGCGACGGGCTCGTGCACCGGCGCGGTCTCCGCCACGAGCTCGTGGACCGGCGCGGTCTCCGCGACGGGCTCGGGCGCGGCCTCGGGCTGGATCTCGGGCTGCTGGACGCCGGCCGGTTCCGCGGCCTCGGTGACCTCGGGTGCGGCCGGTACGGGCTCCGCCACGGCGGGCACGGGCTGCTGGGCGAGGTCGGCTGCCTGCTCGGGCTCGACCGCGGGGGCGACCGCCTCAGCCACGGGAGCAGGCTCGACGTGAGCGGCCTCGGCCACGGGGGCCTCTTCGGGCACAGCATGTCCTTCGGCCCCGGGCGCCTCGACCGGGACCTGGGCAGGCACGTCCACCGGCGCCACGACCGGGACCTCGGCGGGCACGTCCACCGGCGCGGCCACGACCGGGACCTCAAGGACAGCCTCCGCCGCGGGCTCGGCAAGGGGCTCCGGAGTCACGACGGCAACCGGCTGTGGAGCGACCGTTTCTGCGGACGCGACGGGCTCGGCCGGTGCGACAGGCTCGGCGGGTGCGACAGGCTCGGCGGGTGCGACAGGTTCGGCGGGTGCGACAGGTTCGGCAGGCTCGGCGGGCGCGGCCTGCTCGGCGGGCGCCACCTGTTCCTCAGGCACGACGGGCGCCTCGGCGGCCTCCGCCACGGAGGGCTCCGCCACGGGCTCGGCGGTCGTCGCAGCCTCCGTCACCACGGGCGTCTCGGCAACCACGGCCGCCTCGGGCACGGCGGCCGGTTCGGGGGCTGCCGCCACAGGGGCCGCCGCCTCGGGCACGGGGGCCGGCTCCGGGGCCGCGACCGGCTCGGGCGGGCCCCAGGCCGGTGCGCCCTGCGGCGGGATCTCGCCCAGCTGCGGACCCGGCAGCGCGGCACCGTCGTCGGCCTGGGCGTCGAAGTACTCGGGACCGGCCGTCGGCGGTCCGGCGTGCCGTACGGGCATCGGGTTCTGCGGGCCGGCCGGTCCGCGGTCCGCGAGCGAGCGGACCACCCCACCGGTCTGCGGCCCCGCGTAGGAGGGCGCCCCGGTGGACGCGGGCCCCCGGTGCAGCGGGCGCCGGGCGGGCGCCGCGGCGACCGGGACCTGTACGGGCTGGTGCGCCGGGATCCGTACGCCGTTGACGTCACTCACGCCGGAACCGTGCGTGCCGTTCACGCCACGGCCCTGCACGGGGATCTGCTCCTGCGGGCCCGCCGGGGCGTCGCTCCACGCGCCCTGGGAGGCGGGCATCAGCAGGAGGTCGTCATCCTCGGCTGTGTGCTCGGAGGGTTCGAGGTAGGTGTAGGCGTCCGGGGCGGGGACGCCCGGCTGCTCCACCATGCCTGCGTTCTCCGGCAGTCCCTCGCCCGGGATCTGGCCGGTGTCAGTCATGCGTACCCCTCGCCCATCGTCAGTGCTCCTTCGCCCTTCGCCCGGGATGCCCGAACCACGGCACGCCGGTGCTCGTCAACAAGAACGAGCGGGCTCCCCGCGCGGCACGAAACGCGCGCGGAGGTGTACATTCTCGCGGCCGTTCACCGCCGCGACAGACAGTTCCGCCTCGGCGCGCTGTGGACTGCGCCACGTTGCGCGTCCCCCGGTTTCGCTGTACCACATCGCGGATCAAAACAGTCCACTTTTCCGGACATTGACGAACGAACCGTCGAACAGCCGGGCGCGGTACAACAATCGGTCAGCTTACCCCGCACTCCCCCGCGAACGCTTCAGGGGGCGAGGTCGGAACGCACTGCGGAGAGCAGGAAGACGACGGAGCGTTCGCGCTCCGCCCAGGCCGAGGTGTCCAGTTCCACGGACTGCAGCAGCGCACACTCGACCGTATATCCGTTCGAGGCGAGGGCCGCGTTCAGCGCTTCGGCCTCGTCACGGTTCGAGGCATGGGTGACGATACGTTCCGGCCGCCGGTCGGCGACCGCCGTGACCACGCGGACCCCGCCCCCGCCGATCCGTACGACATCGGGCTCCGGCAGGCGTTCCAGGACGTGCGGCGCCGTGCCCCTGACGACCTGGACGCCCACCTGGAAGGCACGGGCGGCGGCCGCCGTGCGCGCGCAGGCGTCGGGGTCGCTGTCCACGGCGAGCACGGCCGCACCGAAGCGGGCCGCCTCCACGGCCAGGGCGCCGCCGCCGCATCCGATGTCCCAGACCAGGTCGCCGGTGCGGGGCCCGAGGCGGGCCAGCTGGGCCGCGCGCAGGCCGGGGGACTCGCCTTCGCCGCACTCCGCCGTGCCGCCGTAGGCCGAGGCGGGCAGGGCCCAGCCCCGGACGCCCTCGGGGTTGACGGGGCGGCGGCCGGCGATCCAGGCACCGGTGGCAGCCGTCTCGGGGCCACCGCCGATCACGATGACGACGTTGGGGTCGCGCCAGGTGTGGTCCGCCGTCTTGTCGGACGTAAGGACGGTGACCCGCTCGCGTACGGTGCCGAGCTCCTCGCAGATCACGAAGGTGCGGTGGACGCCGTCGAGCAGCAGGGCGAGTTCGACGGGACCCGCACCGGGTGACGTCAGGACGGCCACCTTGTGGTGGGCGCGGATGACGTTGACCGCGCGGCGCAGGGTGCGCGGGTGCGCGACGACGATCTGCGCGTCGTCCCAGGGCATTCCGGCACGGGCGAAAGCGGTGGCGACGGACGAGACTGCGGGGACCACCTCGACCTCGAGCCCGTGTTCAGGCTTGCGCAGGGTACGTACGACGCCGAAGAATCCGGGGTCGCCGTCGGCCAGGACCACGGCGCTGCCGCGGTGGCCGGCGATCCTGCGGGCGGCCAGGTCGACACTGCCGAGGCGGATGCGTTCCGCGCGTTCCGGGACTTCGGCGAGCGCCAGGTGGTGGCCCGCGCCGGCGACGAGCGTGGCGGCCGAGAGCGCTGCGGTAGCGGCTCTGGTCAGTGGCGAGCCGTCCCAGCCGATCACCGTGACCCGGTCGGCCATCGTCGTCAGTCTCCAGGGGTGTGAGCAGGCGGGGGCTCCACGCGGGACGGGCGGAGCAAGGGTGA
Source organism: Streptomyces sp. Alt3 (assembly GCF_030719215.1). Taxonomy (NCBI): domain Bacteria; kingdom Bacillati; phylum Actinomycetota; class Actinomycetes; order Kitasatosporales; family Streptomycetaceae; genus Streptomyces; species Streptomyces glycanivorans. The sequence goes on along the minus strand of NZ_CP120983.1, from coordinate 6,946,801 downwards.
GCGTAGCCGGTCCGTACCAACGGCCGGCCAGGGGCTCCCGAAGCTGGGGAGTGAGGTCAGTTCCAGTCGTTGTACTGGCTGTAACCGCCCGCTTCGGCCAGCTGCTCGGCGACGCCCTCCAGGTCCTCGGGAAGCAGCCCCCACACGATGAGGTCGGTCCTGATGTCCGTCCATCCGCCGTCCTCGGTGGCGGTCCGGGCTATCCGTGCGTTGCGCAGGACACCCTCACTGATGCAGCCCAGTTTCTGGGCGACCTGCTGGGAGGCGGTGTTCCCCGCGGGGGTGCGCAGCTCGATCCGCTCGAATCCCTGGTCACGGAAGAGCCACTCGGCGAGGGCCAGCACGGACTCGGTGGCGTAGCCCTCGCCGCGGGCCCAGGGTGCGGTGATGTAGCGGACCTCGGTGGCCAGGGTGCGCCGGTCGGTGTTGAGGAGCCGCACCGAGCCGACGAGGCGCTGGGTGAGGAACTCGGTGACGGCGAAGACGATGCCGTTGCCCTGGCTCCGTTCCGCGGGCGCGATCCTGCGGACCCAGCGTTCGGCGTCGACCTGGGTGTAGGGGTGCGGTGCGTCGGTCCAGGCGGTGACCAGCTCGTCGTTCATCATCTCGATGTACGCGGGGACGTCCGCCATGTCGAAGGGGCGCAGCACCAACCTGTCCGTGCTGATGGAGATGGACGGGAAGGTGGTAGTCATGCGCAGCTCCATGCCGAAGACCGTGTAAAGCCACCAGCATGCAGCATCGGACGGTGGACGCGCATGGCCGGGTCCGCGCGGCGGAGCCCCGCACACCCTGGTGCGGGTGGGCGGGGCTCCTGGGGCAAGTGGCGCCTCGGCGTCAGGACTTGGCGGGCTCACCGAAGGCGGGGATGATCGAGCCCTTGTAGGTGTCCTCGATGAACTTCTTGACCTCGTCGGAGTTCAGGAGCTTCGCGAGCTTCTGGACGCGCGGGTCGTCCTCGTTGCCCTCCTTGACGGCCAGGAAGTTGGCGTAGGGGTTGCCGTCGGCCTTCTCCAGCGCGAGGGAGTCCTGGCCGGGCTTCAGGTCGGCCTCGATGGCGTAGTTGCCGTTGATGACGGCGGCGTCGACGTCGTCCAGGGCGCGGGGCACGGTCGCGGCCTCGATCTCCTTGAACTCCAGGCCCTTCTTGTCCGTGATGTCGCTGAGCTTGGCGTTGGTGCCGACGCCGTCCTTGACGGTGATCAGCCCGTTCTCGGCGAGCAGCTGGAGCGCACGGCCCTCGTTGGTGGTGTCGTTCGGGACGGCGATCGTCTGGCCGGCCTTGATGTCCTTGACGTCCTTGATCTTCTTGGAGTAGAGACCGAGGGGCTCGAGGTGGACGTCGACCACCGGGACGATGTGGGTCTTGTTCTTCTTGTTGAAGTCGTCCAGGTAGGGCTTGTGCTGGAAGAAGTTGGCGTCGACCTGGCCGTTCTCGGTGGCGGTGTTCGGCAGGACGTAGTCCGTGAACTCCTTGACCTCCAGCTTGAGGCCGGCCTTGTCCGCCAGGTTCTTCTTGACGAAGTTCAGGATGTCGGCGTGCGGCGTCGGGGACGCGGCGACGACGAGCGCCTTGGAGGTGTCCGCCTTGGCACCGGTCTCGCCCTTGGAGGCCGGGTCGGAGTCCGTACCGCAGGCGCTGAGCCCGAAGGCGAGGGCGGCGGTGGCGGCGGCAGCAGCGGTGATCTTGATGTTCTTGCGCACGAAGAGTGCCTCTTTCCGGTGGTGAGGGTGGTGCGCCCGGACAAGGAGTTCGGGCTTCATGGGGAGGGGAAGGTCAGGTGGTGCGGCCCCGGCGGGCCAGCAGGCGCACGGCCAGGTCACCGATCAGCTGGACCACGGTCACGATGACCACGAGCAGCACGACGGTGATGAGCATGAACTGGTTGTCGAAGCGCTGGAATCCGTAGGTGACGGCCTTGGAACCGAGCCCTTCGCCGCCGACCGCGCCGGCCATCGCGGAGTAGCCGATGAGCACGATGACAGTGGTGGTGATACCGGAGACGAGCGAGGGCAGGGCCTGCGGCAGCAGGACCTTGCGGACGATCGTGGGGACGGAACCGCCCATCGACTGGACGGCCTCGACGAGTCCGTGGTCGACCTCGCGCACCGCGGTCTCCACGAGCCGCGCGAAGAACGGGATGGCGCCGATGGCGAGCGGCACGATCATCGCGGACGGGCCGATGAAGGTGCCGACGACCCAGGTCGTGAAGGGGATCAGCGCGATCAGCAGGATGATGAAGGGCAGCGAGCGGCCGATGTTCACGACGACGCCGACGACCTTGTTCACCACGGTGTTCTGCAGCAGTCCGCCCTTGTCGGTGAGGACGAGCAGGATGCCGAGCGGGAGACCGCCGATGACGGTGACGAGTGTGGACCACAGCACCATGTAGAGGGTGTCGACGGTCCCCTGCGAGAGCAGTGGCTGCATTTCGGACCAGGTCACTTCGCCACCTCCTTGGTGATCGCGGCGGGGGTCTGGGAGGGGATCTCGGTGGCGGCGGGGGCGCCGTCCACGATCTCGGCCTGAAGGCCCTGCTCGCGCAGGAAGCCGATCGGCACGACGTTCTCCTCGAAGCTGCCGGGCAGCTCGATGCGCATGCGGCCGATCTGCTTGCCTCCCACGGTGTCCATCGCGGCACCGAGGATCGAGATGTCGATGTTGTACGTGCGGGAGAGCTGCGAGATCACCGGCCGGGCGGCGGTCTCGCCGTGGAAGGTGACGTCGACGACGGTGGATCCGGGTCCGGAGGCGGTGCCGCCGACCGGGAACAGCTCGTGCGCCAGCTCGGATCCGGGGGTGGCCAGCAGTGCGCCGACGGTGCCCGACTCGACGACCCGGCCGTTCTTCATCAGCGCGGCGGAGTCGCAGACGGTCTTGACGACGTCCATCTCGTGCGTGATGAGCAGGACGGTGAGGCCGAGCTCCTGGTTGAGGTCGCGCAGCAGATGCAGGATCGAGCGGGTGGTCTCGGGGTCCAGCGCGGAGGTCGCCTCGTCGGAGAGGAGCACCTTCGGATCGCCCGCGAGGGCGCGGGCGATGCCGACGCGCTGCTTCTGGCCTCCGGACAGCTGGCCGGGGTAGGACTTCGCCTTGTCGGCGAGGCCGACGAGGTCGAGGAGTTCGAGCGCCTTGCGGGTGCGTGCCTGTCCGGAGATGCCGAGGATCTCCAGCGGGAGCTCGACGTTGTCGCGGACGGTGCGCGAGTCCAGCAGGTTGAAGTGCTGGAAGACCATGCCGATGCGGCTGCGCGCCCGGCGGAGCTCCTTGCCTGCCCGGCGGCCGCGTCCCGCGAGGGCCGTGAGGTCCTGGCCGTCGACCGTCACGGTTCCCGAGGTGGGGCGTTCGAGGAGGTTGACGCAGCGGATGAGGGAGGACTTGCCGGCGCCGCTCTGTCCGATGACGCCGTAGACCTCGCCCTCGCGGACGTGCAGGTCGACGCCGTCGAGGGCGGTGACCTCTCGGCCGCGTGACTGGTAGACCTTCGTGAGGCCCGAAGTGGTGATCACAGGGTTTCCGTCACTGTCGAGTGCGCGGCGCGGTGTCCGCCGGGCACGGGGCATTCGTCTGGTGAGACTGTTCTCAGTGGTCGACCGGTGGGAGTCTCGGCACGGCCCGGCTCCGGCGGGTACGCAGGGCGCGGGGCATGCACGGGCCGGCTCGATCCGCTGGGTGCGGACGGCACGGGCTCGGTCTCGCTTCGGGGCGCGAGGCTCGGGCGGGGACCCTCAGAAGGCGCGCATTCGACACATACAACGAGCACCGGGCGTCAGGATCGCCTCGGTCGCAGGGCTGCGGTAGCTCGTCGTGGTCATGGCGCAAGTAAAACAGACGTAACGTTCCGGCGACCCGCGTCGTCCGCATAGCGGACAGCGCGGCCTCGCGTTCGCCCCGTGACGCGATCACCTCTCTCACCGCCCTGACCTGCACAGACGTGACCGTGCCCGCCGGTCGCACCGACTGCCGCACGATCATGCTGTGCCCGCCCTGTGGCAAAGACCACGCTTCATGGGACGCCGCCCGCGCCCGTCCCCGCGTCCCGGGCCCGCACGCGGCCGCTCCGCCCGTCCGTAATACCCTCGGTCCATGCTCGACGCCCTGACGGTCGCGGTCGCCGTGACCGCGCTCGCCCTCGCCGCCTGGTGCGGATTCGCCGCCTACCGGGACCAGCCCACGAAGGACTGGCACTTCATCGGCATGGCCGTGGTGTCCGTACTGGCTCTGGCGCAGCTGGTCGTGGGGGTCGTTCAGCTGGCCCGGGGCGAGCGGCCCGAACAGGGCATGACGATCTTCATCGCCTATCTCATCGGCGCCTTCGCGGCCGTGCCCGCGGCGGGATTCCTGTCGCTGACGGAACGGACCCGCTGGGGTTCGGTGACGGTGGCGGCCGGTGCGGTCGTCCTCGCCGTCCTCGAAGTGCGGCTCTACGACATCTGGGGAAACTGACCATGAGCGACACCGACCGCACAGGGACTCCCGCCCCGCGGCACGACACCCCGCAACGGCAGCAGCGGTTCGAGCTCGGGTCCGGCCCCGGCCGGGTACTGGTCTGGTTCTACGGTGTGTTCACCGTCGCCGCCGCGTCCCGCTCGATCGTCGAGATGATCCTGGACTTCGGCAAGGCGCCGCTCGCGTACATCCTCTCCGCCGTCGCCGCCGTCGTGTACGGCTTCATCACGTACTCGCTGGTGCGGGGCGGGGAGAAGGCGCGGAAGGCGGCGCTGATGTGCTGCGCCGCCGAGCTCGCGGGTGTGCTGATCGTCGGCACCTGGACGCGGCTGGAGCCGTCCGCCTTCCCCGACAGCACGGTCTGGTCGGAATTCGGCATGGGCTACCTGTTCATCCCGGTGATCCTGCCGGTCACCGGGATGATCTGGCTGCGTCGCGCGCGCGACGACCGGGATGATCCGGCCGCGCCGCGCGCGTGACGCCTGACTCCGGGCGTCGCCGGCGTGGTTCAGGCGCTGGTCGCGTACGCAGGCGCGTCGGCGTCCTTCTCCAGCAGGACCATGCGGACCCCGTCACCTCCGGTGGCGTTGCCCACCCGGGCGTAGCCGGCCTTCCGGTAGAGCCGCAGATTTCCCTCGCTGCGCTCACCCGTGTGCAGGCGGAAGCGGGTGGCCGAACGCCCGTCCGTCAGACCGGCCTCCGCGGCACGCAGCAGACGGGTGCCCAGGCCGTGGTTGCGGAGCCGGGGGTGGACGCAGAGCTTGCCGATCCGGCCGGTGCCGTCCGCGTCGGTGAAGCCGCGTACGGAGCCGACGACTTCGTCGCCGAGCCGGGCCACGAACACCAGGTCCGTGCCGACTTCCTCCCGCACGGAGTCGAGGGACTGGACGAGCGGGTCGATCCGGTAGTTGCCGTAGAGCTCCGCCTCGCTCTGGAAGCAGAGGTACTGGAGTCTGAATATCTGCTCGACGTCCTGTGCTGTCGCCGCCGAGATGGTCACGCTCATGCCCATGTGTGCATGCCTCCCGCTCACCTGGTCCGCCGGTTGTCTACCGCTCCATTCCCCGCAGTTCAGGAGCTACAACCTCCGCCGCGAGCATTCTGCGCAGACATCCAAGGCATCGGGAACGCATCGGTCCCAAACTGCCCTGTGACATACCCAACTCCCCTGCGATTTCGCGGTACGTGGGATCGTGGGCGGCCAGCATCGCGCCGAGCAGCCGCGGGCATCTTCCGGGGAGCCGTCCCACCGCGGTGCGTAAGGCACGGCGTTCGTCGGCTCCCACCGCGATCCTTTCGGGGCAGCCGGCCCAGTCGCCCGGGGCCTCACCCGCGGTGTAGGCCCGCTCGCGGCGCACCCTTCGGCGGGCCACACGCGCCTCCGCGCGGACGGCGGTGCGGACCCAGCGGACGGGGTCCGCGGGCACCTCGGGGCCGGACCGGCGCTCCAGCAGCCTGAGCCAGACCGCCTGTTCGAGGTCCGCGGCCTCGGCCCCGGCAGCCTGGGCCTCGGCCGCCGCCTCCGCCCGCACCAGGGCGTGCAGGGCGAGGACAGCCTCTCCCGCCCCCACGAACGGGGCGGCAACGGTATCGGGAGCGGGAGGAGCATCGGTATCGGGAGCAGGAGGAGCATGATCAAGAAGAGTCATGCCCCGTCAACGCCTGCCGGGCGTGGCCGGTTGCCGCGCGCGCGGAGCTCCACCCGACCGGGGCATGCGGGCCGGACGGCTGACGCCTCCGGCCCGGCCCCGGGGCGGCCCCGGGGCGGCCCCGGGCCTCCCTCAGTCCTTGGCGAAGTCGGCGGCCGCGAGCAGCGCGGTGTCCGGGTTGTCGGAGAAGATCCCGTCGATACCCGCCTCGAAGTACGCCCGCAGAGCCCCGAACACGTCGCCGTAGGCGTTCGGGTCCGTGCCGCGCCGGAAGTCCGCCGGCAGGAAGGTGTTCTCGTTGCGCATCGTGTACGGGTGCAGGACCAGGCCCCGTGCGTGCGCGTCCGCGACCAGGGCGGTGGGGGTGGTGAGCCGTCCGGCGCCGTCCCGGGGGATGACCAGGTCCAGCGTGGGGCCGATGCCCTGCGCGAAGGTGGCGATCCACTTCAGTCCGGCGGGCCGGACCAGATCGGCGACGGTGCGGGGGTCGCCGGACTCGACGAAGTCCCAGGGGCGTTCCTTGGGGCCCGACAGCAGGACGACACGGGGCGTCGCCACCAGCTTCGCCAGCCGCTGCATGGAGCTCGGCTCGAAGGACTGGAGGATCAGCGCGGAGTTCGCCCGGTGGCGGCCGTAGCGGCGCAGCAGCTTGGCGAGCGGCTCCTCCAGGCCGAGCCCCAGGCCCCTGAAGTAGGAGGGGTGCTTGGTCTCGACGTAGAGCCAGACGGTCCTGCCGCGCCTGCGGCCCTCCTCGTCCGCCCAGCGCAGGACCTCCTCGAACGTCGGGATCTCCCAGCGCCCGTCGTAGACCGTGTTCTCCTGGCGGTTGCCGGGAATCCGCTCCTTGGCGCGGAGCGTCTTCAGCTCGGCGAGGGTGAAGTCCTCGGTGAACCAGCCGGTGATCGACACCCCGTCGACCCGCTTCGTGGCCTTGCGGCTCGCGAACTCGGGGTGCTCGGCGACGTCCGTGGTGCCGGTGATGTCGTTCTCGTGCCGGCAGACGAGGTGGCCGTCCTTGGTCGGCACGAGGTCCTGCTCGACGATGTGCGCGCCCATGTCCAGGGCCAGCTGGTAGGAGCCGAGCGTGTGTTCGGGCCGGTAGCCGCTGGCGCCTCGGTGGCCGATGACGGTGGGCACGGGGAGGTCCCGGTAGGAACCGTGTCCGCCGCTCCGCCCGGCGGGCGCGCCACGCCCGGCCGCGTGCGCCGTGCCGGACACTCCGAGAGCCGTCGTACCGAGGACGGCGGCCCCCAGGAGGGTCCGCCGACCGGGTGCAGTCTGCGCGCGCTCTGTCATGAATGCTCCTCGCATGTGATGTCCGGCACCTTCCGGGGAGGCTTGATCGTAGGCAGCTACGCCATCGGTGGGGCGGCCCGTGGACGAACATGGCGGAAACACACGTCAACACTGCGTATCGGCTCGGTGAACCCGATGTGCGGAGAGGCGGTACCCGCGAGTATCGTCCTCACCTGCACAGACCCTCACGAATTCACGCCCCGGCCGCCCGGCCACGACACCGGAGGAAGCGTTGTCCCGACTCACGGTCATCAAGGCAGTGCTCGGACCGATCCTGCGCCTGCTCTTCCGGCCTCAGGTGGAAGGCGCGGAGAACATCCCGGGGACCGGTCCGGTGATCCTCGCGGGCAACCACCTGACGTTCATCGACTCCATGATCATGCCGATCTGCTGCGACCGGCCGGTGTTCTACATCGGCAAGGACGAGTACGTCACCGGCAAGGGTCTCAAGGGCCGGCTCATGGCGTGGTTCTTCACGGGCTGCGGAATGATCCCGGTCGACCGTGACGGTGGCCGTGGCGGCGTCGCGGCGCTGATGACGGGCCGTCGGGTGCTGGAGGAGGGCCAGGCCTTCGCCATCTACCCCGAGGGCACCCGCTCCCCCGACGGCCGTCTCTACCGGGGCCGTACGGGCATCGCCCGGCTGACCCTGATGACCGGTGCGCCGGTCGTGCCGTTCGCGATGATCGGCACGGACAAGCTTCAGCCCGGCGGCGCCGGCCTCCCCCGCCCGGGGAAGGTCACGGTCCGCTTCGGTGAGCCGCTGGAGTTCTCGCGTTACGAGGGCATGGACCGCGACCGCTACGTCCTGCGGGCCGTCACGGACTCCGTGATGGCCGAGGTGATGCGGCTGTCCGGCCAGGAGTACGTCGACATGTACGCAACGAAGGCCAAGGCCGCCTGAACCGACAGGTGCATACGGGTGAGGGACCCGGCGCGATCGCGCCGGGTCCCTCATTCGTCGGGGATGATCCCCTCCTCCAGCTTCTGGTCGCGCAGCAGGTACCAGGCCGAGACCGCGGTCGCGAGCAGGACGACGGCACCGACCGCCGCCGACACCCGCAGCCCGTTCACGAAGGCCTCCTGGGCCGCGACGACGAGTTCGCTCCCCTGGTGCGCGGGAAGGTGCTCCGCCGTCTCCACGGCTCCGCCAAGGGACTCGTGGGCTGCGGCCGCCGCGGCGTCCGAGATGCCCTCGGGAGTTCCGAAGCCCTTGTAGACGCCCGTCACGATGGACCCGAGCAGCGCGATACCGAGGGCCGCGCCGAGCTCGTACGCCGTCTCGGACACAGCCGACGCGGATCCCGCCTGCTCCTTCGGGACGCTGGAGAGGATGACGTCGGAGGTGACGGTGAAGGCGAATCCCGCACCGACGCCCACCACCAGGAGCAGCACCCCGATCAGGGGGTAGCCGGTCTCCTTGTGGATCACCGTGACCACGGCGAGCGACAGGCCGATCGCTCCGAGCCCGAGTGCGACGACGGAGCGCACGGAGTAGCGGCGTGCCACCCTTCCCGCCAGGAGACCGGCGGTCACCGCGCCGACGGCCGCGGGCAGTTCGGCGAGCCCGGCCTCGAGCGGACCCCGCCCTTGGACCAGTTGCAGGAACTGGGAGAGGAAGAAGACGATCCCGGACAGGCCGAGGATGGTCAGCAGGTCGGCGAGGACCGCGCCGGAGAAGCCCCGGTGGTGGAAGAGCCGCATGTCCAGCAGGGGCGCGGGAAGCTTGAGCTGGCGGCGCACGAACCAGGTGAGGGCCAGTAGCCCACCGACGGCCGCCACACCGTTCTCCCAGCTCACACCGTGTGCAGCGGCCTCCTTGATGGCGTACACGACGCCGATCATGCCGACCAGGGAGAGCCCCACGCTGGGCAGGTCCCAGGGGCCGGGCGCCGGGTTCTTCGACTCGGGGATCATCTTGCTGCCGACGGCGACGAGGACCGCCATGACGGGCAGGTTGATCAGGAAGACCGACCCCCACCAGAAGTGCTCCAGCAGGAGCCCGCCCACGACCGGCCCTACGGCCGCGCCCGCCGAGGCCATGGCGCCCCAGATGCCGACGGCGAGGCTGCGTTCGCGCGGGTCGTGGAAGAGGTTGCGGATCAGGGCGAGGGTCGACGGCATGAGCGTGGCGCCCGCGACGCCGAGCAGGGCCCTGGCCACGATCATCATCTCGGGGCTCGACGCGTAGGCGTTGAGCACGGAGACCGCCCCGAAGGCGGTGGCACCGGTCAGCAGCAGCTTCTTGCGGCCGATGCGGTCTCCGAGGCTGCCCATCGAGACCAGGAGCCCGGCGATGACGAAGGAGTAGACGTCGCCGATCCAGAGCAGCTGGGTTCCGGTCGGTTCGAGATCCTCGCTGAGGAACGGGGTGGCCAGGCCGAGGACGGTGGCGTCGACGGCGACCAGCAGCACCGCGAGGACGAGGACCGTGAGGGCGATCCACCGTCCCGGATGGTGCTCGTCGCCCGTGACGCCCGCCTTTGAGAAGGTGCTGCTCATTTCTCCACGCTCCGGCGTGCTCCGCCGAGGAGCAACTCGACGATCATGTAGGGGAAGTCCCGCGCGGCGACCCGGCCGGCCTGTACGGCCCACGCACAGCTCCCGATCAGGCCGTACAGCGCCTCGGTCAGCCAGGCCGGCGTGAGGTCGATCCGGAATTCGCCACGCTCCTGGCCACGCAGGAAGAAGGCCGAGACCCGGGCGTCGAGGCGGCTCCACCCCTCGTTGACGTCGTCGCCCTCGAAGAGCTGGTTCTCGGTGATGAGGAACGACAGCAGCCCGGCGGCGGGCTGGACCGCCGCGACGAAGCGCCGGAGCCCCTCCTCGGCGCTCCCCTCGTCGAGTCCGGCGGCGTCCAGCGCGGCTTCGAATTCCTTGATGCCGAGGTCCTCCAGCGCTCCGACCAGCGCGTCCCGTCCGGCGAAGTGCCGGTGCAGGGTGGCACGGCCGATGCCCGCGGCCCTGGCCACCTCGTCCATGGTCGCCGTGGATTTACGGGTCAGCAGTGCGGCGGCGCTCCGCAGCACCTGCTCACGGTCAAGAGTCATGAGACAAAGTTAGCCCAGATGAGACATTGACGTCTCACCACCCCTGCCTCGGGCCGGGCACCACGGCTCCCGGCATCCCCGGGGTGCACCATGGCGGCATGAAGCCGCTGCTGCTGATCGACATCGACGGTCCGCTCAATCCGTACGCGGCACTCGCCCGCAGCACGCCTCCCGAGGGATACCGGATCCACCCGATGCGGCCGACGGGGTGGAAGGACGGAGTCGCGCTGCCCGTCCTGCTCAGCCCCGGCCACGGCGAGGAGCTGCTGGCCCTCGCCGACCGGTACGAGCTGGTCTGGGCGACCACCTGGAAGGACGAGGCCAACGAGTGGGTCGGCCCCCGGCTCGGTCTGCCCCCGCTGCCGTTCATCGACTGGCCCGCCATGCACGGGGCGACGGCCGACGGGACGTACTGGAAGACGCGGTACGTCGTCGACTACGCGGACGGCAGGCCGTTCGCCTGGGTGGACGACGAGATCTCCGGGCTCGACACGGACTACGTCGCCGCGCATCATCCGGGCCGGGCCCTGCTCCGTCGGATCGACCCCTGGGTGGGGCTGCTGCGGGAGGACTTCGACGCCCTCGCCGGCTGGGCGGCATGAAGCGGCGCCTGCGCGGACCGGCGCGAAGGCGGGCGTGCTCCGAGCAGGTGCGGGCCGTCAGCTCCAGGGCAGCGAGGCCCGGTGCCGCCAGTACGCCTCCGGCTCCTCCACCAGGGCCGCCAGCCGGTCCAGCCGGTCCGGGTCCAGGTCGAGCAGCGGCGCGTGGAGGTTCGCCGCCAGCTGGGTGACGGTGGCCGCGCCGGACAGGACGACTCCGGCCCACGGCCGGCGGAGGACGTGCGCCAGGGCGACGGCGTCCGCGTCCAGTCCGGCCTCGGCCCCGATCTCGCGGACCACGGCGGGCGCCTCGGTCCCGGCGAGCCGGCCGTTGGCCATGGCCTCCTTGACGATCACGGTGACCCCGGCGTCGTGCGCCTCGGCGAGCGCGGCTCCCGCGGAGGTCTCCAGGGCGTTGTAGGTGGCCTGGACGGTACGGAAGAGGGGTTCGCCGTCCACGGTCACGGCGAGGGCGGCCCGGATGGCGTCGGCCTGGCCGGGGCCGCTCGCGGAGAAGCCGACCGTGGTCCCGGAGGCGGCCAGCTCGGCGAGACGCGCGTGGAGGTCCTTGTCGCCGAGCGCCGGACTGTCCGCGGTCACCGAGTGGACCTGGTAGAGATCGAGCCGGTCGCCGAGCAGTCCGGCCGTCTCGGCGTACTGCCGTTCGAAGGTGGCGAGCGAGTGGTCCTTGACCTCGTGCTCCTCGGCGTCCACCCGCCAGTCACCGGTGTAGGTGTAGCCCCACTTGCTGCCGACGACCACGTCCGTCACCTCGGGGCGGGCGGTCAGCCATCCGGCGAGGAACTCCTCGGCGCGGCCGTAGGAACGGGCGGCGTCGAAGTAGCGCACACCCTGGGCGTAGGCCGCGTCCAGGAGTTCGTGGGTGCGGGCGCGCATCGCGTCCACGCCGCGGTCGGCGGGCAGATCACGGTCCCGGTGCGGGGTGATGTAGCCGGGCCTGCCGACGGCGGCCAGGCCGAGCCCGATGTGGGAGGTCGGGGTAGTCGCTCGGTTCAGGCGGGCGAAGGGCATCGCGGGCTCCTCTGGGTCGGTTCCGAACGCCTTCCCGTCAACGTAGCCCGCGATGCCTGCGAATCACCCGCGCGCTGTCGCCCAGGCGTGCTGCGTCACCAGGTCGGCCTTCACCTCGGCCAGCTGGACCGCGACGGCCGAGGGGGCCGTCCCGCCGCGACCGTTGCGGGAGGCCAGCGCGCCGGGCACGTTCAGGACGGTGCGGACCTCCGGGGTGAGGTGCGCCGAGATCTTCGCGAACTGCTCGTCCGTCAGCTCGTCGAGCTCGATGCCCTCCTGCTCGCACACCTTCACGCACTCACCCGCGACCTCGTGCGCCACCCGGAAGGGGACGCCCTGCTTGACGAGCCACTCGGCGATGTCCGTGGCGAGCGAGAAGCCTGCCGGGGCGAGCTCCTCCATGCGCTCCCGGTTGACCGTGAGCGTGGCCATCATCCCGGTGAAGGCCGGCAGCAGGATCTCCAGCTGGTCACAGGAGTCGAAGACCGGCTCCTTGTCCTCCTGGAGATCGCGGTTGTACGCGAGCGGGAGGGCCTTCAGGGTCGCCATCAGGCCGGTCAGGTTGCCGATGAGGCGGCCGGACTTGCCCCGGGCCAGCTCGGCGATGTCCGGGTTCTTCTTCTGCGGCATGATCGAGGAGCCGGTGGAGAAGGCGTCGTGCAGGGTGACGAAGGAGAACTCCTTCGTGTTCCAGATGATGATCTCCTCGGCGATCCGGGAGAGGTTGACGCCGATCATCGCGGTGATGAAGGCGAACTCGGCGACGAAGTCACGGGACGCGGTGCCGTCGATCGAGTTGGCGACGGAGCCGCGCTCGAAGCCGAGGTCCGCGGCGACCGCCTCCGGGTCGAGCCCGAGGGAGGAGCCGGCCAGTGCTCCGGATCCGTACGGGGACACGGCGGTCCGCTCGTCCCACTGCCGCAGCCGCTCGGCGTCCCGGGAGAGGGACTGCACGTGCGCCAGGACGTGATGGGCGAAGAGGACGGGCTGGGCGTGCTGGAGGTGCGTACGGCCGGGCATGGCGACGTCGGGGTGCGCCTCGGCCAGCCCCACCAGGGCGTCCTGGAGCTCGGCCACCAGCCCGCCGATGATCCGGGCGTGGTCGCGCAGGTACATGCGGAAGAGCGTGGCCACCTGGTCGTTGCGGGACCGGCCGGCCCGCAGCTTTCCGCCGAGGTCCGGGCCCAGGCGTTCCAGGAGCCCGCGCTCCAGGGCGGTGTGGACGTCCTCGTCGGCGACGGTGCCGGTGAAGGAGCCGTCGGCGACGGCGGCTTCGAGCGAGTCCAGACCCTGGGTCATCCGGGTCAGCTCGTCGTCGGTGAGCAGTCCCGCCTTGGTGAGCACACGCGCGTGGGCACGGGATCCGGCGATGTCGTACGGGGCGAGCCGCCAGTCGAAGTGGACGGACGCGGACAGCTTGGCCAGCGCCTCGGCCGGACCGTCGGCGAAACGGCCACCCCAGAGGCGTACGTCGCTGTTTCCGGTGCCGTTGCTCACTGCGTGCTCCTCGGGAGTGCAAGGGATGTACGTCCGCCTCACGGCGTGATGGCATAACTATGCAAGGGTCTGCATGCTTTGTCAAAGCTGCTGGTCGGGGCGTCGGAGAACAGTGACCCCCGGGAGGCGGCCCCACTGCTGGACGCCCGGCCCCTTCGCCCGGGAGCGAGGCATGTCCGGACTGTGAAAACCCGCGCCGCGCCCCGCCGCCCGACCCAGACTGACCCCATGGGAAAAACACATGAACGCATCGAGGGACGGCTCAGGACGTTCATCGAGGAACAGCCGCTCTTCTTCACCGCGACCGCGCCCCTGGACGGCGAGGGCACCGTCAACCTCTCGCCCAAGGGGGTGAGCGGGTCGTTCGCCGTCGTCGACGAACGGACCGTGGCCTACCTCGACTTCGCCGGGAGCACTGCCGAGACCGTGGCCCACCTCCGGGAGAACGGGCGCATCACGCTGATGTGGTGCGCGTTCCAGGGCCCGCCGAACATCGTCCGCGTGCACGGCCGGGGTGAGCCCGTCTTCCGTGACGACCCGCGCTTCCCCGGTCTGCTCGGTCATTTCCCCGGGGTGGACCCGACACCTCACGGGCTGCGCGCGATCATCGTGGTGACGGCCGAACTGATCCGGGACAGCTGCGGTTACGGGGTGCCGTTCATGTCGTACGACGAGGACCGCTCGCTGCACGCCGACCGTTTCCGGCGCGAGGACGACGAGAGTCTGAGCCGGTACTTCGAGAAGAAGTCCGACATCGCGACCAGCATCGACGGGCTGCCCGGGCTCCCGCTGCCGCTGCCCGCGATGCCCTCGCCCCCGGCGGGGTGACCCTCTGGGCCGTACGGAGCAGGTGCGGTGGGGGCCTGCCGCCGTGCCCCGTACGGTCCGGAGCATGCGCAGATTCCTGGTGACCGCCTCGGCCCTGCTGGCACTGGCCGGTTCACTCGCGGCGCGGCCCGCGGAGCCGCAGCCCCTCCCGGAGCGGCTGGCCGACACCGGCGGCGGTACGCAGTTGATCACCGCCGAGGCCCCCGGCACGGACTCCACCACCGGCACGGTCACCTGGTGGGACCGGCGCGGGGGCGGCTGGGTGGCGGCGGGTTCGGCACCCGCCCGCTTCGGGGCGAACGGCCTGGCAGACGGGACGACCCGTGTCCAGGGCACGAACACCACACCCACAGGCCTGTACGACCTGCCGTACGCCTTCGGCATCGAGGCCGCCGCGCGGGGGGTCCGTTATCCCTACCGCCGCGTCGGCGAAGGCTCGTGGTGGTGCCAGGACAACGCGTCCCGCGCCTACAACCGCTGGGTGGACCCGCGGCCCGCCGACTGCCGCCCCGAGGAGGCCGAACACCTCGCCGGCTACTCCACCCAGTACGCCCGTGCCCTCGTCATCGGCTTCAACTACCACCGGCCGGTGCGGGGCAGGGGCGCCGGGATCTTCCTGCACGTCGACGGCAAGGGAGCGACCGCCGGCTGCGTGTCCGTGCCGGCGGCCGCCATGGGCCGGATCCTTGCCTGGGCCGACCCTGCCCGCCGTCCGCACATCGCGGTCGGGACGGCGTCCGGCCCGACCGCGATCACCCGCTACTGAGATCCGCGGTCGTTCTGGGCCAGCCGCAGCAGGTGGTCGGCGAGCGCCTGGCCGCCGTTCGGGTCACGGCTGATCAGCATCAGCGTGTCGTCCCCCGCGATCGTGCCCAGGATCGCCCGGAGTTCGGCCTGGTCGATGGCCGAGGCGAGGAACTGCGCGGCGCCCGGCGGCGTACGCAGCACCACGAGGTTGGCCGAGGCCTCCGCGGAGATGAGCAGCTCGGCGGAGAGCCTGCGCATCCGCTCCTCCTTCGCCGAGCCCCCGAGCGGCGCCTGCGGGGTGCGGAAACCGCCTTCGCTCGGCACCGCGTAGATCAGCTCTCCGCCGGTGTTGCGGATCTTCACCGCGCCGAGCTCGTCCAGGTCGCGGCTGAGCGTCGCCTGGGTGACGCTCAGCCCGTCGTCGGACAGCAGCCTGGCCAGCTGGCTCTGTGAGCGCACCGGCTGACGGTTCAGGATGTCCACGATCCTGCGGTGGCGTGCCGTGCGTGTCTGTGGCACCGACGGCCCGCCGTGCTCGGTTTCCTGCGCCTCGGTCATCGTCGTCGCCTCATTCTCCGGAATGTCACTCCCCGGATCGTCCGTCCCCGTAAGCCGTGTCGAGAGCTCCCGGCAGAAGCCGCAGGAACGCGTCCACCTCGGCGTCACCGATGATCAGCGGCGGCATGAGCCGTACGACGTCGGGGGCGGGTGCGTTCACCAGGAGTCCGGCTCCCTGGGCCGCCTGCTGCACCTTCGGTGCGAGGGGCCCGGTGAGCACGATACCCAGCAGCAGTCCCGAGCCGCGGACGTGGGAGACCAGCGGGTGCCCGAGGCCCTCGACGCCGTCCCGGATCCGCTCGCCCAGCCGCTTCACGGTGTCCAGGGTGCCTTCGGCCGACAGGGTGTCCAGCACGGCCAGGCCGGCGGCGCAGGCGACGGGGTTGCCGCCGAACGTCGTGCCGTGCTGACCGGGCTTCAGCAGGTCGGCCGCGGCGCCGAACGCGACGGTCGCGCCGATCGGCAGTCCGCCGCCGAGCCCCTTGGCCAGGGTGACCACGTCGGGCTCGACGCCCTGGTGGGCCTGGTGCTCGAACCAGTGGCCGCAGCGCCCGATCCCGGTCTGCACCTCGTCCAGGACGAGCAGGGTGCCGGTGGCCCGGGTGATCTCCCTGGCCGCCTCCAGATAGCCCTTGGGCGGTACGACGACGCCGTTCTCGCCCTGCACCGGCTCGATGACCAGCAGCGCGGTGTCGGTCGTCACGGCGGCCCGGAGCGCCTCGACGTCTCCGTACGGCACATGCGTGACGTCGCCGGGCAACGGCAGGAACGGGGTGCGCTTGGCGGGCTGGCCGGTCAGCGCGAGGCTGCCCATGGTCCGGCCGTGGAAGCCGCCGTCGGTGGCGACCACGTGCGTCCGGCCGGTCAGCCGGCCGATCTTGAAGGCCGCCTCGTTGGCCTCGGCGCCGGAGTTGGAGAAGAAGACCCTGCCGGTGCGCCCGAACAGCTGCAGCAGCCGCTCGGCGAGCGCGATGGGCGGCTCGGCGGTGTAGAGGTTGGAGACGTGGCCGAGGGTGGCGATCTGGGTGGAGACGGCCTCGACCACAGCGGGGTGGGCGTGGCCGAGCGCGTTGACCGCGATCCCGCCGACGAAGTCGAGGTACTCGGTGCCCTCGGCGTCCCAGACCCGGGCGCCCTCGCCGCGCACCAGCGGCAGTTGCGGGGTGCCGTAGTTGTCCATCAGCGCACCCTGCCAGCGCTGCGCGAACTCCTGGTTGCTCATGACTCCCCCTCAGCGCCGGACCGGGCGGCGGCTGTTGCGTCGGGCACGACCATCGTGCCGATTCCTTCGTCGGTGAAGATCTCCAGCAGGATCGAGTGCTGGACCCTGCCGTCGATGACACGGGCGGTCTCGACACCGTTGCGTACGGCGTGGAGGCAGCCCTGCATCTTGGGCACCATGCCGCTGGAGAGGTCGGGCAGCAGCTTCTCCAGCTGGGTGGCGGTGAGACGGCTGATGACGTCGTCGCTGTTCGGCCAGTCCTCGTACAGGCCCTCCACGTCGGTGAGGACCATCAGCGTCTCCGCGTTCAGCGCGGCGGCGAGTGCGGCTGCCGCCGTGTCGGCGTTGACGTTGTAGACGTGGTTGTCCTCCGCCGAGCGTGCGATGGAGGAGATGACCGGGATGCGGCCGTCGTCCAGCAGTGCCTGGATCGCTCCGGTGTCGATGTCGGTGATCTCACCGACCCGGCCGATGTCCACGGCCTCGCCGTCGATCACGGGCCGGTGCTGGACGGCGGTGATCGTGTGCGCGTCCTCGCCGGTCATACCGACGGCGAGCGGGCCGTGCTGGTTGAGCAGGCCGACGAGCTCACGCTGGACCTGCCCTGCCAGGACCATACGGACGACGTCCATGGCCTCGGGCGTGGTGACCCGCAGTCCCGCCTTGAACTCGCTGACCAGGCCCTGCTTGTCGAGCTGGGCACTGATCTGGGGGCCGCCGCCGTGCACCACGACGGGCTTCAGCCCGGCGTGCCGCAGGAAGACGACGTCCTGGGCGAAGGCGGCCTTCAACTCCTCGTCGATCATGGCGTTGCCGCCGAACTTGATGACGACGGTCCTGCCGTTGTGCCGGGTGAGCCAGGGCAGCGCCTCGATGAGGATCTGCGCCTTCGGCAGCGCGTTGTGCTTCCTCGCGGCGCTCATGAGCTGTACGCGCTGTTCTCGTGGACGTACTCGGCGGTCAGGTCGTTGGCCCAGATGACGGCGGACTCCGAGCCCGCCGCGAGGTCCGCGGTGATCCTGACCTCCCGGTAGCGCATGTCGACCAGTCCGCGGTCCTCGCCGACGCTGCCGTTCCTGCACACCTGGACGTCGTTGATGGCGACGTTCAGCCGGTCGGGCTCGAAGGCGGCCTTCGTGGTGCCGATGGCGGAGAGGACCCGGCCCCAGTTGGGGTCCTCCCCGTGGATGGCGCACTTGAGGAGGTTGTTGCGGGCGATGCTCCGGCCGACCTCGACGGCGTCGTCCTCGTTCGCGGCGTTGATCACCTCGATCCGGATGTCCTTGGACGCGCCCTCGGCGTCGCCGATCAGCTGGCGGGCGAGGTCGGCGCAGACGCTCTGCACGGCCCGGTCGAACTCGGCCTGCTCAGGGGTGATGCCGCTCGCCCCGGAGGCCAGCAGCAGCACGGTGTCGTTGGTCGACATGCAGCCGTCGGAGTCGACCCGGTCGAAGGTGGTGCGGACCGCGGCACGCAGGGAGGTGTCGAGCGCGGGCGCTTCGACATCGGCGTCGGTGGTGAGGACCACCAGCATGGTGGCGAGGCCGGGGGCGAGCATGCCCGCGCCCTTGGCCATGCCGCCGACGGTCCAGCCTTCGCCGCCCGCGACGGCGGTCTTGTGGACCGTGTCCGTGGTCTTGATCGCGATGGCGGCCTTCTCGCCGCCGTGCTCGCTCAGGGCGGCCGCGGCGGCCGTGATTCCGGGCAGGACCTTGTCCATGGGCAGGAGCAGGCCGATCAGCCCGGTCGACGCGACCGCGATCTCCCCGGCGCTGTGACCGTCGAGGACCTCGGCCGCCTTCTCCGCGGTGGCGTGGGTGTCCTGGAAGCCCTGGGGTCCCGTACAGGCGTTGGCGCCACCGGAGTTGAGGACGACGGCGGTCACCTCGCCGCCCTTGAGGACCTGCTCCGACCAGAGGACGGGAGCGGCCTTGACGCGGTTGGAGGTGAAGACGCCCGCGGCGGCGCGGCGGGGCCCGTCGTTGACCACGAGGGCCAGGTCGGGACCACCGCTCTCCTTGATCCCGGCGGCGATTCCCGCCGCCGTGAATCCCTTGGCTGCCGTGACGCTCACTGCATCTCCTCGTTCGTTTCTCCGCCCGCGTGGTGCGTCGGCGCGGCATTCGTCGTCACCCGCGGCCCGGTGGCCGCGCGTGTGTCGCTCACGGTGCGACCCCGATCGTGGAAAGACCCGTGTCCTCGGCGAGGCCGAGCGCGATGTTCATGCTCTGCAGGGCGCCCCCGGCGGTGCCCTTGGCGAGGTTGTCGATGGCGCTGATCACGATGATCCGGCCGGCCGCCTCGTCGTGGGCCACCTGGATCTGCACGGCGTTGGATCCGTACACCGCCGCGGTGGAGGGCCACTGCCCCTCGGGCAGCAGGTCGACGAACGGCTCGTCGGCGAAGGCCTTCTCGTACGCCGCGCGGAGCGACCCGGCGCTCACCCCGGGCTTCGCCTTGGCACTGCACGTGGCGAGGATGCCGCGGGGCATGGGTGCGAGGGTCGGGGTGAAGGACACGGACACGGGCTCACCTGCCGCGGCGCCGAGGTTCTGGATCATCTCGGGGGTGTGCCGGTGGACGCCGCCGACGCCGTAGGGCGTCATGTTGCCCATGACCTCGGAGCCGAGCAGGTGCGGCTTGGCCGCCTTGCCCGCGCCGGAGGTACCGGACGCCGCGACGACGACGGCCTCGGCCTCGGCGAGGCCGGCCACGTAGGCAGGGAAGAGCGCCAGGGAGACGGCCGTCGGGTAGCAGCCGGGCACGGCGATGCGCTTGGTCCCCTCCAGTGCGGCGCGGGCGCCGGGCAGCTCGGGCAGGCCGTAGGGCCAGGTGCCGGCGTGCGGCGAGCCGTAGAACTTCTCCCAGTCCGCCGGGTCCGCGAGCCGGAAGTCGGCGCCCATGTCGACGACGAGCACCTCGTCACCGAGCTGTTCCGCCACGGCCGCGGACTGCCCGTGCGGCAGGGCCAGGAAGACGACGTCGTGACCGCTGAGCACCTCCGCCGTGGTCGGCTGGAGCACGCGGTCCGCGAGCGGCCGCAGGTGCGGCTGCAGGGCGCCGAGCCGCTCCCCTGCGTTGGAGTGGGCGGTGAGGGCCCCGATCTCGACCTGTGGGTGAGTGAGGAGCAGGCGGAGCAGCTCCCCGCCGGCGTAACCGCTCGCTCCTGCCACTGCCGCACGTACCACCATCGGAATTCCTCCTCATCGATGGCATGACTATACGCAGGTGTGCAGTTTTATGCAAAGATCGGCGGCCGGGATCGGCTGGAACACACACGGGAGTGCGCGGCCGAGCCGTCCTCTCGGCAGGGCAGACTCCCCCCATGCAGCTCCCCGCCGAAGCCGTCGTCGCCACCGCGCTGATAGAGGTCGTCAGGATCTCCGCACTCCCGGCCGGGAGGAACGCCGCGTATCCGGGCACGTCGGTCGCCCACTGGTGCGGGAGCGAGGCGGCCGACGCCCTGGCACTGATCGGAAACCTGCCGGCCGGCGAACAGCACCGCTGCGGGTTCTCGCCGGGCTGGAGCGTCCGGGCGTACGGGGACTGCCTCGACGCGGCGCTGTTCGAGGCCGCGTTCTGCTTCAGCTGTCACGAGGTCCGCATGCACGGACCGGCCGTGCCCCCCGCGTCGGCCACGCAGTTCTTCGACGCGGACGCCACACCGGCCCGGACCCTTCTGCACCTGTTCCGGACGGCGGGACCGTAGACTGCCGGACCGGCCACGCAGCGGCGGCTTCCGCTTCCCCGCGGACCGTCAGGAGACGAGGTCGCCGGTCAGGACGCACCCGTCCGGGCGGGCGGGCGCGGTGCTCACGTCTCCGGTCGCGCGGCCGGATTGCCGCCGTCGCCGCTCCCGCTGTCGCCCTCACAGCCCGCCAGGCCACCACCGTCGCACCCGCGGCCATCGCGGACGCCAAGGCCGGCTCACTCCGCCACCGTCGCACCCGCGACCGTCACCGCCGTCGAGGACCGAAGCCCATGTCCGCCCGGGCGAGGACGACGGAACTTCGGTTATATGGCCTGGGGACCGCCGGGTCCGGCGCGGACGCACAGAAGGCGGACACACGGAGAAGGGCTGGACGGCCATGGACGAGATCGTCGAAGAGATCAGCCGTGTGCACCGGGAGGTCGGCACGCGCCGCGTGGCGTCCGAGCTGGCCGGCACGGTGCTGCTGCGGCGGACCTTCGGTGCCGATGTCGCCGAGGTCTGGAGCGCGGTGACCTCCCCGGAGCGGATCGCGCGGTGGTTCCTACCGGTGACCGGCGAGTTCCGGGCCGGCGGGAGCTACCAGCTCGAGGGGAACGCGGGCGGCGAGATCCTGGAGTGCCTGCCCCGGGAGCGCGTCCGCGTGTCCTGGCTGTTCGGGCCCGACCCCGGCTTCAGCGAGGTCGAGGTGCGCCTCGCGGCGGAGGGCGGCGGCGGGACGGTGTTCGAGCTGGAGCACGTGTCCGTCGTTCCGGAGGAGTTCCGGAGCCAGTACGGTCCGGGCGCGGTCGGGATCGGCTGGGACCTGGCCCTTCTGGGGCTCGGATGGCATCTCACGGGCGGCGGGCTCAGCCATGAGGACGCCGTGGAGTGGCAGGCGTCACCCGAGGCGAAGGCCTTCGTCGCGCGCTCGGGCGAGGAATGGGGCCGCGCGTTCGCCGCCTCCGGGGCGGACCCGGAGACCGTGACCGCGACGACCGTGGCGACGGTCGCGTTCTACACGGGCGAATAGGGGCGCCGACGGTCCCTCCCGGTTCCTCCTGCCGCAGGACCGCGTCCGGCTCCCGGGCCGCCCGCCCCCCGCGCCTTGTCCCGCGCGCGGGCAGCGGTCGGGAACGGACAGCGGTCAGCGGTCAGCGGTCAGCGGTCAGCGGCGGGCGCCCCCGGCGGAGGCGTCAGTCGCGGTCGGCCTGCTCGGCACGGGCGGCGTTGCGCTCCTTGATGCGGACCGCTTCCTTGCGGACGTCGGCCTGGGTGGCACGCTCCTTCTGGAGCCACTCGGGGCTGTCCTGCTTCAGCGCGTCGATCTGCTCGGTCGTGAGCGGCTCCGTGACACCGCCACGTGCGAGTCCCGCGATGGAGACGCCCAGCTTCGAGGCGACCACCGGGCGGGGGTGCGGGCCGTTGCGGCGCAGCTCCTGCAGCCACTCGGGCGGGTCGGCCTGCAGCGCGTTCAGCTCGGCGCGCGAGACGACGCCCTCCTGGAACTCGGCGGGGGTGGCTTCGAGGTACACACCCAGCTTCTTCGCCGCGGTGGCGGGCTTCATTGTCTGGGTGGTCTGGTGCGACGTCATGGTGTCCAGGGTATCGAGCATGTGCGGCGCCTCCGACCACGGCCGGTAACCTGGCGGGGTGACAGGCTCGGAAGTACCCCCTGCGTTCCGGCTCGCCTACGTCCCGGGCGTGACCCCGACCAAGTGGGTGCGGATCTGGAACGAGCGGCTGCCCGGAACCCCGCTGACCCTCGTCGGCGTGCCCGCGGCCGATGCGGCCGCTCTGCTGCGCGACGGCGGCGCGGACGCCGGTTTCGTGCGGCTGCCCGTCGACCGTACGGATCTCAGCGCGATCCCCCTCTACACCGAGACGACGGTCGTCGTGATCCCCAAGGACCACGCCGCCTTCTCCGTCGAGGAGATGTCGGTGGAGGACCTCGCCGACGAGATCGTGCTCCATCCCCTCGACGACACCCTCGACTGGGAGCGCCCGCCGGGGCGGCCCGCGTTCGAGCGTCCCGCGACGACCACGGACGCCGTCGAGCTGGTGGCGGCGGGCGTGGGACTGCTCGTCGTCCCGCAGTCGCTGGCCCGTCTGCACCACCGCAAGGACCTCACCTACCGGCCGCTGACCGGCGTACCCGAGTCGCGGATCGCGCTGTCGTGGCCGGAGGAGAAGACCACCGACCTGGTGGAGGAGTTCATCGGGATCGTCCGGGGGCGGACCGTCAACAGCACCCGGGGCCGTCCCCCGACACCGCCGCAGCCCAAGGCCAAGCGCGCCGAGAGGACGAGCGGTGGCGGTGCCGCGCGCAAACCCGCCGCGGGCAGGACCTCCCGGGGCGGGTCCGGCGGCTCCGGCAAGGCCGCCGGTTCCAAGAACCCCAAGGGCGGCGCCAAGCGCGGGAAGCCCCGCCGTCGGCCGTAGCGGGCGGGGCCCCCTACCCGTAGTACTTCGGGACTACGCGGAGGATGCACTCCTGAGCGGGACGCCGACCACACGGACCGCTCCATAACTTCGGTACCGGATTCAACGAGAACGATCCGGTACGGAAGGACTCCCCATGGCGCCCCGCCCATGGAGCAGCCGCGCACGCCGCGCGCTGCTCGCCGCACTCGTCACCACGTCCGTGGCACTGCCGGTGTCGGGGGCTGCCCGTCCCGCCGCGGTTCCGGCACCCGCCCCGGCCGTCCTCGCCCCGCTGGGCACGGTGACGGCCTCGGAGCTGGACGCCAGGTACGCGGCCGGGCGGCTGGAGATCCGGGCGGCACGGGACATGGCCACCCGCCACGGGGACTCCCGGCGGGCCGCCGCGCTCGGGGACATGGCGGGTCCGGGGCGGCAGTTCCTGACGTTCGACGGGCGGGACGGCGGCCGCAGCGCCGAGGTGCTCGGTGATCTGTCCCGGGCCCGGCGCATCGCCGTACTCGTGCCGGGCGCCGGTGTCGACCTCGATCACTACGGGCGTTTACGGCGTGGTGCGCAGACGCTGCTGGACGAACTGGGCGGCGGGTCGGCCGTAGTCGCCTGGCTCGGCTACCGGACGCCCACCACGCTGGGCCCGTCGTCCCTGACGGCGGCGCGGGCCGACGAGGCCGCGCCCGGTCTGCGCGCGTTCGTGGCGGAGCTGACCACGGCGACACCCGATGCCCGGGTCACCGTCCTGTGCCACTCCTACGGTTCCGTGGTCTGCGCCCGGGCCGCGTCCGGGCTCGATGTGGCGGACATCGTGCTGTACGGGAGTCCCGGCACCGGTGCCGGGAGCGCCGCCGGTCTGCACACCCGGGCCACGGTGCGGGCGGGTCTGGGCGGGCACGACTGGATCGCGGGGGTTCCGCACACGACTCTCGCGCTGCCGTTCGTCACGGTCGGATTCGGGACGGACCCGGTGTCGCCGGAGTTCGGCGCCGAGGTCTTCGACGCGGGCGACGCCGGGCACAGCGACTACCTGGGACCCGGGTCCGCCTCGCTGCGCAGCATCGCCGGCATCGTGGCGGGGACGGCCGGAGGCGGCCGTGGATGACCTCGTGCGGCGTACCGGCGTACCTGGCCCCGCGCCACGTACCGGTCTGCGTGGCCTCGCGCGGCGTCCCGGCGTGCGTGACCTCGTGCGGCGGATCGAAGCGGCGACGCCACGGGACCGCGACCGCGCGGTCGACGCCCTGCGCGCCTTCGCCATCCTGGGTGTGGTGTGCGGCCACTGGCTGGTGACGGCACTGGTCGCCGACAGCGGCACGGTGCACGGCGCGAGTCCTCTCCAGCACATGCCCGGGCTCGCACCGGTCTCCTGGATGTTCCAGACACTGGCCGTCTTCTTCCTGGTCGGCGGCCGGGTGGGCGCGAGGGGGTACGCCTCCGCCCGGGCCAGGGGCGAGTCGTACGGGAGCTGGCTGGGGGCCCGGATGGTGCGCCTGTTCCGGCCGGTCGCCGTCGTGACCGCCGTGTGGGGCGTGGCGGCCTGCGTGATGCTGGCCTCGGGAGTGGACGAGGGGACGGTACGCGCGCTGGGCAAGCTGGTGTGGTCGCCCCTGTGGTTCCTGCTGGTGTTCGCCGCGCTGACGGCCGCGACTCCGCTGGTGGCCGGGCTGCACCCGTTGTGGCCGCTCGCCGTCGTCCTGTACGTCGACCTGTTCCGGCTGGGGTTCGACGGCCCCGCCGCCCTCGGCTGGATCAACGTGGCGGCCGGCTGGCTGGTCCCCTACTGCCTGGGGGCGGCCTGGGCGCGGGGCGGGCTGAGCGACCGCCGGACCGGTTGGGTGCTGCTGCTCGGAGGCGCGACGGCCGCGGCGGGGCTCGTCCTGTTCGCCGGCTACCCCGCGTCCATGGTCGGCGTGCCGGGCGGCACCCTCTCCAACCTCGACCCGCCGACGCTCGCCGCCGTCGCCTTCGGCCTCGCCCAGTGCGGAGCGGCCCTGCTCCTGCTCGGACCGCTGCGGCGGGTCCTCGCGCGGCCGGCGGTGTGGGCCGCGGTGGCCCTGCTGAACCTGTCCGCCATGACCGTGTTCCTCTGGCACCAGACCGCCATGATCGTGGTCACGTCGACCGCCCTCTTCCTGGGCGGCCCGCTGCCCGGTCTGCACACGGTCCCCGACGGCCCCGGCTGGGTGCTCGCCCGGACGGCCTGGCTGCCGGTGTTCGCGCTGGCGCTACTGGTCCTGCGGTCGGTGTTCGGAGCGTACGAGCAGGGGCGCGGCGGGCGTTCGACGGTCGTGCGCTCGGGTTCCCCCGCACCGGTCCCGGAGCCGCGACGTGTCTAAGCTGAGGGCCATGACGGGGGCGGGGGCCTGGGGCCGGGTCGTGGGGGCGCTGCGCGGGCTGCCGCACATGCTGCGCGAGGACCTGTGGACCTCTCCCGTCGATCCGGTGCCGCCTGCGGGCACGCCCGGCTCACCGGTCTGGCGGCCCGCGTTCGGGTTGCTGCTGACGCTCGGGGCGGCGATCGCCTCCGTGTGGCACGTGCCCGACCTGGTCCCCCTCGGTGCGGCCGTGCCGGAGTACGTGGTGCTCCTCGTCGTGTGCCAGGCCCTGGCACTGCTGGCCGGTCTGTGGCAGCCCCTGCGCGCCTGGTGGGTCTCGCTGGTCCTGATGATCGTCAGCGTGCGGATCGCCGAGCCCACGACGGCGCCGGGCGACATGTTCCCCTGGTCGGGCCCCGAGATGGCGTTGCAGAGCGGGGCGCTCCTCCTGCTCACGCTGCGGGTCCAGCCGCGCAGGGCCGTCCTCGCGCTCGCGCTGAGCCTGCTGGCGGGACTGGTGTCCAGCGGCTTCACCACCAGGGCCCACAACTACTCGCTGGACGTCGGCGCGGCGGTCGTCATCACCGCCGTGGTGATCGGGGCGGCGCTGCGCGCCCTCAAGGTGGCCCGCGGTCAGCTCGTCGTCCAGTCGGTGCTGACGGAGGAGGAACGGGCCCGGCGCACCCTGCTGGAGGAGCGCAACCGGATCGCGCGGGAGCTGCACGACGTGGTCGCGCACCACATGTCGGTGATCTCCATCCAGGCCCAGGTCGCCCCTCATCTGGTCGAGAACCCGTCGGACGAGCTCAGGGAGAACCTCGCCGGCATACGGGAGAACGCCGTGGAGGCACTGGCCGAGCTGCGCAGGGTCCTCGGTGTGCTGCGCTCGGAGGACGCGGCGGCGGACGGGGTGCGGCACGCACCGCAGCCCACCCTGGACCGGCTGGACGAGTTGGTCGGTACGGTGCGGGGCGCCGGTGTCGCCGTCGCGCGGGAGACGACGGGCACGCCCCGGCCGCTGGCGCCGGGGGTCGGGCTCTCGGCGTTCCGCATCGTGCAGGAGGCGCTCAGCAACGTGATGCGGCACGCCCCCGGAGCAAGCGCACGGGTGGAGGTCGGTTACCACTCCGCCGCCGTCACGGTCCGGGTCACGAACTCCGCACCGGGGACGGCCCCCGTACCGGCGGGCGGAGGCGGACACGGGCTGCTGGGCATGCGGGAACGCGTCACCATGCTGGGCGGCGACCTCACCCACGGCGGCACCCCCGGCGGTGGTTACGAAGTACTGGCGACGCTCCCCCTGGAGGACCCCGCATGACCATCCGAGTGCTGATCGCCGACGACCAGATGATGGTGCGTCAGGGCTTCACCGTGCTGCTGAACGCCGAACCCGGCATCGAGGTCGTCGGCCAGGCGGTGGACGGTCTGGACGCACTCACCATGGCGGCCGAACTCACCCCCGACGTCGTCCTGATGGACATACGGATGCCCCGGCTCGGCGGCATCGACGCCACCCGGCGTCTCACCGAGGCACCCGGCACCACCGTCCGGGTCCTCGTGCTGACCACCTTCGACCTGGACGAGTACGTGTACGAGGCGCTGCGCGCGGGCGCCTCCGGGTTCCTGCTGAAGGACGCCTCCGCCGCCGAACTCGCGCAGGCCGTGCGGGTGGTGGCGGCGGGGGACGCCCTGCTCGCCCCGAACATCACCAAGCGTCTGATCGCCGAGTTCTCGCGGGTCAGTTCCGGCCCCCGCGCCCCCGTCAGGGAGCGCGTCGGGGATCTCACGGAACGCGAGACCGAGGTGCTGTCGCTGATCGCGCAGGGCCTGTCGAACGCGGAGATCGCGGTACGGCTGGTGGTGGCGGAGCAGACCGTGAAGACCCATGTGAGCCGGATCCTGGTGAAACTGGGTCTGCGCGACCGGACGCAGGCCGCGGTGTATGCCTACGAGTCGGGGCTGGTGCGCCCGGCCGGCTACTGACCGCGGCTCACAGGGAGCCGTACACCGCGTCGACCAGGGCCATCTTGCGGGGGTCGTCGGCGATGTTCGGGCCCATGCGGTTCATGACGTAGCCGAGGGCGATCCCGGCTTCCGGGTCGGCGAGGCCGCAGGAACCGCCTGCCCCGTCGTGGCCCACGGCACGCGGGTTGGGGCCGTACGAGCCGTTCGGCCCGCTCAGCCAGAGGCCGAGTCCCAGCTCGGTCTCGTGGGTGAAGCCCGCGCCCAGCACGAGGTCCCGGCAGCTGCCCTGTCCCTCGCGCACCCGCTCGGCAGCCTCCTCGGAGAGGATCCGCCTGCCGTCGAGGCTGCCGCGCCCGGCGAGGATGCCGTACAGGGACGCGACGGCGCGGGCGGTGCCGTGGCCGTTGGCCGCGGGGATCTCGGCGGCCCGCCACTCCGGGGTGTTGGCGGCGGCCGTGCCGGTGCCCGGGTTGAGCAGGGAGGCGATGGCCACCGGCTCCATCCGGGCGAAGAGGGCGGCCTGTTCGCGGGAGACGTCCTTCGGCTGGACGAGTTCGGCGACCCGGTCCGCGTCCTTCTCCGGCAGGCCCACCGTGAAGTCGATCCCGAGAGGTCCGGTGACCTCCTGGCGCAGGAACTCCCCGGGCAGCAGACCGGTGATCCGGCGGACGACCTCGCCGACCAGGAAGCCGTAAGTGATCGCGTGGTATCCGGAGCGGGTGCCCGGCTCCCACCAGGGCTCGGTGGCCGCGAGGCGGGCCGTGGTGAGCTCCCAGTCGTAGAGCTCGGCCAGGGTGTGCGGGTCACGCAGACCGGCGACGCCCGAGCGGTGCGAGAGCAGGTGGCGGACGCGCACGGACTCCTTGCCCTCGGCGGCGAATTCGGGCCAGTAGGCGGCGACCGGGGCGTCCAGGTCCAGGAGTCCGCGGTCGGCGAGGATGTGGGCGCAGAGCGCGGTCGGGCCCTTCGTCGTTGACCAGACGTTGACCACGGTGTCCCGTTCCCAGGGCCTGGTCCTCGCCCCGTCGGCCCAGCCGCCCCAGAGGTCCACCACCGGATGTCCGTCGAGCAGGACGGTGACCGCCGCGCCCAGCTCGTCGCGCTCGGCGAAGTTCGCCGCGAACGCGTCGCGTACCGCGGCGAACCGGTCGTCGCAGTGGCCTTGGATGTGCGGCACGGGCTCTCTCCTCGTCTCGGTGCCATGCACCATACCGACTGGTCGGACTGGCGGGAAGCCGCCGTACACCCCGTTCCTTCGGCCGGGTGACCGGGTCAGCGCGGTACGGCTTCGAGGCTGAGGCTCCACCGCCCGGGCAGTCCGGTGATCGTCACGGAGGAGAGGGGGCGGACGTCGACGTTCCAGTACGTCGACGGCGGGGCCTGGAGGGCGTAGACCAGGGCCGCGCGCACGACGGCGGGTTCGGCGACGGCGACGACGGCGCCGTCCTGGACCGGCCTGGTGTCGAGCCAGCCGCCGACCCTGGTGATGAAGGCGAGCAGGGATTCGCCGCCGTGCGGGGCGGAGCGCGGATCGGCGAGCCAGGCGCCCACACCCGCCGGCTCGCGCGCGGCGACCTCGGCAAGGGTGAGCCCCCGCCAGCGGCCCATGTCGCAGTCGCGCAGGGCGGGCTGGACGAGCGGGGCGAAGCCGAGGGCGTCACCGGTGGCGCGGCTGCGTGGTGTCGGTGAGCAGTAGCGCAACTCGGCGCCGCCGAGGCGGACCAGGGTGTGGGCGGCGAGCTGGACCTCGCGCCAGCCCTCGTGGTCGAGCGGCCGGTCGTCGTCGAAACGCTCGGCGAGAAGGGCGGAGCTGCGCGCTGCGGCGACCAGGGACACCCGAACACTCATGGGCGCGATCGTGGGGCCGGCCGCCCCGCCGGTCAAGAGGGCGGGACGGAAAGCGCGTTCACCCGGCCTCAGCCCGTCTGGAGGGACATCCACATGCCGGGCTCGGGCAGTGGCGTGAAACCGAGCTTCGCGTACACCCCGTGGGCGTCCTTGGTCGCGAGCAGGAATCTGCGTACGCCCAGCGGGGCCAGTTCGTCCCGGACGGTGGTGACGAGCCGGGTGCCGAGGCCGTGACCGCGCGCCCCGGGGTCGACGTACACATCGCATATCCATGCGAAGGAGGCGTGGTCGGTGACCACCCGGGCATAGGCGGCCTGCTCACCCGAATCCGCCTCGTACGCACCGAAGTTGAGCGATCCCGCGATCATGCGTTCCTGGTGCTCCCGGGTGCGACCCAGGGCCCAGTAGGCGTCCGTGGACAGCCAGCGGTGGATGCGGGCCACGTCCAGCCGTGCGGGGTCGTCGGAGATCTCGTGGCGCCTCTCGGCGGTCTCGTCGTCGTTCACCCGGGGAGGCTATCGCCCGGCCCCGGCAGTTCGTCGACCGCCGTGCGTAGCCTGCGCACCCCCTCGGCGATCTCCGCGGCGCCCGACACGGCCGCGAAGCTCAGTCTGATGTGCGCGGCGGGCGGCTCGGCGCAGTGGTACGGGCGGCCGGGCGCGACGGCGACCCCGGCCCGCAGGGCGGCGGCGACGAGGGCGGGTTCGCCCGCCACCGGACCGGGGAGCCTGAGCCAGATGCTGCCGCCGCCCGACGGCACGTGCGGCAGGGCGAGTTCGGGGAGCCCGGTGCGCACCGCCGCCGTCATCGCGGTGCGGCGACTGCCGAGCTCGGCGGCCACGGTGCGGAGATGGCGCTCCCAGGACGGGGAGCCGACGAGTTCGAGCGCCGCCTCCTGGACCGGGCGCGGGACGAAGAAGCTGTCGACGACCTGGATGGCGCGCAGCCGTTCGAGAACGGGGCCACGGGCAGCGAGGGCACCGACGCGCAGGCTCGGCGACGTGGCCTTGGTGAGGGAGCGCACATGGACGACGACACCGTCCGGGTCGTGGGCCGCCAGGGGCTCGGGCAGCGGGCCGGCGTCCGCGTGGACGAGACGGCGGGCGAAGTCGTCCTCGACGACGAACGCGCCCGCCGCACGGGCGGCCCGCACGATCCGCGCGCGCCGGTCCGGGGCGAGGACCACGCCCGTCGGGTTCTGGAAGAGCGGCTGGCAGACGAAGACCCTGGCTCCGGTGGCCCGGAACGCGGCCTCCAGCAGCTCGGGCCGGACCCCGTCGGCGTCCACCGGCACGGGGACCGGCCGCAGACCTGTGGCGCGGGCGGCGGCCAGCATGCCCGGGTAGGTGGGCGATTCGACGAGGACGGGGGCTCCGGGCGGGGCGAGCGCGCGCAGCGCGGTGGCCAGGGCGCTCTGGCCACCGGCGGTGATCAGGACGTCGGCCCCGGTGAGCGTGGAGCCGATCTCGCGGGCGAACCAGGCGCGCAGCTCGGGCAGCCCGTCGGTGGGCGGCCTCCCCCACGCCCCCGGCCGGCGGCTGGCCCGGGCGAGGGCGGCGGCCAGGGCCCGCTCGGGCTGGAGACCGGGATGGAGGTAACCGCCGTTGAACTCGATCACCCCGGGTGGCGGTGCGGCGAGGGTGACCAGGACGCCCGACGCGTCGACGGTGCGCGGTACGACCTCGGGGCCGCCGTCCCCGCTGAGCGAGACCTCCTGCCAGGAGGTGTCGCCCGGGGCGGGGGCGGCGGCGTCCGTCTCGGCCCGGAAGGCTCCGGAACCGGGCCGGGTGACGACCAGGCCTTCGGAGACGAGCTGCGAGACGGCCCGGGAGACCGTCACCGGGCTCACCCTGAAACGTTCGACTAGCGCACGACTCGACGGCAGCTTCTCACCCGGCGAGTAGCGGTTCACCTCGCTCCGCAGGGATCTCGCCAGTTCGGACACGCTGCTACGCTCGTGCATGACAGCACAGAATAGCGCTATCAACCGGACTGCGGTAGCGGTCGACACAGGTCGGCCCTCGGTGAGGCGTCGCGGTCCCGGAAGCGGGGTCGTGCTCGCCGGACTCGGTGTCCTCGCCTTCTCCCTGACCTTCCCCTCGACGGTGTGGGGCCTGGAGAGCTTCGGCCCCTGGTCCCTGGTCGCGCTGCGCAGCGTGCTCGCCGCGCTGATCGCGGGATGCGCCCTGCTCGCCGGACGGGTGCCGGTGCCGGAGCGCCGCCACTGGGCCGGTCTGGCGGTCGTCGCCGGTGGCGTGGTGGTGGGCTTCCCCCTGCTGACCTCGCTGGCCCTCCGGACCTCCACGAGCTCGCACGCGGCCGTCGTGGTCGGGCTGCTGCCGCTGACGACCGCGCTCCTCGCGGCCCTTCGCACCGGCTCGCGTGCGCCGCGCGCCTTCTGGGCCGCCGCCCTTGCGGGGGCGGCCGTCGTGATCGTCTTCACGGTCCAGCAGAGCGGCGGGGCACTCTCCGGCGGCGATCTGTATCTCTTCGGTGCCCTGCTGGTCTGCGCGGCGGGTTACACCGAGGGCGGCAGGCTCGCCGGGGTGATGCCCGGCTGGCAGGTGATCGGCTGGGCCCTCGTCCTCGCCCTGCCGCTCGCGGTGGCCGGCGCGGTGGTGGCACTGCCCCTCGAACCGGTGCACCTCACGGCACACGGGATCATCGGGCTCGTCTGGGTGGCCGCCGGATCGACCTTCCTGGGGCTGTACGTCTGGTACCGGGGCATGGCGGAGATCGGGGTCCCGCGGGCCAGCCAGCTTCAGCTGGCACAGCCGCTGCTCACCCTGGTCTGGTCCTTCCTCGTCCTCGGCGAGAAGGTGTCCGGGGCGGCGCCCATTGCGGCGGTGGCCGTGCTGGTGTGCATCGCCGTCACCCAGCGCGCGGGGAGCAGCGGCACCCGCCGCGCGAGAGCCGACACGCCCGTCCGGTCATAGACTTGTCGACATGGACCGCCACCCGTGAGGAGGTCACTCCCGATGGAGGCACACGCGGGCGACCGGCTGCTGACGCACGGCAGGACCGTGGGACGGCACGACGAGGTCGCAGAGATCGTCGAGGTGCTCGGTGACGGGGGCGAACCCCCGTACCGCCTGCGCTTCGAGGACGGGCACGAATCGATCAGGTCCCCGGGCCCCGACAGCGTCGTTCAGCACACGGCCCCCGAGGACCTGGACAGGTAGAACGCGCGCGTGCCGGGGGCACGAGTGGCCCCCGGCGCACGCGTCCGGCTCCGGGCGGGCTCGGCCGTGCACCTAACGGACCCGGTACCGGTGCGCAACAGCCTGCGCACCGGAGACCGACGCGGTGCCGACGCGGCCCATGCACCGTGGATCCTCTCGGTGCGGGTGTGGACGGCCCGCTCAGTGGGGAGCGCGGGCGCGGACCTGGTAGTGGTCGGCGACGACCCGTGCCATGGCCCCGACGGGGTCCGCCTTCACCTGCTTCGCCGAGAAGTAGACGTGGCCGCCCACCTCCGGGTGGCCGGCGGCGAGGTCGAGGTGGCGGGAGAGTTCGGCCGGATCCTGCCAGGCCGCGGGCTGTGCCGGATCACCCGCCTTGTACAGCGCCTCCCCGACGTACAGGCCGACGCCGGTCCCCCGTACCGCCGCGGCCCACCAGGACACCAGCTTCGCGTAGTCGGCCGCCGCGAAGCCGATGTGCCAGTAGATCTGCGGGCAGATGTAGTCGATCCACCCCTCCTTCACCCATTTCCGCGTGTCGGCGTGCAGGTCGTCGTACGTCTGCACTCCCGCGGCGGTGTCGGAGCCCAGCGGGTCGGTCGACGCGTTGCGCCACACCGCGAAGGGGCTGATCCCGAAGCGGACGCCGCTCCTGACCTCCTTGATCCGCTCGGCCGTCTCGCGCACCAGCCGGTCGGTGTTGTCGCGGCGCCAAGCAGCCTTGCTCGCGAAGTCCTGGCCGTACTTCTCGTACGCGTCACCGTCGTCGAAGACCTGGCCCGCCACCGGGTAGGGGTAGAAGTAGTCGTCCCAGTGCACCGCGTCGACGGGGTAGCGGCTCACCGCGTCGAGCATCGCGTCCTGGACGAACTTCCTGACCTCCGGCAGGCCCGGGTTGTAGTAGAGCTTCCCGCCGTACGGCAGGACCCAGTCCGGGTGCAGCCGCGCGGGGTGGGAGGCCACCAGACGGGACGGGTCGGTGTGGTTCGCGACCCGGTACGGGTTGAACCACGCGTGCAGCTCCAGACCGCGCGCGTGCGCCTCGGCGACCGCCGTGCCCAGCGGGTCCCAGCCCGGGTCCTTCCCCTGTACGCCGGTGAGGCACTGGGCCCACGGCTCGTACGACGAGGGCCACAGGGCGTCGGCGCTGGGCCGGACCTGGAGCACCACGGCGTTCAGCCGGAGTGCGACCGCACGGTCGAGGTGTGCGATCAGCTCCGCCTTCTGCGCCGCGGCGCTCAGCCCCGGCGCCGACGGCCAGTCCAGGTTGGCGACCGTGGCGATCCACACGCCCCGCATCTCTCCCCCGTCCGCCATGCCGCCCCGGTGCGGCCGCGGGAGGGGCCCGCGTGCCGCGACGGCATCACCCGCCGTCATCATCGCGGCCACCGTGCCCGCCGCGCCCAACACCAATGACCTCCGGCCCATACGACGCATCTGTGTACCTTTCGCTTTCGGGTTCCCGTGTGTCACGTCGGCAGTGCGTGACGCAGATCATGCCCGTCCACCGACCGCACGACCCGCGGCTCCGGTGAACCCGGTCGCGGAGTAACGTCGTGGGGTCGAGGCGGGCACCGGAATCAAACGGGAACTGCCGCACGAAGATCAGCGAAAGGCACGAGGTGACGGACTCTATGGCCGACATTGCACGCGTCGGAGTGGTCGGCTGTGGCCAAATGGGCGCAGGCATCGCGGAGGTGTGCGCCCGCAGCGGCCTCGAGGTCAAGGTGGCCGAGACCACCGGCGAGGCTCTGGAGATAGGGCGTACGCGGCTGCACAACTCCCTCTCCAAGGCCGCCGAACGCGGCAAGATCACCGTGGAGGAGCGCGACGAGACCCTCGCCCGCCTCACCTTCACCACCGACCTCGGTGAGTTCGCCGACCGCGATCTGGTGATCGAGGCCGTCGTGGAGAACGAGCAGGTCAAGACCGAGATCTTCCAGGTGCTCGACCAGGTGGTGACCCGGCCGGACGCGATCCTCGCCTCGAACACCTCCTCCATCCCGCTGGTGAAGCTGGCCGTCGCGACCTCCCGGCCCGACCAGGTCATCGGCATCCACTTCTTCAACCCGGCCCCGGTGCAGCGGCTCGTCGAGCTGATCCCTGCGCTGACGACGTCCGACGAGACCATAAAGCGCGCTGAAGCAGTCGTGCAGAACGTCCTGGACAAGCACGCGATCCGTGCCCAGGACCGTTCGGGCTTCGTCGTGAACGCCCTGCTGATCCCGTACCTGCTCTCGGCCATCCGGATGTTCGAGTCGGGCATCGCCAGCCGCGAGGACATCGACAACGGCATGGAGATGGGCTGCGCCCACCCGATGGGCCCGCTCAAGCTCGCCGACCTGATCGGCCTGGACACGGTGGCCTCGGTCGCCGACTCCATGTACGCGGAGTACAAGGAGCCGCTGTACGCCGCTCCCCCGCTGCTCCAGCGGATGGTCGACGCGGGGCGGCTCGGGCGGAAGACGGGGTCGGGGTTCTACCCGTACGGCTGACCGTCCGCCCGCGGGCCCGGCGCTGACGCCGCCGGGCCTGTCGGGCACGTTCCCCAAGGTCAGGACCGTGTGCGGCCCCGAAAAGCCTCGTCTGCTACTGCTGACCCGATGCCGTGCCGGAACGCTATGGAGCTACGGCGCGGATGGGCGGGCCCGAAGCCCTGGGCCTTTCAGCGCTGTCGCAGACTTCCGTGCTTGTACCGCGAAAACTCCCTCAGATGTCCCTCCGACAGAGCTGAAAGTCCCTGAAAAGTCCCTGGCGACTCGGACCCGGGATCTACGCATTACGAGACCGTGAGCGTTCGTGCTGCGTGGTGCCTGGCCGTGCTGCTGAGTGACGTTCTGCCTGATCAGAGCACTTGCGGCTGCTTGACGTGTGCTACCTCGTATTACGTCGTCCAAAGGCGTCCGGCCACCGGCTGGCCACCGAGACAGGCGCCGCGGGCGGCAAGGAACCGGATCACCCGGGTTGTCGGCCTCCTACAGACCCTCCTGTCGGCGTCGCCGAGACAGCATCGTCCTCGTGCAGGGCTACCGACAGTCGCAAGGAAAACATCACGCTTCAAGCGGGGCGCCGGTGTCATCCTGTGCTGGTGGACGTATCCCTTCCCGACCAACTGGGCGCAACTGAACGAGAGTCCTGCGCTGCTGCGCGTGCAGTGGTCCGAAAGCTGAATCTCTCCGCGCCGCCTGCGCCGATCACGGGACAGCAGGAAGTCGCCTTTGTGCCAGTGACCCGCGCGCAATGGAAATCAGTGTTGAGGGACGCCGGC
The DNA here is from genome assembly GCF_030719215.1 of Streptomyces sp. Alt3. Taxonomy (NCBI): domain Bacteria; kingdom Bacillati; phylum Actinomycetota; class Actinomycetes; order Kitasatosporales; family Streptomycetaceae; genus Streptomyces; species Streptomyces glycanivorans. The sequence continues at coordinate 6,911,171 of NZ_CP120983.1, read as the reverse complement.
CTGACCGGGCTTCAGCGGGAGACCGACGAGAAGGTTGCGGAGATCCTGTGCCTGCGGACCGCTTCTGGCCGAACCGTGGGGAAGCAGCTTCCAAAGCTGTTACGGAGTCTCCACTCGTCGGTCGTCGCCTTGGGTACTGTCGCAGAAGAGGTGTCCCGGTTCAGTCCGTCCCGCACCAGCGCGGCAGAGCAACGGTTGACGACTGACCTGGCGCGAGCGAATCGAAGCGAGGCTCAAGCGCTGTTCGCCTGTCTGGAACAGGGATGGGCGGAGTCCGCTTGGTCTGCCGTACGGAGGTATGCTCTCGCGGCCCAGGCGGCCGGGCGAACTCTGGAAACTGCCGCCAGGACTGATCACTCCGGCCTGCCTTACGAGGACCTCTACCATCGAACCCTCGGGGTATCGGCCGAGCAACTGGGTCCCGGGTCGGGTGTGGCGTTCCGGGCCCGCCTACTGGCCGCTTGGGCGGAAGCCCCGCAGATACTCGATCGTCGGGTGCGCCGGAGCATGAGACACCTGATCAACGACTCGCCACCACTAACGGTGATACTTCTCCACCACCTTGCTGTCCTCGCGTTGTCCGATCGCCCCTTGGTGACGCACCGCGCTGCCCTCCTGGGACGTGATCTGGTGACGTCCGATCTGAAGTCCAATCCGGAACTGACATGTTCAGTGATTGCACGACACATCGTCCGAGAACCGGAGATGCTGTCCGCCCATCGCGGACAGATCGCCTACCTTGACGCTTACTACCAGGAGGAATACCTGGAAGAAAAGGCGCGGGCGGTCATGGACCTGTACCGGGCCGTGCTGGAAGCAGACGTCAGGCGAACGGCTGTTGTGGTACTGGATCTGCTGGGAAGGACGGTTCCGCAGGGGGCCCCGCTCGCCACCGTCCGGGATCTACTGGCAGCTGAAGACAGGCAGCCGCTGTGCAAGTTCCTTGCTTCGACGATCCGCTCTGAGTGGCGCAACGCGAACGCACACGAGGACTTCCGCTGGGACCCCGTCAACAGCACACTCCTCTTGGGCGGACGGCCAGCCGATCTTGAAGAGGTACTGGACGCAGCGCTCCGCGCTCGCGCCATTTGCCGCGGGTTCGAGCACGGGGTCGCCGTGGCCTACGCACAGAACGCATCGCTGGTCATCCGGGGTGCGGAGGACTCGAACTACGTCGGCCGAGACCTCTCCATACTCCAGGCAGCTGGAGAAGCCAGATTCCCGGTGCTGGACATCCGGCGCCATGGCAGTCTCGTGCGGTTGGACGTGCCCGACATCTCCGTTGAGAGCCTGAGAGAGGCGTTTCGTGCGATCCTCAGGGCCGCCATCGCGGACCCCAGCGTCGAACGCTGGGAACTACGTCAGACCTCTCCTGACCGGCCTCTGCTGCACGTGGACCGTACGGGCACACATGCTGGGCTCCAAGTCGCGGACACCCTCTGGGACATTGCCGACCCCCTGCCTTTCGCCGCTCTCCCCCTGCTGGCAAATGCCATGGCCAATGCGGGAGAACCCGCCGAGACAACAGCTTCAACGGTTCTCTGCTTGGCAGCTGCCCACGTACTCGGAGAACGAGACCGCTTGTCGCCTGCCCTTGCACACGGTGATCCAGCCGCCAAGAACGAGTTGATCAGCACCACGAAGCTGATCAGCGACGGCGCCAAGGCGGCAGCGCACCTGCTGGAGGGCCCCGCCCACCGCAAGTTGCTGGCCTTCGCTGAAGTTCTTGCCGGAGAATGCCATCGGTTGAAAAGCGCTCCCCCTTTCGCACTCGTTCACGAGTTCGTGCCGGCGTATCGGACCCTGCGGAGGCATGCGCCAGCTCGCCTGCCATGGATCACAGGACTCCACGACTCTGCCGCCTGAGATCAAACCGCCACGGGTTCGGTAGAGATGGAGGACAGCCCTGAGTTGGGGCGGTTCACTCCGCCGCGCTGCCGAATTGCGCGCCGCCGCCGCGCTGGCGGAGGGGGTGCGCCAAGGAGTCCATCCGATGACGTTGCACTCTGTCTCGAGGTCGACCGGTTCCCCTTTGCCATGGCAGCGGCCGGTCCTCCGTCCGTGCGCCATGTCTTCGCGGACCGGCGAAGCCCCGATCTGATCGCTGGTGAGGTCCAACTCGCACCATGCGAGAGCCAGCACCCAGTCGGGTATGCAGCATCAGCTGCATGTCCCGATGACGGTGGTTCGGGGTGGCTGGCGGTAAGCCAGACTCTTGCCCGTGAACGACCGAGAGTATGAGGAAGCCTTCAAGGGATGGCGCACGTCCCTGCGCACGCTTGTGTCCGATGCGCCCGGACTTGCCGAGTGGCAGGAGCGCCGGTTCCGCTTCGCTCACAAGATCGGGGAGCTGCTGACCAAACCGCACGGATCCAGCCCCGAGACGACCGGCCCAGTGCTCTACGGTGTTTCGATCCCCGGCGCAGGACTCTGTTACGTGGGCCAGACACTGGAAGCCGAACGACGGCTGAGGGACCTCCCTGTTGGAGAAAGTCACCACCTGGCCAACACGCTACCGCCCGAACTCTGGGAACGGGTGGTCGTAGTGCGTTGGCCGGTTCTCTTGGCTCAGGCTTCGGACGCGGAACAGGCAGCGGCAGGGGCTCTGGGAGCTGCCGTATGCGGGCTTGCCTTGGAGCATCGCCTCCAACTCGTGACATCGCCGCCTTTGAACGGCCGGCGCCGCCACCGCAATGGACAGTGGCGCCCGAGGGATCACGCACAGAGCCGGTCGCGCGGCGCTGTCCACGCGGCTTCGCTGCCTGGCCTATGGGACATGACATGGGATGCGTGGCGACACCTCGCAGGTGAGTCCGCCTCCGCGGACAATCCGTTCGTCACCACAAGCCAGGCAGGCCGTGCAGTGTTCCCTTCGGCCGTCCTCGACGATGGTGGGGCCGCATAACACGCAGCTCAGGACGGAGCTCCAACCGCGTACAGCGATGCTCGCCGTCGGAGGTTCGGGCCGTCCGAGGGCGAGCAATGACGACGGTTGACGACTCCCTCACTTCTTGATGATGGCAGCAGGCTTCCTGATCGCTGACCGAGCGTGCCTCGTCTCTTGGCCGCCTTGATACCTCGGGAGGCAACAGCGCCCGCCAGCATGTCTGATCGAGCTAACGTGTGATTCAGGTAACAGACAGTTCAGATCAAGACAGTATCGCTCAACTTGGCATACCAGCTTGTGACTTCAGAGGTCTGCACCCGATGCTGCTGAGGTCCGGAGAAGCAGAAGGTGTCCGGCCATGGCGTCGTGCCATGGCGGCTTCTGACTCGCGGACCCTGGAGTTCCCGTGGACACCCTTGTCCTGCGGGCCGACTTGGCGTTTTCGCCTTTGTCGGCACGCCCTTCGGAGCCACCGCGGCTCCCCCCTCGTCCCATGTGCGCGAGCGACCGGAGCACCTGCCGGAGCAGGCCCTCCCGTGATCTTCCTTCTTCGTCGGTAGGACGCACCCAATCCGACGGGAAGTCGCAGTGACCACAACTCCGTTCGAGCCAAGCGTCACCCAGCAGACGGCCCTCGTCGAGCACCTTGTCAACGCGGTGGTGAGCGACGCGACCGGAGAGGCCCAGGGCGACATCTGCCTGGGCGAGCCTCCGAGCGCCCGCTACTTCATGGAGAGTCTCGGCCCACACACCGTCGAACCAGGTGGTGTCGCCCCGAGGTACGGCCGCACCACTCCGGACAGCCTCGGATTCGAGTTCGAAGCCGAGAACTCCAGCTCCATCACCGTCAAGGCCCGAGCGTCGTTCTACTACGCGGCCTTTCCAACCCGCGCTCAACAGCGAGAGTGGGCCGGGGAGCGCGAGGAGCCCTACCGGCTTGCGCCGCTGTTCCGGCGCCTGGGCGTGACGGTCGGACCGGTCGAGATTGTCGTCGGGCACGAGACCGGGCTCCGCCAGACCCTGGAACGCGAGTTCCGGCACGCCTTCGACGAGGCGGTCCAGTTCGCTCTCCGGGACCCGCGGATCGACCGCCGTGCCGGGAACGACCGCAGGGAACGGTTGGTGCCTCCTGCAGCGATGTCGGACGACACGGCATTCGAGCAGTGGCTGGCCCAGGAGGTTGGTGGGAACGCGGTCGTCCCGTCCCCCGCCGCACATGTCGTGGTCACGTCGAGGCTCGTGGCATCCGGAAGGCTCCGGGTGACCGTGACGCTGCAGAACCTTGCAACCGACCCCGTCGTGACTGTCCAGGGTCGCGGCAGTAATGCCGGCCGTACCCGTCGGGACGAGGCGAGGGACAACGCACTCTTCCGCGCGGGACTGGAGGTCGAGGGCGACCGCCTGCTGCCCATCGTGATGGACCTCGGCGCCGATGCCTACCGGTACTCCGGTGAGCTGGGAGCGTACGCCAACAACTGTGGCGTCGAACCCCGGTGGCGCGATGGCCGGCTTGTGGCGGTGCGCAGCGTACCGGTGCCACAGCACGACACACACCGCGCCGTGCCACGGACCGACGAGCGTTGGGGGTACATGACGCTCGCCTCCGACCCCCTCCCGGTTCTGGACGATCTCGCGGACGAGATGGAGGCCTACCTGGAAACCCCCGCCTGGAGCACCACGGATCTCCAGGACAGGCCCGAGCTGGCCCACCGGAAGGACGCCGACCGGAGGGCCGCAGCCTTGGAGGTAGCACGCTTCCGCGACGGCGTCGGCTGGCTGCGACGGGACAGGCGTCTGCTGACAGCGTTCCAACTCGCGAACGAGTCCATGGTTGAACTCAACCGGCGCCAGAAGCGGCCGAGTCGGGGGTGGCGCCTGTTCCAACTCGTGGCCATCGTCAGCCAACTCGGCGCGCTGGCCTGGCGAGAACATCCGGAGCACCTCTTCGCCCCTGGGCTCTGGGGCGACGACGAAGGCGTGGACCCTACCGAGGCGGCAACCGTCGTCTGGTACCCCACCGGGGGCGGCAAGACCGAGGCATACCTCGGCCTGGTCCTGGTGTGCATGTTCTACGACCGGGCCAGGGGCAAGAAGGTCGGCGTCTCCGCCTGGTGTCGCTTCCCACTCAGGCTGCTGACGCTGCAGCAAACCCAGCGGCAGCTCGACGCGGTCGCCGCGGCAGACATCGTCCGGAACCGGAACGCCGAACGGCTGGTGGAGGTCGGCGGCGACCCGGGGTGGCCCTTCTTCATCGGCTTCTACGCCGGTGCCGGCAACACGCCCAACTCTCTGCTCTCCGACGGCATGCTCGACCGACTCCGGTCCAGCGAGGAGGCACGGCACACGTACCGGCTCGTCCACGACTGTCCGTACTGTGGGGAACGGTCCATCCGCATCCCGGAACCCGACCCGTCGCGACTCCGTCTCGAACACGTGTGCAGCAACGAGGAGTGCGGGAAGACCCTTCCGATCGTCGTCGTGGACACCGAGATCTATCGCTACCTGCCCACGGTGGTGGTCGGAACGCTGGACAAGCTCGCCAACATCGGCCTGTCGGACCGATTCGGCGCGCTCTTGGGCGACGTCGACTGCTGGTGTGCCCCGCACGGATTCGGCCGGGGCGGGAAGTGCCACGAACGTCACGCGCCAGGCCACGCGAAAACCACCCCCCGCCGTCTGGACACCCCTCTCTACGACCCCTCTCCGTCGTTGGAAATCATCGACGAGCTGCACATGGTCAACGAGGAACTCGGAGCGTTCTCGGGGCACTACGAGGGCCTGCTGGCCGAGGTCCAGCGCACCCTGTCCTCCCAGCAGCGCTCCGACGGGAGGAGGGTCAGGATGAAGGTGGTCGCGACCACCGCGACCATCCGCGGCGAGGACCGCCAGAGCGAGCACCTCTTCGGTCTGAGGTCTGTGGTGGTTCCGCTTCCCGGGCCGAACCTGGACGAGAGTTTCTACTGGCGGCTCGACCGGAGCCTCCCCCTGCGCCGTTTCGTCGGAGTCATGCCGACGCGAGGAACGGCGGAGATGACGCTGGTCAGGATACTGACGTCTGCTCACCGGGCGCTGTGGAAGCTCGACCGGCGCCAAGATTTGCCCGCGGCTGTCTCCGGCTGGCCCGACGACGAACTGCGTGCGGTCGTGGACCTCTACCGTACGAGCCTCACCTACGCCACCACGCTCGTCGACTTCGGCCGTATCCGACGTTCACTGGACACCCAGGTCAACGAGGTCCTGCGTAGGGAGGGGTTCCCGGATCTCCGTGTGGCCGAGCTCAAGGGCGAGACGCGCTTGGACGAGGTGCGCGGAGTCTTGGACGACCTGGGCAGTACCAACGGCAACACGGGCATGGTCGTGGCGACGAGCATGGTCAGCCACGGCGTTGACGTGGACCGGCTGAACCTCATGTTGTTCAACGGGATGCCCAGGTCCATGGCCGAGTACATCCAGGCCTCGTCCCGCGTGGGCCGCGCCTACCACGGCCTCGTGTTCATGCTCTTCAACCCGGTACGGGAACGGGACCGCTCGCACTACCGCTACCACGGCAAGTTCCACGAGTACCTGGACCGGATGGTCGAGCCGGTGGCCATCAACCGCTGGAGCCGTTTCGCGGTACGCAGAACCCTCCCGGGCATCCTCATGGGCCACCTGCTCCAGATCGCCAACCACGACTGGTGGCAGGAGGGCAACGCACCCGGCCACCTCCACGATCTCTCGAAGATGCAGGCGGCCCTCCGTGACCCCGTCGGCGGGGGATTGGAAACGGTGCAGCTCACCCAGCTGTTGGAGGCGCTGCACACGGTCTTCCAGTCCGAGCGTCCCGAGGGGGAGGAACTCCGACGCGACCTCGTGGACATGGTGGAGCATGCGCTGGCCAGCCTTCGGTCGGCCGGTGCGTCCGCCGGTCTCGCCGGCGGGAACAGCCGTGGGTACCGCGCTACGGGCGACTACCTCGGCCTCGAGCACCGGCCCATGACCAGTCTCCGGGACGTCTCCGAAGGCATCCCGTTCCACATCGTGTCCGATGGCAGGAGGTCGTGATGGCGTTCAACCCCAGGAACGACGACATGGCCCGTGGTCGCGGCCAGGTTCTCTACCGATACCGTCCCGGGCAGACGTTCGACCACCGGGGCGGATACACGGCTCAGGTGGTCCAGTTCGGGCGTGACGAGGAGTTCGACGGCCCCTCACTCGACCGCGAGCACTTGGTCCAGGAGGCCACGAGGTTCGTACGCAGGTGGCGGGCCGCCGGACGCGCGCTCGCCGGCGGAGCAGACCGGGCACCGGAGTTCCCCGGAGACGAGGACCGACTCGCGGCGCGCCACTACGAGGTCGTCGTCCCCGGCAAGGTCTTCTGCCGGGTCTGGCCCCGAGTCGTACGGTGCTCCAGTGGTGAGTGCGGCCACGTCTGGACGGCCACCGACCCCCGGCCCGGAACCGACGACTGGCCTCCGGCATGTCCCCTCTGCGGCAACGGTGTCGGAAACCGGCAGCTCCAGTTCGTCTTCGCCCATCGGTGCGGGGAGACGTCACCCATGCACCCCCCACACAAGTGTCCGCGGGGCCACGCTCGGTTCAAACTCGACGACCGCGCCAGTCGGTTCCGTGACTTCCGATGGGAGTGCATGAGCTGCGGCTTCCACCTCCCCGTGCAGCGGAGCTGCGTCAACTCCTCGTGCAGTTACCCGGACAAGTACATGAGCCCGCTGCTCCACACCGCGGGGACCGCTCACGTGGGCCAGGGCCTGACGCTTGTGAACGTGACCACGACCGAGGAGGCCACGCGCCAGAGCAATCCTCTCTACACCACCGCGGTACTCGGCTGGTGGCTCGGGGAGATCACCGAAGACGAGTTCCGCCGACTTACCGACGGACATACGGTCGACGTCCCCGACGAGGTCGTCGAGAGCATCCGTGTGATGGAGGAGGCAGGACTGCATGACCAGGCACGGGCACTCAGATCACGGTTCATGCCGGTCGAGGTGGACCACCTGCAGGACCGGGTGGGCAAAGCGCTCAATCTCGACACCGAGGGCGATGACGCGCGCGGGCTCGCGGCTGAGCTGCACACCTACCGGCGGGTCCTCAACCTGGAACGCCTGAGCGTTCCCCGTCTCCAGCGGGAAGCCAGGAACTCCATCCGTCGCGCACTCTACGAGCGGTACCCCGGGGTCCTCACCGCTGCCGGCCTGAGCCAGGACACATGCCTGGTGAGCGATCTTCCGATCACTTACCTTGCGATCGGCTACAGCCGAACCGGGTTCAGCCCCGAGGAGGCGGACCTCGTGCCCTACCGGGGGCGTGCCTCTCGGGGCGCACCCGAGAAGACCCTGTTGTACGCCCACCCCACCCAGGCGGAGGCGTTGCTCTTCCCGGTGGACAGGCAGCGGGTGAGTCGGTGGCTCGTCCGCAACGAACTCGTCAGCCGCAGCGCTCTCGAGGACGCCGGCGGTGTCGCCCAGTGGCTGGTGCACCAGCTCGGTCCGAGCAACGGTGAGGCGCTCTCCCACGAGACCCGCCCGGCACCGGGGCATCCCGATCTTCCTGTCCACGAGCTGTTCGGCCTGCTCCACTCCCTGTCCCACCAACTGCTCCGAGCCCTCGCGGTGGACAGCGGCTACAGCGAGACGAGCCTGTCCGAGTACCTCTTCCCGTACGACCTGGCCTTCGCCATCTACCCCAACGGCGGAAGCGAGTTCAGCCTCGGCGCCATGCGGACCGTGCTCGAGCAGAACCTGGACGCGGTTGTGAGCCGGGCCGTCGACAACGACTCCTGCCTGTACGACCCCAACTGCATGATCACAAACGAGGGCGCGGACCACGGTTGCCTCCAGCTTCCCGAGACCGCGTGCCAGTCCTGGAACCGGAACCTCTCCCGCTGGCACCTGTTCGGTTCTCCGGACGGTTCGAGAGTCGGGTACTGGGATCCGACCCTGTGAAACACCGGTGGGGAGGGCCCTGCTCATGGACTCTCCCCACCACCAGCCCTGTCGCGGGTCAACGGTCGATCGTGGACAAGTAGGAATCGCGTGTGAAACCCGAGTTGGACTATCTCCAGTGCTCGTGACCAAGTCCACGCGCACCGAGCCTGGCGTTCCGGACCTGAGCGGATCTACGACCTGCTCCGGACTGCAACCAGGCTGCGGGCGATGGAGATCACCGCAGGGGTGACATCCGACCTGTCCTGGGAAAGCATTCTCGCCCAACTCGTCGTCTGGCACTGCGGGTTCCCCGTCAGCACGGGCCCGTGTCCGGAAGCCGACGCAACCGAGATCACTCTCTCGCCGCTGCCTCCGCCCAACACCTCGATCTGCTCGAGACCGTTGTGCGGCACGGCAGTTGGACCGCCTGAGGGGAGAGCTTCGGGAGGGCGAAGCGACGGCCCGTCTGCCGCATCGGCTGGCCGGCGTTCGGCGGTCGACTGGACCTGGTGCGTCGGCACCCCGCAACAGCTCTCCCTGCGTCCCCTCTTGGTGCCGATGATGCACGCCACTTCCCTCCGGTACATGTAGGCCTTGGGAACGCCACCCGACCTCGTCGCGCCCGTGGGAGTACTGGTGAGGCCCGACCTACCGACCGAGGGGTGCACTTCGACGTGGCGAAGAGGTCCTTCCCCCGTGGGGCGTCGCCGGGTACACCTGGATAAGCTCGGACTGTCCGTGGACCGTTGGCACCCGCGGTTCCGGTAGGACCGCGGTCTGGTTTCCGATAAGTACATCGGATTCGCTAGGATTACTCGGGGGCGGCATGCGAATGCTGTGTGTGATGTGAGCGAGCCACGAGCTGACTGATCGCGATCCCGTCACATCCCAACTCACGGGACCGGCAGCCACGAAGTGACTGCCTGCCGAAGGACCCGGTTCGGAGCGTGCTGGTGAAGTTCGACGTCGCAGCTCCCGACCCCGCAGGCATGGTCGCGTCCCTGAGCTCCCTCGGTTACTCGCTTCCGGCGGCCATCGCAGACCTGATCGACAACAGCATCTCCGCCGACGCGCAGAACATCGACGTCGACTTCACCTGGGCCGGCCGGGACTCGTGGGTCTCGGTGGTCGACGACGGTACCGGCATGACCGAGAAGAACCTGATCATCGCGATGACCGTCGCGGCCCGTGGTCCCGCAACGCCGCGTACCTCGACGGACCTCGGACGCTTCGGTGTGGGTCTGAAGTCTGCGTCGTTCTCTCAGGCCCGTCAGCTGACCGTCGCCACCGCCACCGACGGCACGTGGCACACACGTACCTGGGACCTCGACGTCGTGGAGGAGTTCGGGGAGTGGAGGCTTCTGCGGGGTGCATGCCCGGAGACCACCGCGCTGGTGGAGACGCTCGTTGGCGACAGGACCCATGGAACGGTGGTCCTGTGGAGACAACTCACCGGCTACCGCTCCGACGAAGTCGCCGAGGACGACGAGAAGACGCAGCAGCAGTTCTACGCGGAAGCCGAGCGCACAGGTACCCACCTCGGCATGGTGTTCGCCCGCTTCCTCACCGGCACCACACGTCGGCAACTGCGCCTCTCGAACAGTCCGGTGGAACCCTGGGATCCCTTCCTCGCCTCCCACCCCTCCGTGCAACGGCTTCCGGCAGAGGACCTTCCACTCGCAGACGGTTCGGTACGGGTTGAGCCGTACGTCCTGCCGAACGCACAGCGCCTGTCAGTCTCCGCGTACGAGGCGGCAGCGGGTCCTCAGGGGTGGCTCGGACAACAGGGGTTCTACGTCTACCGGCGGGACCGCCTGATTCTGGCCGGGGACTGGCTGGGGATCCGCGGGCTGCGACGTGAGGAGAAGTTCAGCCTCGCGCGCATCGCGGTGGACATCCCCGCCGAGAGTGACGCGGACTGGGCCGTGGACGTCCGGAAGGCCAGCGTCGTACCACCGGTGGCCCTCCGGGGGCACCTTCGGCGGATCGCCATGCACGCCCGAGGCCAGGCAGCGGACGCACTGCGGCACCGGGGACGCATCGCCGCACGCCGGTACGGGGATCCTCTCCGGTACGTCTGGACCGTCCGCAGGGATGGCGGCAGGATCAGTTGCAGGATCAACAGGAGTCATCCGCTCGTCCAAGAGGCTCTCAAAGGCGGCCAGGGGGACGGTACCCGCCTGCGCGCACTCCTGCGCCTTCTGGAGGAGACCGTTCCAGTGACTGCTCTGCGGGTTCTGCACGAGACGGACTCCCTCGACGACCCCGAGCCCTTCGGCGGGCCGGGGCCTTCGGACGAGCAGACACTGGAAGTGGCACAGCAGGTCTTCGAAGTGATGCTGGTCCAGGGCCGGACGGCGGAGGAGGCGCGAGCCCAGCTCAGACTGATGCCACCCTTCGACCAGAAGCAGGGGTTCTGGAACGAGTGACCGCACTGTCCGTACCCACCTCTAATCTACGCAGCGTCAGATTCGTCGGCCCGGAGGTCCCCGTGAGTCCTACCCCTGATGACGCCCTTGCCAAGGCCACGCAGGCAGCACTTCTTTTCCTGCCCGCCGACCACCAGGCCACTCCGGACGAGGTGGAACTCGCCGTCAACACGGCCCTCAGTGTGATGACCGCCCAAGGCTTGAGTATTGATCGACAGCAGCTGACCAAGGCGCTGGAAGCAATGACCTCCGTCTTTCAGGAGTCCTCCTCTGCCCTGCACAACGACGAGGGCCACCTGGCGTGGCTGGCCGACGCGAAGAACGACCGCCCATGGGACTTCTGGGACCGCTACAAGCGCTACCTGCAGAGCGTCCGGAAACTTCCACCCCGTGTCGTGTCACGGCTCGACCAGAGCACTGACGAGGTCCTGGGGGAACTCGAGGACCCCCGCCGCCCCGGGGAGTGGCACCGTACCGGCCTGGTGATCGGGCAAGTGCAGTCCGGCAAGACCGGCGACTACATCGGACTCGCCTCGAAAGCAGCAGACGCCGGCTACCGCCTCATCGTCGTCTTCGCCGGCATCCACAATGACCTACGGAGCCAGACCCAACTGCGCATCGACGAGGGGCTCCTGGGGTTTGACTCCCAGTACCAGCTCAGGTCCGATCAGGAGGGCGCCAACTACAAGATCGGCGTCGGGGCGATGTCCCATGTGAAGAAGCTCCCTGCGGCGTCCCTGACGAACAGCGCCGAGAAGGGGGATTTCGACCGCAAGACGGCGTCAAAGGCAAACCTCCCGATCGGCAGCTTCCCCATCGTTCTGGTGGTCAAGAAGCACCGGCGGATCATCGACTACCTCCGCACCTGGGTCACCGAGGTCCACGGTGAGGAGGACCCCGCGACCGGCCGGAAGATCGTCCGCGACATTCCTCTTTTCGTGATCGACGACGAGGCGGACAACGCCTCCATCAACACCTCGAAGGATCCTGACACCGACCCTTCGAAGATCAACGCCGCGATCCGGCAGCTGGTCAACAGCTTCGATAAAACGTCGTACGTCGGCTACACCGCGACCCCGTTCGCCAACATCTACATCGACCCCGACGCCGACCACGACGAGCTGGGGAGCGACCTGTTCCCTTCAAGTTTCATCCGCGCCCTCCGCGCCCCGTCCAACTACCTCGGCCCGGAGCGGCTCTTCGGTCTTCGCACCGATGACGAGGACGAGGACGACGTGGAACCCCTGCCACTCGTGGAGCGGATCAGAGACACAGACGCCTGGATGCCCAACAAGCACAAGTCCAGCCACGTGCCGACGGACACCCTGCCCGCTTCTCTCAGGACGGCAGTCCGCTCGTTCGTCCTCACGTGCGCTGCGCGCCGTGCGCGCGGCCAGGTCACAGTGCACAACTCGATGCTCGTACATGTCACCCGCTTCACCGCAGTGCAGGGGCACGTGCGCGAGCAGGTGGACACCTACGTGCGCCTTCTGGTCGACAGCCTCCGAGACCGGTACGGAAGCGCCGCAGCCAACTGTACGGAGGAGTTGCGCCAGCAGTGGGAGCGCGACTTCGTCCCCTCCACCAGGCACTTCCCCGCTGACGAGGCCGAACGTCTCGAGTGGAGCGAGGTTAGCGAACAACTCCTCCCCGCACTCCGCAAGATCTCGGTGAAAGCCGTGAATGGAACCGCCCGCGACGTGCTCGAGTACTACGAGAACCGCAAGAACGGCCTCTCCGTGATCGCCATCGGCGGCGAGAAACTGTCCCGCGGGCTGACGCTCGAAGGCCTGTCCGTCAGCTACTACCTTCGGTTCTCGAAGACGTACGACACCCTTCTGCAGATGGGCCGCTGGTTCGGCTACCGGCCCGGCTACGAGGACCTCTGCCGTCTGTACACGACGCCCCAGCTCGTCGGAGCCTACGCAGAGATCACAGCGGCCACCGACGAACTTCGACGGGACATCGAGGAGATGGCCGCGCTGGGTCTCACTCCTCGGGAATTCGGTCTGAAGGTCAGGACCTCGTCCCTGGGCCTCGGCATCACCGCGGCCAACAAGATGCGGAAGAAGATCCGGGTCCGGCTCAGCTACTCCGGAGAGATCGCCGAGACCACGATCTTCAACCTGCACAAGGACGTCGTCCGGCACAACTTCGACACACTGAACACCTTCGCCAGAAGCCTGACGAACCTCGGCATCCCTACCGTCGACGAAGACAGCGGCAGCGTCATCTGGGAGAACGTGCCACCCGAGGAGGTCGCTGCGGGCTTCTTCGACGCCTACGTGACGGACCGAAAGGCACATCGGGTGCGGCCGGCGTTCATCGCCGCGTACATCCGCCAGAGCGCACGGTACGGAGAACTGGGCAACTGGACCGTCCGTCTCGTCAGCAAGTCCCCCGCCGAGCACCCGGTCGACATCGCAGGCCACAACATCGGTCTGGTGACGCGGAAGAACCCCAATCCCACGGCGGACGTCCGCTACACGATCAAGCGCGTCCTCAGCCCCCTGGACGAGAGCACCGACCTGGACGAGGGACAGAAGACAAGGGCTCTCGCTGCGGTCAGGAAGGCAGCCGAGGGCAAGACGAACCGCAACGGCGAGCCACGCGACCCGAAGGTCCCGACGGGACGCCCCCTGCGGGATCAGCGGCGCACCGACCAGCCCCTGCTGCTGGTCTATCCGATCACCCCGCCGGCCTCCAGCACTCTCGGCGCCTCGACGCCGCTGGTGGGGTTCGCGGTGAGCTTCCCGTTCTCCCAGTACCAGAGCAAGACGGAGTACGTCGTCAACGACATCTGGTGGAAGCAGGACATGGAGATGGACGAGGCGGAGGACGAGGACGAGTGAACATCGACGAGGAACTCTGGCTCGAGTTGGAGGAGCCCCAGGCCGGTCAGGGCAGGTCGACCCGTCGCGTGTACCCCGAGTCGCCGCACGACATCCACGTGTCCGTCACCCACCCGGGACGCCGGCGGATGTTGCTCCTCAAGGCTGACGCCCGGGCTGCCGACGGCATCGTCCGGTCGGTCGGGGAGCTTCCGCGGACGGCGGGTCTCGACCTGTGCATCACGGCCCAGTCACGTCACGAGTACGAGCTGCAGGTGTCCCTCACTGCTGACGAGCTGCGGGAGGTGTTCACCCCGCTCGTCTCGGACATCGCGTCCGCGGTGAAGGACGCGCCCACCACGGAGACCGCCCTCGAGGCAGCCGTGCGGCGGTTCAGCTCCTGGCAGCAACTCCTGCGGGCGGTCGGCAAGAACGGTCTCACCGCCGACACCCGACGAGGACTGTTCGGCGAGTTGTACTTCCTGAACGAGTACGTGCTGCCGTCCGCGGCCCAGACCTCGGGAGTCCAGGCATGGACCGGGCCCGGTGGAAGCAACCAGGACTTCCAGCTCCCCGACGTGGCCGTCGAGGTGAAGACGACCACCGCGAAGAACCCGCGCACCGTTCGGGTGGCGAGTGAGCGGCAGCTCGACAGTACGGGCACGCCGGCCCTGCTCCTCAGCCTGATATCCGTCGACGAGCGGCGCGGAGGCACGGGAGAGAGCCTGAACGCTCTGGTGGACCGTATCCGTCACCGGCTCACCAACCCCGAAGCCAGGTCACACCTCGACAGCCTGCTGATACAGGTCGGCTACCTGCCGGGACACAGGGATCTCTACGACGAACCCCGCTACACCCTCCGCCAGACCCGGACCTGGGAGGTCCGTGAGGGCTTCCCCCGGCTGATCGAGTCGACGCTTCCTGCCGGAGTGGGCGACTGCACCTACAACATCAGCACGTCCGCGCTCGACGACTACCGTGTCACGACTGACCAGGTCACTGCCTTTATCAGAGGAACCGATGGCTGAGCTCGAGCTGAACGACTTCGCCCGCACGCTCATCGCCGACACACAGGCCACCGCGGAGGCGGAGCAGACCTCCATTCCGGGGACGTTCACCCGCCGGGTGCTGGAGGACCTCGAGCAGGCCGGCGTGGTGTCGAACACCTTCACCGCCTACCACAAGGCCCACGGTGTCGAGGTGTACGGATACGGCCTGGGCGAGGCCCACGGAAGTCTCGACCTGTTCATCACCGACTTCAGGCTGACCCAGTGGGAGGACAGGCTCACCAAGGCGGAGTCGGAGAAGCTGTTCAGGCGCCTGCTGACGTTCGCCCGCCGGTGCGGAAGCATACGGCCGAACCTCGACGAGCACTCCGACGTCCGTGACATGTGCGAGGCCGTGGAGAAGGCGCTCGCCGACGTTCCGAGGATCCGGCTCTTCCTGCTGAGCAACCGGGTGAGCACGTCGGCTGCTCCGGCGCCGACGGAACTGGGCGGCATCCCGGTCACCCACGAGATATGGGATCTGAGCCGTCTACACCGTCAGGCGACGTCCGGGATGATCGGAGAGCCCATCGTGGTCAGCTTCGATCCCCCTCTGCCCTGCCTCTCGGCTCCGAGCTCGGAGCCGAACCACTCGGTGGTTCTCGCGGTCGTTCCGGGCCAGAGGCTCGCCGAGCTGTACGACGAACACAGGACCAGACTGCTGGAGCTCAACGTCCGCGCCTTCCTGCAGACGCGCGGCGCGGTCAACCGCGGCATCAAGGACACCCTGCTCAAGGCACCGGCCCGTTTCCTGGCCTACAACAACGGCATCACCGCCACGGCGTCCCACGTCGACTTCGTCGAGAACGAGGACGGGGAGTACGTGGCCATCAGGGAGATGCGCGGCCTGCAGATCGTCAACGGCGGTCAGACCACGGCCTCCCTCCACCACGTGCTCGTCGGTGCGAAGGGCGACCTCTCACAGGTGCGCGTCCAGATGAAGCTCACCATGGTCAGGCCCGAGCACCTCGCGGAGATCGTTCCGAAGATCTCCCGGTTCTCGAACACACAGAACAGGGTCTCCCTAGTCGACTTCAGCTCCAACCACGAGTTCCACGTCGCCTTCGAACGGATCACCCGGACGCTCTGGGCTCCCGCGGCGGACGGAAGCAGCCAGGAGACCCGCTGGTTCTACGAACGCGCACGGGGCCAGTACGCCGACGAGCTGTCGAAGGCCACCAGCCCTGTGGCGCAACGCAGGTTCAAGGTGCTGTGCCCCACCCGGCAGAAGTTCAGCAAGTCCGACCTCGCGAAGTACGTCCACTCCTGGGAACAGTTGCCCTACTACGTCAGCCGGGGCGCACAGAAGAACTTCGCCGAGTTCATGATCCGTGTCGAGGAGTCCACCCCGACCGTCGACCTCAGGTACTGCCAGCGCGTGATCGCCATGGCCCTGTTGTTCAAGGCCGTCGACAGGGCTGCGGCCGAGCACGGGGCGGGTAGCCATAAGAGTCTGGTCACCACCTACACGATGGCCCGTCTCTCCCTCGAGACAGACCGGCGGATCGACCTGGACCGCATCTGGCGGGAGCAGGACGTCACGCCGGCCCTCAGGGCGGCACTGGACGAACTGTGCCCCCGGGTCAAGCGCGTCGTGGTCGCCGCGAACAGGCACGTCGGTGAGTGGGCGAAGCAGTCCGCGTGCTGGGATGCCGTCTCGCGGGTGCACTGGACGGTGCCGGAGACACTGGCTGACGAACTGCTGGAGCAGCCGGTCGAGATGGCAGCCCAGCCCGTCGACGGGGACGAGGCCGTGGACGAGGTCGAAAGCATCGCAGTAGAGGAGTGGGACGCTATCGGACAGTGGGCCAAGGAGACCGGGAACCTCGAACTTCCCGAACGCCAGCTGGCGTTCACGGTCGCCAAGCGACTCGACACCGGCGAGCTGATCCCCGTCTCCCAGGCGGTCCAGGCCCTGCACGTACGGCGTGAGGCTCTGCGCCTAGGGTTTCGTCCGGCGTCAGCGTAGCGGGGCGCCTGACGGCTCCTGCGCGGCGCACTGGGAAACGCTAGAGCCGACCATCTTCGAGGAGGTCGCGGACCGCGTCCTCGGCTCGCCGGAGCACGATACGTCCGTCGCCGTCGCTGAACGCGAGCAACTCGGTGCCGGGGCTGATGCCGGCTTCAGCCAGGAGGCCCAGCGGGATCTCGACCCGTCCGCTGTCGTCGACTCGCAGTTCTGCCGGTTCTCGGATCATGGCCCCCAGTCTGCCATCGTGGAAGCGTAGGACGAGGAACCGCCGGAGAGAAGGTGACGAACACGGGTGACGAATGGGTGAGTACCCACGAGGGCGAGCACCTTCACGGACGCAGGATCCGAGACACGGCTCCGGAACGATCCCTGCGGAGCGCCGTGCACCGGCTCGGGTTGAGGTTCCGCCTGCACCGGAAGGTCGCGACCCGGTGCACGGCGGACTTCGTACTGCCGAAGCACCGGGTCGCGGTCTTCGTCGACGGTTGCTTCTGGCACGGGTGCCCGGAACACGGACCCCGCCGGTTCCAGGGCCCGAACGCACGTCTGTGGTCGGAGAAGATCGCGGCGAACGCCGCGCGGGACCTGCGGAACACCGAGGCCGTACAGGCTGCGGGGTGGGTCGTGGTCAGGGTCTGGGAGTGCGAGATCCGCCGTGACGCCGACGCCGCAGCGCAACGTGTGGCGTCGGCGACGCACCGGGTACCGGAGCCCCCCGTTCCTAGTCCTCCGTGCCCACGAGGGTGAAGAGGTCATCGGACAGGACGTCCTTGCGCGGGCAGTACGCGGCAAGGGGGCACTCGGAGCAGACTGGCTGCTTCTCCCTGCACAGCTCCGCGCCGATGAGCCGCAGGGCCGCCATGCGGAGAGGCGCGTCGTCGCCCGCTCCGACGAGTTTCACCAGGTGAACCCGTCCGTCACTCAGCCGGTTGCGGTCCACCTCCGTGTTGTTCAGCCTCGCGGCCACCCGCAGGGTTCCGTGGCCGACCAGCATGAGGTCATCACCACTCAGCAGCCGGTAGAGCGCTTCCTCACTGGGCTTCAACGCCAGTTTGTCGAGTACGGACTCGGGCTTGTTCCAGATCAGGGGCTGGTCCACGAGGGGCGCCAACCGATCGATCCGGGCTCTGACAGCATCGGTGGGTGCCGCCTCGACCAGCCTCCCGAAGACCGGCGACGTGAGCCGCTTCGCCTTCCGGACGGTTGCCATCAGCCCTGCCAACACCGTGGGCTTCATCTTCGACATCGACACCACTGCCATCACCGCGGCGTGGAGTACGACGGGCTTCGCTCCGGGTAGTTGGTACCAGTCGACTCCGCCACGCCTCCGGTCCGCCCAGTCAGTGAGCGTCTGCCGCACCTCCCGCCAGTGCGGTCGCAGTCCGTCAGAGGGCGACTGCACTCCTTCGAGCGGCTTGAGGACCTCGGCCGCAGCCTCGCCCAGCAGGGGGGGTACCGCGTTGCCGATCTGGCGGAACGCGTCACTGCGCGTGCCTGCGAACCGGAACCGGTCGGGGAACGTCTGGAGGCGGGCCGCCTCACGCACGGTGAGCGTGCGCGACTGGTCAGGGTGGATGTACCAGTAACCGTCCTTGGCGATGTGAGCTGTGATGGTCCGGCTGAGGTCGGCCCAGTCGAGCTTCTTGTACTTGTCCGTGAAGTGGTTGGCCTTGTACCGACGCAGCCCCTCGTCGATCTCCGAGTACAGGGTCTTGGAGTCCATCTCGGTGAAGATCTCGAAGTCGTCCTCCCGGACCCTCCGCGTCATGTGGTCCCAGACCAAGCCCTTCTCGGCGCCCTCCCTCATGGTCTTCGCGAAGGCAGACGGCTGCCTCGGTGAGCGGTAGTCGAGTTTGCGACTTCCGACGCGTTCCAACGGCACGACGTCAAGCTTCGGGAGATCGCCGATGGCGTCCCGCAGACTGGTCCGCTTCGCGTCAGGATCACGCCAGGCAAAACTGTCCACGTCGTTCCGCGCCAGCAGTATCAGGCGCTTGCGGTGCTGCGGCACGCCGTAGTTCCAGGCGTCCACGAGCCGGACCTGGGTCGCGTACCCCAGCTCCTCCAGCTCGTCCTCGATCAAGCGGATGACGAAGAAGTCGTCACCGAGGCCCATGTCAGGCACGTTCTCCATGAGCACTACGCGCGGGCGGAGTCTCTTGACCACGTCCAGGTAGGCAACCCAGAGTTCCTTGCGTCGATCCAGCGGATCACGATTGTGCTTCTTGACGAGATGGCGGATCTTGCTGCGACCCGCCCTGCTGAACGGCTGGCACGGGGGGCCGCCGGCTACCAGGTCGATCTTCGCCGGTCCCACCAGTTCCACGAGCCGGTCACGCTCCGAGGGATCCCCGAGGTCCATGTGGAGACTCATGCCGGGGAAGTTCGCCGCGTGTGTCTCCAGTGCGCGTTCGTCGAAGTCGACGGCGGCTGCAACGGTCCATCCGGCCTTCTCCAGACCGAAGGTCAGACCGCCGGCACCCGAGAAGAGGTCGACCGCCAGCCGCTTCCCTTCGCCGAAGGTCGCCAGCCACTCGGGGAATCCCTCGGGGGTACAACTGTTCTTGTGCGGGTCGAGTTTAAGGTAGTCGCTCCGCTCAAGAGGCACACCGTAGTACCCCCCCGGTTGCGCTGCCACAGTCCGACCTCCGCCACGACGAGATGAATGAGCACCAGGAGATCACGGAAGTGGTGTCCAGATCAAGGTACGAGGCCTGTTCTGAGCTGCTGAGTCGGGCAGCCCAACCAGCTGCGACCGGCGCCCGCAGACCCCGGGGAGGCGTCCAGAGGTTGCGGTGCTCCAGCCAGTGCTCTGATGCATTCGAGACCCCCATCCTAAGGGAGACAACTAAGTGCAAGTTGCCGCGCCCAACCGAAATGCTACACAGAGTGATTATCCGTGCCTGCACGAGTGCATGGCGCCGTGACGTTCAGCACTTTAGCGAGGACCGGAACGGCGCGCTGCCGCATCAGCATTTCACTCGGGCTGGACGGTAAAGGCAACCCGGTGATCTTGGTGCGAGAGGTCGACAGGCAAGGCGGTGATCACGCAGGCTCCGTCGTGACTGCAGGACCATCGGCACAAGTTAGACAACCTGGTGAAGGACGGGGCTGGCGGACAGGCCGCCGACGTCGTCGAAGAAGTCACCCACGGCTGGTACGTGTCACCAAGGACTTCGCCCCACACAATGCGCCTGCCCTGAAGGAGATCGGACGGCGGATCGATCTGGTGAGCTACCCAGGCATCGGCGGTGGATTGCCAGCCCTGCAGCTCGTTGCCTCCGTAGCCGACTCCGTGGCAACGCCTCACGCTCCAGCGACGACCGCGAGCGGAGGCGCGAAGGTCAGGTCGGTCCGGCATATCCACGATGAGACGGCGGAGTCGTTGCAATCTGTACGCCGATCTCGATGCCCCTGCCCTACCTCCCTGGAGAGGTGTGGAAGCAGTTCCAGCTGCGCCGCATCGCCTACCGCCGGATCAGGAACGTGACCGACGCCCAGTTCCAACCTCGCAACCACACTCATGCGCTCACGCTCAAGGTTGATACGGACATGGTCGAGTTGAGCTACGGATTCGTCCGTGGCATCCGGAAGATCGGCTGCCTGGGGACGGGCCCTCTGGAGGTACGGATCCGCTCCCAAGAGGACCTGGCGAGAGCCACCAGCCTCGCCCAGCGAAGCATCGAAGGCCTCTGAACGACGTTCGGGGGTGAGGTGTCAGAATCCTCGCGCTGCAAGGACCGCATGTGACGAACCGATCACCCGTTGCAACAACTCAACATATGATCAGTAACCGTCCGCCGGGAAGAAAGACCGCTCTGGCGGTGAGAGACTTTCACACCCCCACTGCGCTGTTTGACCATCCGTGAACGACTAAGCACAGTCGACTCTTAGCCAGCCCAGGAGACGTTGTTCGGTGGAAGCCTTCGGCCAGTTGAGCGAGCAGGACCGCTCCCAGGCAATCCAGGTCCTGCGTCGGCGACTCGCTCCGCGGGATCTGCGTGCGGTGATCGAGGATCTCGAGAGCGGAGGAAGATCTCGCTCCAGGAAGTCGGTGGAGTGGATCATCGCGGCGGTCGAGAACGAATCCGGAAGGGCGCGGGCAAAGCTTCCCGAGGGGGAGCTTGCCGAGTTCCTGGTCGACAGGTCGGGCTTCGGTCTTCTTGAGTCCAGGGCGCTACGGGAACGGCTTGCGCTTTCCGCATCGGAGGACGAGCTGGAGACGCTGCACGACTACCGAGGTGGCGAACGCAGCCGTGGTGGGAGCAGAGCCAAAGCCAAGAAGATCGCAGAGCGCACATGGAGGCCCGGTAAGAGCTGGCCTCGCCACTTCACACGAGTCCTCGACATCCCGCCTGCCTTTGCCGGCCTGCCGGGGAGTACACGGGAGCCGGACACGCTGGAAGTTGCCCCTTTCGTGCCTCTCCGAGACCTGGAGGACTTCCAACAGGACCTCAAGGAGCAGGTGATCGAGGTGCTCTCCGGGGCACCGGGCGCCAACCGTGGTGTTCTGACCCTCCCCACAGGAGCCGGCAAGACCAGGACCGCGGTGGAGAGCCTCATCGAGTGGCGCATCTCCCAGCCACGCCGTGAGGCCGTTCTCTGGATCGCCCAGAGTGAGGAGCTGTGCGAGCAGGCAGTCCAGGCGTTCCGTGAGGTGTGGACCGACTTGGGGCACCGCAATGATCAGGTACGGCACACCATGGAGATTGCCCGACTGTGGGGGAGCGCCTCGGTCCCGAGCGACCCCGACATCGTGGTGGCCAGCATCCAGAAGCTCGACGCGGCGCTTCGAGGCACCAATGACGACACGCGACAGGAACTCGAGCTGCTGCGCGAGAACCTCGGTGCGGTGGTCGTGGACGAGGCGCACCGAATGCTGGCGCCCAGCTACAGCAGGGTCTTGCGCTTCCTGGCGATCGAACTCGGACAGAAAGCCCCGGTTCCCGTCATCGGGCTGACAGCCACGCCCTTTCGGAGGGTCGACGCCGAGACTCGCCAGCTCGCGGCGAAGTTCCACAGCAGGCTTCTCGGCTCCCGCGCCTTGGGGGACGACATCGTGTCCGAGCTCCGCCGGAGAGACGTCCTGTCTCGGCCTGAGCACAAGGTGCTCTCCTATGCCGGTTCTGGGTTCCAGATGGACGACGTCGAAAGCTACCGTGAGCACTTCGACCAGTTCGAGGACTTCCACCCTGGCTTCCTCCGTGAGATCGGTGAATCAGACGCGAGGAACCGTGCTCTGCTCAAGCAGCTGCTCGAACTACCGCCGGACTGGGCGACGCTGTTCTTCGGCTGCACCGTGGAACACTCCATAGCAATGGCTGTTCTGCTGCGACGCGCCGGCCGAGCCGCGGAGGTCGTCACCTCCAATACGCGCAGTGCGACGCGGCGCGCACTTATCGAACAGTTCCGCGGCGGACGCCTGTCCGTTCTCTGCAACTACGGCGTCCTCACAACTGGTTTCGACGCTCCGGCAGTACGAGCCTTGGTGGTCGGTCGTCCCACCACCAGCCCGGTCCTGTACGAGCAGATGATCGGTCGCGGCATGCGGGGACCACGATTCGGTGGGACAGAGAGCTGCCTGGTTGTGGACATCGAGGACAACATCCATTTCAGCGGACAACTCGCCTACAAGCGGTACTCCAGCTACTGGTCAAGCAACCAGAGCCGCCCGTAGTCCGACAGGACACCGCCTCCGCGTCGGCTGCCGACAGCCCCTCAGCCCACGCAGATCGATCGGTGACACCGACCCCACCCGATCAGCAGGTCACGGTAGGTTCTCAGCGAGAAGAAGGCGGTCCAACCCCTGATTACGGTGCTCACACGAGGTCTCCGAAGCCAGGAGACACGAGTAGCAGGCGACTCCCTCTGCTCCCACCGACGGCGCTTCCTGGCACAAAGGGTCGTTCGAACAGCTCTCGACGTCTCGTAGAGCGTGCGAAAGAACGTGCTCGAACCGGTTAACGAGGGCGACCAGCCCTCCGAGGGTGCCATCTCCTCCGGGTTGGACCGTGTAGAGGAGGAGTCCACTGCCCATGACCCTGCCGTCCTGCACGCTGAGATAGACCCGCTCACGGATCGCTGCGGACGAGTACCCGGAGTCCACTGAGAGCGACCGGAGGAGACGGTGGGAGAGCGTATGCCACCAGACGTGTGCGGGGTGGAGTGACGGGTCACCGTCCGGATTGCTCCCGAACCGATCGTTCCACTGGTTGGCCCGGCTGCCTGCAAGCGTGAGCGAGTCGCCAGCAAGATCGATGAACACGCCCTCGCCGAAAAGCTCGATGCCCGGGTACCAGGTGGTGCCGTTCCAGTCGAAAGCGGTGGACATCTTCTGGGCCTTCTGCGGGTCCAGCCGCTGGTAGCCGGTCTGGACCATAACCATGCGGAGACGGCTGACAGGTGCGACGCGCAGCCTGTGCCGGCGGACGGGTCCCTGTACGAGGCGCACATCATCCTGGCGAACCTCGAACAGCGGAGGAGAGCCGGGATGCGGGTGGGGAACTGCCGGAACGCCACAGGTCGCCGCTTGGCGAAGGCGGTCGAGTTCGTCGTCACGTAGTGACGACGAACCTGCGTTACCAGCCCCCAGTAGTTCGTCGAACGCCTTGCTGATCTCGGACCAGCTCGTCTGTTTCAGGTACTCGATCGCACCCCGGGCAAGCCCGACCTGCTCGGCCTCTTCCATAAGAGCAACCTGGTCCAGGAGACCGCGGCGATGGAGTGCACCGACTGCTCCCATAAGGGACGGGTCGTTCAGGATGTCGTGAAGCCGGGTCGGCATATCCATGATCGTCAGTGCGCTCTGAAGCAGGTTGAGCCGCAGGTTGGCAGCTCCTCGCTGGACGATGCGCGCCTTCTGAACGCACCGCGCCGTTGTCGGCGCCGGACGCCCCCCGTGCTCTACGATCCGGCCGCTACAGCGCCAGGATTTCGCGTACGCCTGGCCGAAGTTCGCGGTCGCGTGGCAACGGGGGCACTCAATGCGGACAAGTCGGAGGGCGCGGCCACCTCCGTGCCACAGGTAGTGCTTCGTGCCACAGCCTCCACCCTCGTGTACGAGTCCGTGCCAATGGACCTCGTCCAAGTGACCGTTCTCGCATGCCTGCACGAAGCGGATCGCATCACGCCCCGCCTTCTCCCGACGCTGCGGAGCCGACACCGATGGGCACTCCGGGCATCCGTTTCCCGTCTCGTACAGAACCTGATGCGGTCGGTGCTGTGTACACAGAGACCAGAACGGAAACGCGTGAGTGGGGTAGATCGTTCTGTCCGAGGGAAGTCCCAGTTCGGCGTTGGTTGGCACACGAGCGATGCGTGCACCGTCCAGCTCGAGTTGAGAGAGCCGTTTGTCGACGATCTCGAAGTCCTGGGGGTTGCGGCCGATCTCGTTGAAGAGCGTGTCCACCGACTTGAGTACGACCGGCCCGGATCCTGTCTCGAGAATGCTTCCAGGGCCGAGGGTGATGACGAACTGGGAGGGGCGGACCTCCTGGTAGGGGCGGCTCACGGTTCATCCCCGTCCCTTGATCGTGGTGGTGGCCTCCACCTCTCGTAGAGAGTTTGGCGCGTTTTCATAAGCCTCATCCATGTTCGCAACAAGATGCGCGAGGTCACCCAGGACGACCGGGCGAGAGGCCGGACGTGTGACCGTCGACTCGTGGTACAGCAAGGCATTACCGACACGGTCAGCGACCTCCCGCCAATGCTCCAACTCCGAGCGAGCATGGTTCTCCGTCTCCGATGGCGGTGGACGACGGAGGGGCGGCTGCTGGGCGGCACGTTCCTCGAGGATGCCGGGGAGCAGGTCCACCTCGGGGTCCGTGTGGGCGTCGCTCATCTCGTGGGCACGGCAGAACCAGCCCCCGTTACTGAGCCGCTGTTGGATCCGCCACCGCTCGTCGACCTCCACGGAACCCGCCGCGGTCGGAATCCTCGCCGCCTGGCGGAGGACACTGACCATCACCGGGCCAAGGGCCCTGTCCCTCGCCCGGGGCGCGAAGGGGTTGACGGTGACGGGCTCGACGTGGCGGTAGAGCGTGGTGTGGTAGCCGGTGAAGTACTCGTAGTGGCTGAGGTCCCGCGGGCGCGAGGCCCGGTAGAAGGTGACGACGAGCCCGCCGACGCCGCGCCCCACACGGCCGGTGGCCTGGATGTAGGAGGACGTGGTCTTCGGCTGCCCGTGTACGACCATGAGTCCGAGTCTGTCCACGTCGACACCGGTACCGAACATGGAGGTGGCGACGACCGCGTTCGCTGGTTCCCGGCCGGGCCCCAGCCGGACTCCCAGCTCCTCGAGCATGCCCGGGAGCCTCAGGGAGCTGGTGCGGCTGGACAGCTCCATCGGTTCCTGCTCGTCCAGAGTGCGGGGTGCCGCGGCGACGCTCCCGAGACGTTGGGGGATGTCCTGACGGGCCAGCGCCACGGCGCCGGCGAGTTCGCGGATAGCGTTGAAGTAGCCCACCAGCGTCCAGAACGGGTCCAACTCCGCTTGTGCGACGCCAGCCTCGAGTCGGTTGCGGGGTGTCTGGAGTAGACGCGACCACATCCGAACGATGGGTGTCTGTGCTCCTCGTCCGGGGGCGACCACCCCGACGTACAGACGACCCGCCTCCTGCGCGTCGAGCGGGTGCGAGGAACCGGTCGAGGAGAAGAACGTCTCCTCGGCACGGAGGCCCTGAGGAGGGAAGACCTGCAGGCTTCGGTCGAACAGCGAACGGACCTGCTCCTCCGCCCTCCGAACGGTCGCGGTGGAGGCGACGTACTTCGGCCTGACAGTGTTCTCGCCGTCATGCACCGTGGAGAGGAGGTCGATGCCAGCCTCGTAGAGCCCGACCATACTGCCCAGAGGGCCTTCGATGAGATGCAGTTCGTCCTGCAACACGAGGTCGGGTGGGCGGAATCCCCGGACGGGAACGTCGTTCCCAGACGTCACCTCCTCACGGGCGTTTCGTGGGAGTGTCGCCGGCCCTGCCGGAGGTGCCCAGCCTCGGTAGTAGCCCAGGTGTTCGTTGAGCCTGTCGACGTTGCCGAACAACGCACCGGCTCTCGGTTCGAACGCTAGGCGGGCGAACTTGTCCACCGTCGCCACGACCATCGACGGGCACCTGGCATAGACCTGGTCGTCCACTGTCCACGCCGGGACAGGGCAGTGCGTCGAAGAGCC
The DNA here is from genome assembly GCF_030719215.1 of Streptomyces sp. Alt3. Lineage (NCBI taxonomy): Bacteria > Bacillati > Actinomycetota > Actinomycetes > Kitasatosporales > Streptomycetaceae > Streptomyces > Streptomyces glycanivorans. The sequence goes on along the minus strand of NZ_CP120983.1, from coordinate 6,884,916 downwards.
GTCACCCCGGTCGAAGGCTGCCAGCACAGGCCAGGCACCGACCTCGGTCGCCTCGGACCAGGCCAGGTCGGAGTTGAGCGGGCACTTCGGGTTCGGGCAGAAGATCTCGAACTCGACGGGCTTCTCGCTTCGTTGCCTGCCCCACTCAGCTGTCCGCACGAAGTACCCCGGTCGGCTCGCGCGGGCGGAGACGAGCCAGGATCTGGAACCGAGCAGACGACGTGCACGCCCGTTGAACCATTTGTCGACGCTCTGGTCGGACACGTCCGCAGTGACACGGAACCGAACGGAGACGGTCGCGAACGACGGGTCCGGATGACGGGTGACCGTGATCGCGGTAACGTAGAACGGCTCTTCCGACAGCTGCGGCGCCACGTCCGGGCCCAGAGCTGGATCCGGGTCGCCCACCACGAAGTGCAGCACACCCGTGTCACCCTCGCGCAGGCCCTCCGGGGGAATCGCCAGTGTCGACCTACAGGCCGGACAGTTCAAAATCTGCGCCGGGTCACCTTCGCCTTCTTCCCCCTCCAGGATCGAGATGGCTCCGTGGGCCGTGATGATCCTGTTGTTCGCGTCACGGTATTCGAGGTCCTGCAGGTTGTTCGGGGTCACATTGCCGCCCACCCACAGTCCGACCGAGAACCTGGTGGAGCCCCACGGCACGTCACCGAGATCCTCCCACCCGGACGGCCGCCAGCCACGCTGACCGGGTGACCCGCTGACCCTGAGGAGCTCGCACGCCGTCACCATCGCGAGCGCCCTCCTGTACTGCTGAATCGTGAGGAGCCGCAGTGTGTACCGGGAAAGGACGGTCACTCCTGCTCCTCCCCCGGGCTCCTGCCCTCGCTCGGCTCGAAGCCGCCGAAGCGCGAGGGTGAACGCAGCGAGTCCGAGGTAAGCCTCGGTCTTGCCTCCACCGGTCGGGAACCAGAGCAGGTCACACACGTCCCGGTCCTCGTGGGCGTCGTCGACGATTCCCCGTAGGTTGACCAGCTGGAACGCGAGTTGGAACGGCCACCAGCGGTTGACCCTCCCCTTGGTCCACTGCGACTGGACGGCAATCGCCCGGTTGGCGAAGCAGAACGCGAGGAGGGCGTCGCGGTCCCCTGCCAACAGCTCGATCCCGTCGCGGATCCGATCCAGCGCGCGTCGGCACCCGGAGAGGTGTCGTTGGGCCGGCGTACCTGGCGCATGGCCTTCTACGCCGCAGGCCTGGCCCTCGATCCAGCGTTCGTAGGCGTCCGCGAGCGGCTCCAGCCTCAGGCGGAGTACGGCACCATCCGTGATCTGGGCCAGCTCCACAGGGTCCAGCTCAGGCGGATCTCCCGCGTCGGCCGACCAGCCCTTGTCCGGAGCGTTGACGGGAACCACAGGAACAAATTCGGACCGGACGTCGGCCGGTTCGAACTCGGCCACTGTCCCGTCGTCGAACAGGTGACGCCCGTCGGACCACCTGAACGGGGGCCTGGTTCCTTCCAACCCTCCCGGATGCGGGCGCTCCGGGTCGACCTGGCGCCAGACGGCAGAGCAGAGGTGACCCCGGGCGAGGACGGGACGGTCCTCGTAGAGCAGCGCCAGGCTCTCGTCCTCCTCGTCCTGCGCCAGGTGCTGGTGTTCCAGTGGAACCAGCTCGACTCCGTCCTGACAACGCAGACGTACCTGCGGCTGGAACACGTGGTCCGACGGGGAGAGGTGGTCTGATTCCACAGCGCTCTGGTTGACCATGAACACCGAGATCTTCCAGATGCCGCCGGAGTCCCTTCGGCTACGGACCCTCACCACGACCCCCGGATCCGCGAGGTCGCTCAGCGGGACGTCGACGGAACAGTCCACGTCGCGCCAGACAGCACCGTGTGGCTCCCGGCTCCATTCCCCGTTGGCCTCCTTGCGGTACCTGGCCCACGTACAGCAGATGTCGAGGCGTGGCCTGTCAGGGGCACTGACCGCCAGGGACACGCCCAGCGACGACGGCCTGGCGCGGGGGTCGAGTACCAGCGACGGAAGGCCCGCGTCGGCGGGCTGATGACCTGACACGGGCTCGCCTGGATCGAGGTCGTCATCACCGCCCGACACCTCGTCGCCGACAAGCTCTTGGTCCGAGTCGGCCTCGACCGAAGGGGATGAGAACGGAGCCAGGACACCGACGATGTACTCGTCAAGCGGGTCCTCGTCGCCCTCCAGCCTCTCGATCGGCCCTCCCCGGGGGCCAAGGATCTCAGCTACGAGATCCTCGACGAGGTGGTCTCGCTCACTCATCGGGGTACTCCTTCTCGCTTCGTTCCTCGTGGGGGAACCCAAGCACGAACGCGGCGCCACCGAGTGCATCCGGCTGCTCGGGCTGGTCCGCAAGATGCAACGTGCATCCGAGGAGAGAAGCCGTCACGGCCTGCCACTGCGCCTGCCGGTTGGTGAACGCCTCGTTCGCGGAGAAGCTCAGGTCGTTCGAGCTGAACAGCATCCGAAGATGGCGCCCTGCCAAGACACCGCCCCTCCCTGACGATCAACTGGGGCCAATGTATGTCCCCTTGGCGGCTGAGGGGCAGGCCCAGATTCGGGCAACACAACGAATGTTCGCAACTCCACTTGGTTCAAGCCCCGTTCCCCCGTCTACGCCGACGAGGCTCCGAAGGCCGACAGGCTCCCTCACAGAGGCGGCCCGACAGCGGGGAATAACCGTGCCCTCCGGTCGATTGTCCGACTGTTGACAACGAGGAGGACGGGGAGGCGAGTGAGCGACCTGAAGCTGTTCCGGCTGGATATCGATGACTGGGACGTCGAGCTGCGCGGTTCGACGGTGGCTGTGGAGGTGGAGCTTCAGCGCCGGATCGAGGCCAGCATGGAGGCCATGCTCGGCATCCGTTTCCTCGCGTCCGAGTACCCGACCAGGGCTTCGGCGTAGTCAGCCCTGGTCCGGTTTGTGACGGTTCGTTGACCGGTGGGCGTCCCGGAGGCAGGACAGGCACGGATTTCCAAGATCATGGAGTTCTCTACGCCCCGTGACCTGCCTGGAAGACCGTGCCTGCCAACGCATCATTGCCGATTCCGCCTGCCCTTGACCAGCTCCGCGAGCAGCCCGGCGTCGGGCCCGGGGAGGTGGCGGGCCTGCTGGAACGGCTGGCCGAGGTGCCGGACCCACGGGACCCTCGCGGTGTGCGGCACGCGTTGGCCGTTGTCCTCGCCCTGGCCGCGTGCGCGGTGCTGGCGGGGGCGACTTCGCTGCTGGCGGTCGGCGAGTGGATCGCGGACGCGCCGCCCCAGGTGCTGGAACGGCTCGGTGTGCGCCCCGATCCGGTGCCGCCTAGGCGGTTGGTGCCGGCCGAGACGACGGTGCGCCGCCTGCTCGCGCGCGTCGACGGCGACGCCCTGGACCGGGCGGTGGGCGGCTGGCTCGCCGACCGCTGCCCCGCCGGCTCCGGGTTGCGCGGACTGTCCATGGACGGCAAGTCCCTGCGCGGCGCGGCCAGGGCGAGGGGGCGGAAGATCCACCTTCTTGCGGCGGTGGAGCACAACACCGGCCTGGTCCTGGCCCAGCTCGACGTCGGCGAGACCACCTGCTTCCAGCCGCCGCTGGACACCGTCGCCGACCTGGCCGGGACACGCGGAGCTGGACGAGGCGCTCACGGCGTGGGGCGAGGTCGAGGTCGCGTCCCTGCGGCACTACATCGCCTACCGCGACTGGTGAACGTGGCCTCGGTGATCTTCCGTCCGAAACACGAGGCGATCCTGGTCTACCTCAGACTCGACCCGGACTCGGTCGAGCTGGAGGAGGGCTTCACCCGGGGCATGCGTGGCATCGGGCACCTCGGGACCGGGGACCTGGAGGTGCGCCTCGTCTCGGCGGCCGACCTGGAGAAGGCGGTGCCGCTCATCCGACGGGCGTTCGAAGCGGCCTGACGCAACGAGAAGGGCGGCTGGTGCATCGGTTCTCGATCCGCCAGCCGCCCTTCGGCGTCTGCGTGCCGCCGGCTCCGGGCTCTCCGCTTTCATGCTCATACCTCCGGTCCGGCCAGCTCGAAGTCGTCCTTCGTCAGCTCGGCGCGCAGCCGCTGTTCGGCAACGTCGGCGTAGTGCGAGGACAGCTCGACGCCCACGAAGCGGCGTCCCTCGCGAAGGGCCGCGACGCCCGTGGAGCCACTGCCGGTGAACGGGTCGAGGACGGTGCCGCCTTCGGGGCAGACCTGAACGAGCTGCTGCATGATCTCGACTGGCTTCTGGGTGATGTGCACCCGGTCCTTGCGGGGCTGAGAAGCGATGTAGTGGCCGGGCAGGTAGAGGTCGCGGGTGCTATCGAGGGCCCCCTTGACGCCCCAGATGATGAACTCGGAGTCCTGCTTCGGTCCGCCCTTTCGGGGCCGGCTGGCGGGCTTGATCCACGGGATGGTGCCGCTCCAGGTCCACCCGGCCATCTGCAGGGCGTCGGTCGTAGTCGGCTCTTGGCGCCAGTCAGTGAAGACCATGGCTACCGCGCGCTCGGTGGAGGCCCGGTACGACTCAGTGAGCAGTTCGGTCAGCCAGGAGCGGTAGGAGCGCTGGTCGCGGTTCTCGCCCGGGAAGTTGGCGAGGTCGTGGGCCGAGTTGCTGGTGACGTACTTGGCCCGCGCGGTGCGGCCGGTGCGGTCCGCGCTGGTCCGTCCGCCGCTGTTGTACGGGGGGTCGGTGATCACGGCGTTGACGCTCTCGTCCGGGAGGGTCTTCAACACGGTGAGGGCGTCGCCTCGGTGCAGCGTGTAGCTCATGGGGAGGGCCTCTCTCAGGGCACATCGGGTCTGGACCCGCTACGGACAGCACTCAACAGAGTCCATCTCGGGCGGGGTTGTGCCGGAGGTTAGCGGCGGTCTCCGGCCGGACCTAACGAGGTGGACCGTCCTGCGGGTCCGAGTGCGGGAGTCGTTTGGTGCGGCCGGAATCCCGGTTTACTGTCTCGCCGTGTCACCGGGCCGGAGTCTCGCTCCGTCCCGCTGACCTGTGCCTATCCGTGTTGTCTCGTGCAAGCGAGCGGTACGGAAGGCAGGTTGCCCACACGTCTCAAAACGCCGTCAGGAGCCTCGGTGTACTGCCTGAGATTACGAGCGCGGCTGGCTGCCGCGCGTGACCTGTGACCGGCGTCCAGAAGCCACCAACTCCTGTGCCCCGGGGCCGCCCGAGTGGCGGATGCACATCGGCGCGGTGCCGACGGCTTTGCACGAGAAGTCGGCACCGCGTCTCCTACGAACACCGAGGAGCCGCTGCGATGCAGCATGCCCTGATACGTCCGCGCCCCGACCCGCCGCCGTCACCCGGCCAGCACCGCCGCCTCGGCGAACGGCGGCGGCAACGATGAAGAAGACCACCGGAGCCGTCCTCGGCCTGTGCGCGTCCGGTCCGTTGCTGCTGGCCGTTCCGGTCCTCGCCTTCGGGGCCGGAACCGCCTCGGCCTCCTGCTCGACCGACGGCGCACAGGCTGTGGATACCGCCGCCGTCGCCACCCAGGTGAAGGCCATCCTGGACGGCGACGACAAGGGTTTGGTCTCTGTGCCGGGCCTCGACGACCCGGCCGATCAGGTGCCCCATGCCAAGACCATCCAGGCCACGGGTGTCGCGATGAACGTCCCGGCCCAAGGGCAGGTTGTGGCTCTGGCGACCGCCCTGCAGGAGGGCGGTCTGCGGAACTTGACCTATGGCGACCGCGACTCGCTGGGGTTGTTCCAGCAGCGGCCCTCGATGGGCTGGGGCACGGCAAACCAGATCCTCGACCCGGTGCACGCCTCGACCAAGTTCTACGAGGGGCTGCAGAAGGTCTCGGGCTGGCAGTCCCTGTCGGTCACCCAGGCCGCGCAGGCAGTGCAGCGGTCGGGCTTCCCGGAGGCGTACGCCAAGTGGGAGCCCCTGGCCACCGCCCTGCAGAAGGCCATCGAGCCCCTGCTGCCGAAGACCGGTGGCACCTCTCCGATTCCTTCGCCGTCCGGCTCAGCCACCACCGGCGGCGCTTCACCCAGTACCGCGGGCGGCTGTTCAACGGATGGGGGCGGGACCGACTTCGGCACCATCCCGCCCGGCGCGGTGCCGGCCGAGTACAAGATCCCGGCCGACGCTCCACGAGAAGTCCAGACGGCGATCCGGTGGGCGCTCGGCCAGCGGGGCACGCCTTACCAGTGGGGCGGGAGCTGCACCGACTCGCACGGGCCCGACCCCATGAGCCGGTGTGACTGCTCCTCACTGATGCAGCAGGCGTACAAGGCCGCCGGGGTCACCCTGACGCGCACCACGTACACGCAGGTCAAGGACGGTAAAGCCGTCTCGGTCGAAGCCCTTCAGCCGGGCGACCTCCTCTTCACGGAGGGGACGGCCGCCGTGCCCGAGCACGTCGGCATGGCCATCGGGCAGGGCCTGATCGTCCACGCCCCGCGCACCGGCGACGTGGTCCGCATCACGACCCTCGCGTCCTGGAAGCCGCAGATTCTCGCGGCTCGCCGAGTCGTCTGACCGGCGCCTCTGTAGGTTCCGGTTCAACTTGTCGCTGTCCGGCCATTCTGTCGTCGGCCTGTCACCTGCCGGGGCAAACCCGCAGGTCGACTGTCCGAGGGATCTGTCAGCAGAGCCCGAACGGGCGCTCTCGGCTGAAGAATCCGACAAGTTCGCTGGACGATTCCACCGACAAGTCTCCTGGACTGTCACTCAAAGACGCAGGTCAGCCAAGCGTCAGACGACAAGTCAAATCGGAACCTACACCTTTCCTCCGCCCTTTCCCTTCTCGCGCCGCCGCTCCGCCCGCTCGGGCTTTGGCGCGCATTTAATCGAACTGGAGTTCTTATATGTATCTCGCTGACAAGGTCGTCCAGCTCGCCTACGACCCCGGGATCAAGCCGAACGAGGGAGGGCTTCCGGGTCTGGCCGTCCTCAAGCAGGTGATGGGCTCCATCAACCTCTTCGGCATCATCGCCGTGGTCGGCGCGCTCGCCGTCAGTGCGGGCGTGTGGGCGTGGGGCCACCACTCCGGGGGCCACCAGGCCGAGGCCAGCGGCAAGAAGGGTGTGCTGGTCAGCGCCGGCGCGGCCCTGCTGCTGGGTGCCGCGAACGGTGTGGTGGCGTTCTTCAGCACGCTGGGGACGCAGGTCCGCTGATGTCTTCCCGCTCCTCGAACCCCGGCGGCGCATCGAGCGTGCGCCGCCGGGCGTTGCTCGGCACCGCTGTCCTGGCGGTGCTCGTCGCCTTGGCCGGCCTGGCCGCCTACCTCACCCGCGACGGCAGGGGACCCACCAAGCCCTCGGCGACGCAGGCGACTTCGGCTTCCCCTTCTGCCTCGGCCGTCTCGCCGTCCGGGTCGCCGTCGCCGAGCGCACGCCCGGCCGCCCTCCCAGTCCCGCCGGACACGCACGATCCGATCGTGTTCGGGAAAGCAGCCGCCACAGCTCTGTGGTCCTACGACACCCGTGCGTACTCCCAGGCGGAGTTGCTGGCCTCTCTGCACGGGTGGCTGACCAACGAGAGCGAGTACGCCGACCCTGACTCGGTCGACGCGGTCGTTCCCTCGCCCGTGCTGTGGAAGAACATGGCCGCCAACGGCCAGTTCGCCACCGCGACCGTGAACGAGGGGCACTTCCCGGACGCGTTCACCCAGGCTCTTCAGGCCGATCCCGGAACGATCACGCAGGCGTACGTCTACGCCGTGACCGTCTCCGGCAAGCAGTCGATCGCCTGGAGGGGCTCGCCCGCCGGCGGCGCGGAGAACCGCGTTACCACTCTCGCGGTCCAGTGCCGGCCCGACCATTCCTGCGCCTTGGCCGGCGTCATGCCGTCCGTCGCGCCCTGATCCCCAGCCCGGAAAGGAGGTACCACCATGGGAGTCTGCGACTTTCCGCTGATGGACAAGGTCTGCGGCGCTGTCGACTTCGCCACCAACCCCGCCGGAGCCGTCACCGACGGCATCGGGGCATGGATCGCGAAGTCCATGGGTGAACTGGCCGCCAGCGCGGCTGATCTCGCCGCCAGGACCGTCAACGCGACCACCGCAATCGACCTCAACGCGTCGTGGTTCAGGGAGAACTACGAACTGCTGCTGCCCATCGGGCTCGCGCTGACCGTCGGCACGTTCTGCATCCAGTTGATGCTCGCGGCCTGGCGACGCGACGAGCGAGCCTTGGCCCAGGCAGCGATCGGCACCATGACCGGTGTCCTGTTCAGCTTCTGTGCCATCGCCTTCACCTCCGTCGCCATCACCGTGGTGGACGCCTTGTCCGACGGCCTGTTCCAAGCGGCCAACAGCTCGGTCGACGACGCGATCCGCCGAGTGGTGAAGGTCACCGAGCTGGGGGCGATGTACGGCCTCGGCTGGGGAGTCCCAGCCATGGTCGCCCTCGGATGCGCGATCGGCGCGTTCCTGTACTGGGGCGTCATGGTCGCGCGCAAGGTCGGCGTCCTCGTCATGGTCTCCCTCGCCGTCTTCGCCGGGGCCGGCGGAGGCTGGGAGGTCGCCAAGCGGTGGCGGCGCGGCTGGATCGAGGCCACCGCCACCCTGGTCGTCTCGAAGCTGTTGATGACCGTGGTCTTCCTCATCGGTGTCTCGGCGATGGGCAAGTCGGATGCCCACGACGGCATGGCTGCCCTGTCCGACGCGATGGCCGGCATCGTCGTGATGGTGCTGGTCCTGCTGTGCCCGTACGCGACGTACAAGTTCGTCCACTGGGCGAGCGACGGCGGCGGCCAAGGCGACCTGCACCGCACCGGCGTCGCCGGCATGGCGGTCGCCGCCGGGGCCGCGAAGACCGCGGGCAGCATGGCGATGCGGGTCGGCGCCGGCGCAGGCGCCCCTTCGCCGCAGGGTCCGAGCCAGGTGCCTGGTGCGGGCACCGACGGTGTCGCCTCCGGCATCAACCCCGCCGGTGGCAACCTCAGTAAGGAGGGCATCGACTCCGGCCCGCCCAAGCCGCGGACCAGCTTCCGCTACGGCGAGGACCCGAACGCCTCCGGCGACAAGGGCCGCGCCCTGATCCAGCGCTCCGGCATCCCGCCGCTCATCACCCGGCCCAGCGAGGGCGAACCGGAGGATGCCGAAGGAGGAGCCGCCCCGGGTGCTCAGTTCTCCGGCGTGTCTGCCCCGGTCAGCAGCGTCTCCCGCGCTGGTGTCGCGCTGCCCGCTCCCCCTGCGCCCGGGGGAACGAGCAGCCCTTCCGCACCGTCACTGCTGCCCTCGGGACCGTCGGCAGCTGGCTCCCCGACGCCGACGAGCTGGGGACAGCAGCCCACCCAGCCGCCTGCGGGTTCCTGACCAACCACCACCGGGGGCGAGCCGCACCCACAGCTCGCCCCCACTCCCCTCGCACCACCGACCAGCGGAAACGGAGCCTCGCCATGCCCTGCAGAAGAACGCCGCACGCCTCGCCCTCCGCCCGCTCCCACCCTCTGGAACCACCATGTCCGTCAAACCTCAGGCCGAAGCCACCACGGCCACCGTGAAGTTCCCGCACCGCAGCAGGCGCGGCATCCTGCTCGGCCTGACCGCCCCGCAGCTGATCATCGCCGGCCTCGCCGGTCTGCTCCTGCTCTCCGTGATCCTCGCCCGCGGTGTGATCGGCGCTCTCGAACTCATACCGGTATGGGCCGCCATCGCCCTTCTCGTCTTCGTCCGCCACCGAGGCCGCGCCCTGGCCGACTGGACTCCGATCGTCACCCGATACATGGTCCGCCGACTGCGCAAGCAGTTGGTCTGGCTCACCCGCCCCTCGCACCGTCCGGTCCGCGAAGGGCTCCTCCACCTGCCCGGCACAGCGGCCAGCCTGCGCGTGGTCACCGCCCCCTACCACCGCTACGGTGCGGTCCACGACCCGCACACGGGCACGCTGACCGCCGTCGTCAAGGTCTCCTCCCGCGCCTACGCACTGCTCGACCCCGGTACGCAGAACGCCAACGTCAACGGCTGGGGGCGCGCCCTGGCCTCGCTGGCCCGTACCGGTCAGGTGGCCAGGATCCAGGTGATCGAGCGCACCGTCCCTGACTCCGGCGATGCTCTGCGCCGCTACTGGGAGGAGCACGGCCGGCCCGACACCCCTATGGCCGGGGCGATCTACAGCGAACTGATCCAGAGCGCGGGCCCTGCCGCCGCGCCGCATGAGGCGTACGTCGCGGTGTCGCTGGACGCCAAGGCCGCACGCCGTCTGATCAATCAGGCCGGAGGCGGTCTCACCGGGTCCTTCAACGTCCTGGGCCAGCTGACCTCGACGTTCGACCAGGCCGCCCGGACCGCCGGGCTCAACCCCACGGGTTGGCTCACCGCTCGCGAGATCGCGGCTGTCGTGCGTACGGCGTACGACCCCAAGGCGCTCTCCGTGCTGGACCGTTGGTCGGTCAGTGGTCGCCCCGAGGCGGAGCCCGCTGCCGCCGGCCCGGTCGTGGTCGTCGAGAAGGCGGACCACATCGCCACCGGCTCGGCCGTCCACGCCACGTACTGGGTGGAGAACTGGCCCCGCACCGAAACCTCGGCCGGCTTCCTGCACCAGCTCCTGTTCACCGCCGGGGTGCGGCGCACGCTGTCGCTGTCGTACGAGCCGAAGGGCCTGGACGCCGCCCTGCGCGATGTCCAGCGTAGGAAGGCCAGCGTGATCGCGGATGCTGCGGAACGGACGCGGCGTGGGCAGGTCGACTCCGAGGCGGACTCGATCGAGTACCAGGACATCAAGTCCCGTGAACGCCAGCTCATCGCGGGGCACGCGGACGTCGCGTTGACCGGGCTGCTGACCGTCTCGGCCGACTCCGAGGAGGAACTGCGTTCCGCCTGCGCGGTCGTGGAAACCGCAGCCGTCGGCGCCCAGCTCGATCTGCGGCCGCTCACCTGGCAGCAGGCCGAGGCGTTCACCGCCGCCGCCATGCCGCTCGCCCGCACCGTCTGAAACCGGCCTTCGTCCCCTTCTCTCCTGTGAAAGAGCGCCCGCATGTCCCGCACCGCCAGTACGACCGCGCAGGACTTCGTGCCCTTCGCCACCGCCGCGCTCGACTTCCACCGCGCGCTCAACATCCCGGGCGGTCCGCTCGTCACCACCCGCCCCGAGCTGGACGCCCTGCACGCCCATCTCGTCTCGCTGTACGAACTGCTCGACGCCCACGCCTCCCGCACGGGACAGCTCGTCCCTGTCGAGGGCGACGCCCTCCGTGCTGCCCGCACCAGGGCCTGGCAGGCCGCCGACCACATCCACACCGCCTACCACGCGGCGCCCCGGCCGGACTCCGGCGAAGTGCCCGAACCCGAGGCGTGCCGGGCCGCCCTGCCCGAAGGGGCGCCCGAGCTGACCGTCTGCCAGCGCCACCAGCGCACCGCGCGCCTCGTGCGCCGCCGCACCACCCCTGCCGACCTGCACGCACCGTTCACCGGCCTCGTACGCCACTGACCCCGCCTCCCACCTGGAGAACGTCCATGCCCCGCACCCGCGCCAGCGCCTCCCACCTGTTCGTCCCCCGCAAGGCGACCCGTGCCGAGCAGCGGGCCGCTCGTACCGGTTTCGCCGAGGCCCGTCGTCAGGCGCGCCTGGCCGGCGCCGCGCCCAAGCACCGTGCCGCGGAATTGCTCGATCCGGAGCTGCGCCCGGTCTACCCGTCCTCCGGGCGCCCCGGCCCCTCCTCGGCTCGGGGCGGCAAACTGCGCCTGCCCGCCCACCGGATGACCACCGCCACCGTGTCCGGGGCCTACCCCTTCCTCGCGGAGGGCGGCCTGGGCGCGGAGGGCATCTTCATCGGCCGCGATGTACACGCCGAAGCGGCTTTCTGTTACGACCCGTTCTCGCTGTACAGCAGCGGCAGGATCGAGGGCTTCACGAACCCGAACGCCGTCCTGGCCGGGATCATCGGCATGGGCAAGAGTGCGCTGGCCAAGTCGATAGCCACCCGGGCGATCGCCCACGGCTACCGGGTCTACGTGCCCTGCGATCCCAAGGGAGAGTGGACGGCTGTCTCACAGGCTCTCGGCGGCTACAGCATTGCGCTGGGGCCGGGGCTCCCCGGCAGGCTGAACCCTCTGGATGCTCCGGCCCGGCCCGCGTCGGTGAGCGAGGGCGACTGGTCGACCGAGGTCCGAAAGCGCCGCCTTCTGCTCCTGGCCGGCCTCGCTCGTACCGTGCTGAAGCGCGATCTCCTGCCGATGGAGCACACGGCCCTGGACCTCGCGCTCGACCTGGTCGTCGCCGAGGCCGACGCCGGCGGCACGGTGCCGCTGCTCGGCGAGATCGCCCACGCCCTCAGCTCCCCCGAGCGCCTCGACCGGGCCCTCGGCGACCAGGCCGGACTCATGGGGCTTGCCGCGCAGGACCTCGCACACGCCCTGCGCCGCCTGGTACACGGCGACCTGAGCGGCATGTTCGACGCCCCGAGCACCGTGACCTTCGACCCTGCCACCCCGATGCTGTCCATCGACCTCTCCCACCTCGGCGGCTCCGGCGACGACACCGCCCTCGTCCTGGCCATGACCTGCGCCTCGGCCTGGATGGAATCCGCACTCGCCGACCCAGACGGCGGCCGACGCTGGGTGATCTACGACGAAGCGTGGCGCGTGATGCGGCACGTCGGCCTGCTGGAACGCATGCAGTCCCAGTGGAAACTCTCCCGCGGACTCGGCATCGCCAACCTCATGGTCATCCACCGCCTCAGCGACCTGCTCAGCGCGGGCGATGCCGGCTCACGCGGCCGGGTGCTGGCCGAGGGCCTCCTCGCCGACTGCTCCACCCGCATCATCTACCGCCAGGAACCCGACCAACTCGCCGCCGCCGCTTCACTGCTCGGCCTGACCGGCGTCGAGACCCAGGCCGTGTCCGCCTTGACCAAGGGACGGGGCCTGTGGAAGGTCGCAGGCCGCTCCTTCATCACGCAGCACATCCTGCACCCGGCCGAGCGCGAACTGTTCGACACCGACGCCCGCATGTCGGCATAGGCCCGTGGGTTCGTCAATTCTGAAGCATCGAGCGGGCGGAACTCATCGGGCGTGTGTGCCGGAGAGCCCACGCCCGGTCACCGGTCGGGGAACCGGGGCTTTCCTGTTGCACGGGCCGGGGAGCTCCGGCCCGTGATCGGAATTGCGGCGTGCACAACTGACCGCCAGGCCGACCCCGATCAGGTCAGAGCCACTGGGCCCAGCCGAAGGTCGCGATGTATGCACGCTCGGTCGCCTTCCAGCCCCGTCCGCCGCGTCGGCGGACAACCCCCAAGGCCAGCGCAAACCAGACCGCGATCGCACCCCCGATGATCAACGGCCACTTGGGACCCGCCAAAGCCCCGACCACACCGAGCGCCACGGCCGTCACCACCAGACCGCCGTGTGCCCCACCACGGCTGGAGCGCAGTGCCTCCCGGACTACCCGCCGATCCTCTGCGAGGACCCGCTCGTACGCGTTCGGTGCTGCCTCTGCGCTGCGCTCCCGCTCCGTGTCCTTCTCCACAAAAGCTCCCCTCAACAAACGCGCCCCTACGGGGTGGCACCCACCCACACGGGCGCATCACCTACACCACGACAAGGGACATGACTGAAACGAATCTGACGAGAACGCACTCACGGCAGTAGGGACGTATCCCCAGCCCCGTCCGCTCGCTTCCGCCTCCCAGCGGGCATCGACACAGCAACGAGGACCAACCATGCCCTCTTCTCCCGCTTCCCGTGAAGGCCAGCCCCTGACGGCCACCGATCAACTGGCATGGAGGCAGCACATCCCGGCGCTCGCCTCCGCCGCCGCCGGCATCATTCGGGCATCCGACGCCTGGGACGCGGTCTCGGACTCCTTCTGTGACAAGGACGGCTGGCCCATCGACGAGAAGGGCTACGCGGACGGCAAAGTGACCCGTGACGCAGAGGCGTGGAAGCACGTCGAGGTCTTCCTCGCCTACGGCCCCGAGGTCCTGGCCGGAGTCCGCGCCGCCGCCCACGGTGCCGACTACGTCGAGGGACCAGTCAGCGCGGACCTCCGGCGGCTGCGCGGGATCGACACCACTCTGGAACGAGCAGGCCGGATCCGGCACGAGTGGGACCAGATCATGGCGCTCATGGACGACTCGCTCCCTGGCTCACGGGAGATCTACGCGAGCCAGGCACAGGAGATCCGCAACTCCGAAGGCTGGCACTACGCCGACGAGTTGTCCTCCCAAGGACTGGCGCTCACCCGGGCAGCCGGCTACTTGGCCGAGCGAGCGGATCACGATCGGGCCTCGCAGGCCGGCCGCGCCCAGGCGGCCCTCGCTCGCTCCGCTCTCGGCATCCGCGAGGCCGCCTCGCCCCCTTCGCCTCCCGCACCACCCGCGTCGAACCCGAAGCCCCCACGTCATTCCCGCTGACGTCGATAGCACCGAGTTCCGGCGGGACCAAACCGGCCGAGCGCCGCATCCTCGTGGAACACCGCGCCCTCACCCCTACCAGCGGCTTGTGCCGTCGGTCGCCGGCCACCCGGCCAAGAAGAAGGAGAAAGCTCGTGCATCCCGATGAACCCCGGGTTCCGCTCCATCAGGAGGACCTACCGATATCCGCCCGCCCGAGCAAACCGCTCCTCCGGCAAGCCGTCGCCGGCCCGCAGGGGCCGGAGCACGGATACGGCCACCTCACCGTACCCCTTCGGCAGCGTGGCCTGGAGTGCACTGTCGAGTACGGCCTCAGCGACTACATCGTCCACGCCAGCCTCCCGGACGGCAGCTCGCTGATCATCTCGCCGCCCCAGGAACCGCCGACCGACCACCCACCCGGGCACCCCGCAAGCTGGCTGGTGACCCGAGGGCATCCCGGCGACTCCACAGTCCACGAAGTGATCTACGACTCGGAGCCAGGCGGCCCCCACGCCCATCACGGCGGCAGCGCCCCCAGCCTGCTCGCCGCCATCGACGGGCGCCTCGATCAGCTGGGCGTCCCTCCGCGACCGGACGCCGCCTCATCGCGAGTAAGGGCCGCTCGCACACGCTCACCGACCGCCCAGTGCACGCCCGCGGCGCCAGCGGCTCCGGCCGTACGTCCCGCGCTTCCGCCCGCCCGTCCCCCGTCCGCACTCGGTCGCTGACCACTTCCCGCCGGAGTACGCGATGCCCCGCACCAGCTGAACCACCTCGGCCCTCGACCACAGCGTTTCCCGAGCCCGCACCGGAGGGATCAGCCATGCGCACCCACTACGACTCGCTTCCCGACGTCGCGATCGGGCACCTCCCCGACTACGGCATCGTCGCCGCGAACCCGAAACAACTCGCCGCCAATACATGGATGTTGAAGGAATTCGACTTCCGCCCCGTCCCGGACCAGCCAACGCTGTACGCCCTGGCCGACCAACAACGTGACGGCCAGGGCCGCGCCACCCGGGCCGTCACACTGCTGCGCGACGCCGGCTACCAGGTCGACGTCGATGCCGCGTTCGACCCCTCCCTGGCTTCAGAAACGACCGCCGACCTTGACCGGCCGCCGCGCAGGCTTCCCGACGTCGCGTTCGCCGAACATCCGCAGCTCGGCATCGTCGCTGCCACCGACGACCACTCCTCCGCGCTCGGCGGCCGCCTCGTCCTGGAGGAGCACGGCTGGCGCCATAACCCGACCCTGGACATCTACACGCTGCCCATCACCACCGACCGCAGCGAAGCCCTGGGGAAAGTCGCCGCCGCCAGTCTGTCGATGCATCGATCCGATCTCCAGGCCGCGGTACAGCCCTCCCTCGCCCAGGACGTAGCTGATCGCCGCCCTCCTGCGCCTGCAGCAATCGCGCGCCCCGACCACGACCGGGGCTTCACCCGTGCCTCCCCCGTCAGCGCCGCCGCTCTCACTGCCAGTCCAGCCCGCGACGGCCTCCCGGCCAGGACGCCGGCTTCCGCCGAAGACACTCCGGCGGCCCGGCCGGTTGACCCGCGCATCCCCTTCGCCCTCAACCGCTGACCCCACCTCCCGTAAGGAACCGTTCCATGACAGTGAAGACCATCTGGCAGATCACCCATTCCTGTGGTCACCATGCCGACCGCGACCTGTCCAACCGGGCCGCCGACCGGCGTGCGGGCTTTGCCGAGTGGCTCGCCAAGCAGGAGTGCACCGACTGCTGGCGAACCTCCATGGAAGGCGCCGAACCGGACAAGGCTGCCTGGCTGAAGGCCAAGCGCGCCGAAGAACGGGCCGAATCCGAAGCCTGGTCGCAGCAGTACCGGATGCCGCCCCTGGACGGGACCGAGCGAGCCGTGCCCTGGGGCGTGCGCTGCCGCCACCAGGTACTGGCCGCCGCCTACACCGCCCTCGTCCTCGAAGGCCAGACCAGCGAAACGGAGTGGGCGGAGATCGAGAAGGCCGCCCGCACCGTCACCCGCGCCGGGTGGTGGATCGACCAGCGCTCCTCCGAACCCGACGACCTCACCGAGCTGCTCCAGGCCGCCACCGAGGCCGACCGGACCACCGAGAACCCTCACTTCTGACCGCCCGATGCCCCGCCAAGGTGGTGCATCAGTTGCCTTCCTGTCAGCGATGTAAATCCCCTCGCCGGAGCGCTCCCCGCGCTGCATTGCCGCCCCGAATCGGAGTGCCCCGATGACCAGCAGAAGAACGCACGTCGCACCCCACCACCCACCACTCGTCTGCGCTCACTCCCAGGACCCACCATGCCCGCACCACGTACCAGCGCGCCCTCGACCACCACCGGATCAGACGCGCTCCTCTATCTCCTCTTCGGCCTACTCGGCGTCGGGCTCGCCTTCGGTTCGCTGGCCTGGCTGACCGGCAACCTCAGCAACTCCCTCTTCGGAACCGGGCCCTGGGCCCCGTACACGGCCACCGACACGCTGCTGCACCCCGAGGTGCTGTGGCCGAGCCTGAGCCCCACCTCCCTGCTCGTCGGCGCACGGATCATTCCCGGCCTTCTGTCCGTCTGCCTCGCTGTTCTCGGCTTGGTGGTGTGGATGCGGCTGCGCGGCGGTGCGAAGAACGGTCTCGCGCGGAAGGGCGACCTCGCCCCGCTGCTGGACAAGGAGATCACCGCCAAGGCCCGGAGCCTGCGGCCGTCCCTGAGCGGCCGGGAGTGTAAAAGAGGTCGCTCCTGCTGACCGCGGCATCCTGCTCGGCACCCTCTCCCCTGGGCGTTCCGATGTCCGTGCGTCGTGGGAGGACGTGATCGTCGCGATCATGGCCCCGCGCTCCGGCAAGACCTCCGGGCTGGCGATCCCCGCGATTCTCGCGGCTCCCGGTCCGGTGTTGCTGACGTCGAACAAAGCGGCGAACGACGCTTTCACCGCGACGGTCGACGCCCGGGCCAAGGTCGGCACGATCTGGACCCTGGACCCGCAGCAGATCGCCCACCACCCTCGCGAGATGTGGTGGGACATCCTGGCCGACGCCCGCGACCTGGCGGGAGCGAAACGCCTTGCCGGGCACTTCGTCGCCGCCAGCGTCGACGAGTCGAACGGCGCCGACTTCTGGTCCACCGCTGCGTCCAACACACTCGGCGCACTGTTCCTCGCCGCCGCCGGCCACCGGCGGCCGATCACCGATGTCCTGGCCTGGCTCGCCTCCCCCGCCGACCGGACCCCGGTCGACCTCCTCACCGACGCCGGCCACCACGCGGTCGCCGCCCAGCTCCAGGGCACCGTCTCCGGCGCCACCGAGACCCGCGACGGCATCTACGAGACTGCACGGCAGTACGCGAGCTGCCTCCTCGACCCGGACGTCGCCGCCTGGGTCACCCCCGCCAAGAACCTCCCCGAATTCAAGCCCTTCGCGTTCGCCACCTCCCGCGACACCCTGTACCTCCTCAGCAAGGACGGCGGCGGCAGCGCGTCCGCGATCATCGCCGCGGCGGCCGACGCCGTGATGCGGGCGGCCGTCATCGTTGCCGAGCGCTCCGGCGGACGGCTCGACCCGCCGGCCCTGTGCGTCCTGGACGAGGCTGCGAACGTCTGCAAAATCTCCGACCTCCCGGACCTCTACAGCCACTTGGGCAGTCGTGGTGTCATCCCGATGACGATCCTGCAGTCCTACCGGCAGGGCCAGCGGTGCTGGGGCGAGGCCGGCATGGACGCACTCTGGTCCGCCGCCACCATCAAGATCATCGGATCGGGCATCGACGACGCCGACTTCGCCGACCGCCTCAGTCGGCAGGTCGGCGACCACGACGTGCAGACCACGTCGGTATCCACCAGCGACGGCAGCAAGTCCACCTCGGTCAGTATGCGCAGCGAGCGGATCCTGCCGCCCGATGCGATCCGCGCCCTCCCCAAGGGCAAGGCGCTGCTCCTGGCCACCGGCATCCGGGTGGCGATGCTCGACCTCCGGCCTTGGTACAAGGAGCCGTCTGCCAAGGTCGTCGGCCCGGCCTCGGCCCATGCGACGAAGGCCATCACCGAGCGGGCCCTCGCGAAAGCCGTTGGCCGCGACGACTTCGGGCTGTCGGCTTGAGTGCGCCCACGCCGCGTCCCGGGCGGCTCGAACGTTCGCCGGTCGTTCTGCGCGACGGGCAGTGGTGGCTGGTCAGCGGGGCCGGCTCGGTTCTCGCCACCGATCCCGTGTTCACCGGAGTGCTGGACGGCTTCGCCGAGGCGATGGCCGCTGCCGACCATGCGGTCGCCGACCTCCGTATCCGGCAGAGCGAACCTCCCGCTCCAGACGCCGGGGGGCGACGATGAACCCGCTGCTGCGCGCGGAGCAGGCGGTACTGGGCTCCGTGCTGCTCGACCCGGGCCAGCTCTCGCATCTTGACTGGCTCGCGCCGGATCACTTCGACAGGCCGGTCCACCAGGCGCTGTTCGCCGCGCTGCGTAAGCTCCGGGCCGATAGCCACCCCGGACTGGCCGCCGATACATCGGTGCCGCTGTCGTGGGTGACCGATGCGGTCGAGGAGGCCGGCCACCACGTACGGGGGCTGAGCACGGTTTACGCCCACACCCTGGTCTCTGCCTGCCCGCGTCCCGAACACGCTCCAGCGTACGGCCGCATGGTGCTGGAGGGGGCGATCCATCGCAGCGTCACTGCGCATGCAATCCGCCTTCACCAGGCGGCTCGCGCCGACGCCCTGCGGGCCGAGGTCGAGGGAACCCTGCACCACGCGGACGTTCTGTCCGGGGTTCTCGACGATCTCGCACGGCGATGGGGTACCGACCCGCGCCCGGTCCCGCCCGCTACGCCGCCGGCCACCGTTCCGGCCGCAGCGCCGCCGGTTCGGGCCGGTCAGGTCGCCGAGGACGAACGGTTCCTGCTGGCCGTCCTTGTTGAGCGGCCGAGGGCCATGGACGAGGTGGTGGGCTGGCTGCGGCCGGGCGACTTCGCCGACCCGGCCCACGGGCAGCTCTACCGCTGCCTCGGCGCGCTGCACCACCGGGGCGAGCCCATCGACCGGATCACCCTGCTCTGGGAGGCGCAGCGGCGCGGTCTGCTGGCCGACGGCACGCTGTCCGGCGGGCAGGTCGCCGCCATCTGTGACGGTGTGGGTCCTGGCAGCGCCGAGTGGCTCGGTGAGCAGGTGATCCGTTCCTCGGTCACCCGCACCGCTGTCACCTCTGCTCGCACCATTGGGGGCTTGGCGGAGAACGAGTCGCTGTCCCCTGGGCAGCTCATCAATCACGCCCTGCACGCGCTGGGTCCACTCGATGACGTACGTACCCGCTGGCGGACGGCGAACGGCCACTCTCCTCCGCCACCAACGGCCCCGGCTTCTTCGTCGAACAGGCCTTCTCCTGCGCGGGTGCACGCCGCCCTCGCCCGCAGCACGCCACACCCAATCTCGCCGTCCTCGGCCCGAGCCCGCTCTGCGCCCGGCCCTGCTGCCGTGCGATCTCCCTCGCGCGGCCACAGCTGAAAGCCCCCGTCCTCTGTTCGTCCTCTCCTTTGGGATTCGCCGTGAACAACACCCCCAGCTCTGACATCTCAGCCCTGCGTGGCATGGCCTCGGCCTTTGACGCCCAGCGCGGCAAGCTCCCGGTCCCTGGGAACTACCGTCGCTTGCCCGGCATCGTCGCCGTGGCCAGGCAGATGTCCGAACTCGGCGAGCTGATCACCGACCTGGGCCATGAGGTCTTCCTCCGTGCCGCGGCCCAGGACCACGAAGTCCACTCGGCCCGGGTCATCGCGGGCTTCGCCGCCGCTGCGCGACCTGCTGGCGAGGCGGCATCCGCCCTCGGGGAGACGGCTCACCAGCTCGCCTTCCTGAACCAGACCGAGCATCTCCGTAACCGGCCCGACGCCCAGGAGGCCCGGGAGGCAGCAGCGCGGGTGATGGAAGACGCTCTCGGTGCGGCGGACTCGGCCCTGCGCGAAGCCGCCGACTCCCTCCACGCCGTGTCGGCGACGGTTTCACCTCCGTCCGTACGGCTCCGAGCCGCCCGTAGCCGGTCCACGACCACAGCTCCTGCTCCCCGACCCACGCCTCCCGCTGCCACGCCGACAGCGGCCGCACCCGGCCGGATCGTGCGGGGGCGGTGACATGGGGACCAACAGCGTGCACCCGCCGTTGATCGGCTCGCTCTGCTCCGGGTACGGCGGGCTGGACCTCGGGGTGCAGTCCGTGCTCGGCGGCAGCCTGGCCTGGCATGCGGAGGTCGATCCGGGCGCCTCGCGGATCCTGGCCCGGCACTGGCCCGGGGTGCCCAACCTGGGCGACATCACGGCCGTCGACTGGTCCACCGTCCCCCCGGTGTGCGTCCTGACCGCAGGCTTCCCCTGTCAAAGACGTCTCGGTCGCCGGCCGACGGGCCGGACTCAACTCCCAGACCCGCTCCGGGCTGTGGCTGCACGTCGCCCGTGCGGTCGAGGCCCTCCGACTCTGCCTGGTTGTGATCGAGAATGTGCGCGGCCTCCTCACCTCCCCCGCCGGTTCCCCTGGCAACGTGGAATTCTGCCCGTGGTGTCTGGGAGACACCGCAGGTCAGCCTCCTCTGCGAGCACTCGGTGCCGTACTCGGATCCCTGGCCGACCTCCGGTACGACGCGAGGTGGCTCGTGCTTCGCGCCTCCGACGTCGGGGCCCCGCACCGCCGCGAGCGGACCTTCCTCGCTTATCTGGACACTTTGAGGTCCGATGGCGGTAGGTTCCTTCGTTCGTGTGTCACTCAATCAGGCGAGGTCAGGGCCCTTGTCGACGTAGGAGCTGAGCTCGTCGATGCGCTTCTTCCGGCCTTCGGGATCGAATCGGCCCTGGGCCCACTGCTGCCAGAGACCGTCGGACTGCAGAAACCGTGCGGCGTGGTTGGTGCCCCGGCGTTCATCGATGTGCAGGAGGGCGCCGAGCGCCCAGGGCTGGTCGTACTGGCAGTCGTCCCGCGGCAGATAGTGGTCCAGATAGGCGATGAGGATCTCGGCGTCCCGTTCGGTGCCCAGTCGAGCGAGCGCGAAGCAGTAGCCCTGACCGGCATAGACAAGCTCGCTCGCCAGCAACATCGTTCTGAGGCGCTCGCGAAACTGGTGGCGACGGCTGATCCCGATCAGCCAGGCCGCGGTGATGCGCGATCGCCACTCGCAGTCGAGCAGGACACCCAGCTCGTGGTCGGTGATCTGGTGCGCGTCATCGACGAGCGCGCGCAGGAAGGTGGCCTTGTCTGGCTCGTCGCGCCGAGCGAATTGACCGCCCAGAAGTCTCAGGTAGCGCCGGACGGCCCCCTTTCCGGGGGTGACGTAGCGGCGGATGGCCTCCATCAACTCGGGGTCGTCTTCCGTGGGGTATCTCATCAGCGCATTCTCGTGGGGCCGCTGCTGGTGGTCCATGTGATTTGCGGTCTCAGTGCTCTTCGCCGGCGTCCTCGTGGGGCTCGCCCAGGTCATCCAGCAGTCCGGCGATGCGGTCGGCGGTCCGTTGGTGGCGCTCGACTTCGCGGTCCCAGCCCCGGGTCTCGGCATCAGCAATCAACTCCCGCTCGGTGCACAGGCGTTCACGCATTCTCGGCGCGTATCGCGGGGTGGTGACGAACTTCGCGCAGGTCAGGTAGAGCTCGCACTCGCATGGGCCTTCTTGGGGAAGGCGCAGGCAGCGGCCGAGTTCGAGTTCGGTCTTGTAGAAGTTGGTCTTGAGCCAGTCCAGGGCATCCTGGTCGAGCTGCCCGGATCGCAGGGCGTTGGCCAGCGGGCCGGCGATGACCGCGCCGGGCTGAAGGACGGCCTGGTAGTCGGCCAGGACGGTGGGGTCCGAGATGTGCGTGTAGGTCATCGACATGGCTGGGCTCTTATGTCCCAGAACCTTCATGATGGTCTGGACCCGGGCGCCCTTCTCGGCGAGTTGGGTGCCCAGGGTGTGCCGGAAGCGGTGCGGGTGGATCGCGGGCTTGCCGACGCCGTTGAGGATGTCCAGTTCCTCGCAGATCTCGCGAAGAGGGCGGGCGAAGAGGTAGTCGGGCCCAGCAATCACGCCGTTGCGCAGGAAGAGGTGGCGCACTGGGCGTCCGAGGTCGGGGTCGGGGATGCCGCGGTCGGATTGTGACTGACGCAGGGCCACGAGAGTGCGGATGGCCTCTGCGGCCTCGTCGTGGATGGGGACGGTGCGTTCTTTGAGGGCTTTACCGGCCGCGAGTCGCAGCCGGGCGGTGCCGTCGGGGTAGGCGTCGAGGCAGTCCAGGTGGAGTCTGCGGATCTCGGTGCGGCGTGCGCCGCTCCACCAGGCGACCAGCAGGGCGCATCGCTGCAACGGGCAGGTAAGTTGCCGGACTTGGTCCATGACCGGGCCGAGCTGGTCTTCAGGGATGAACCGGGGCACCTTCTCGATGACGCGGGGCATGTCGGCGTGCGTGAGCAGAGGGCGGGCGGGGACGTCGTCCCACTCGGCGACGGCCGCGTAGCGGAAGAGCACAGCGACGGTGGAAATGATGCCGGCGCGATAGGCGCGGCTGATGGGCTGATCTGGGTCCTTCAGCTTGTGCAGCCGGTGCACCGATTCCATGAAGTCGACCAGGTCGGCCCGGTTGAGCTGGTCGAGGCTGTCGACGCGGGGGCGTTCGGTGTCCAGCCATAGTCCGAAGCGGCGCAGTCCGCCGCGGGTACTGGACATGCTCTCGGGTCGCAGGACCAGGGCGCGTTCGGCAAGGAAGCGTTCGAAGACGGCGTCGATGCGCGGTTTGCTGCAGAGACGTGGTGGCGCGATGGTCTCTTCCCGGGCGGGCGGATGGCCGGTGATCCCGGCGTGGAACAGCGCGAGTCCGGTGCGGTAGGTGTTGGTGCCCCACGAGAGTTTCAGGGCGGGAATGCGGTCCTCGCCGATGATTTGGAGCAGGCCGGGGATGCGCTCGCAGTGGCGGACGGTGTGCCGCATCGCCTCGATGTCGTCGCTGGTGAGCGCGTGCAGGTCGGGATCGCCGCGGTGCATGACCAGCCGGATCAGGCCCCAGGGGACCTTGAAGGATTCGTTGTCGCGGGTGTGCCCGAGCGCCAGGAGACGCTCCCGCAGGTCCTCGCTCTGATCGCGCAGTGGCAGCCCGAGCAGGTCGGCGATGAGGAACGGTTTGAGGACGCCGATGCCCAGCAGCCAGCCCCAGTCCATGCGCACGCGACCGGTGAGGGCGAGGTAGGTGAGGTAGTGGCGGGCGTTGAAGTTGATCCATGCCGTGGCCGGGTCGAATCCCGGCTCAGGAGCACAACGCCGTTTCTGGCCCTCGCCGTTGCGCCAGCCTAGGCGGACGCGGGGCGGCTGAGCGAACCAGGTATCCAGGTCGGGGTAGGTGCGTACGAAACGCCGGTGGAAGTTGGCGTGCTTACGGCGCGCTGGCTCGGTGAGTGGCAGGTTGGCGGTGAAGGCCACGTACTCCGTCTCCGAGCAGTGCCGGGGCACCTTCTCGTCGGCGGTAAGGAGCGGTGACACCGCTCGCAGGGGTGCGTTGTGGCTCACGTGTCCCGCTCTCCGATCGCCTGACGGTAGTCCTTGACGACCTCGGGATCGCTCACCCTGGTGTAGATCTTCATCGAGTCCGGTGTGGCGTGACCGAGCCTGGTCATCAGCGTCAGCTCCCGCATGCCTCCCTCGAACATCCGGGTGGCGTGGGTGTGCCGCAGGCTGTGCGGGGTCAGCCAGGCGTCGCGTACTCCAGCTCGCTCCGCGGCTCGGGCGAACATGCGCACCAGCGCGTCATAGCCCAGCGGTTCGGTCCGCCGCTGGCCCCGGCCGCCGACGAGGAAGAGCCAGAGACTGTCCGTATCGGTCGGCCGCTCGTGCATCACGTAGGTATTCAGGGCCGTCAGTGCACGTCCCTCGTGGAGGTCAACCACTCGATCCCGGCGGGACTTCTGCTGGACCCCACGCGGATGATCGTCGCGTTTGCGGACCGTCACCCGGCGTCGGCCGTAGGAGACGTCCTCCATCCGCAGACCCAGGACCTCCCCCGGACGCAGACCGCCCTCCCACATCACCTCCAGCAGCGCGAGGTCACGCCGGGTCCGCAGCTCATCAACCAGGGCCCGGTAGACAGCATCCGGCATCGGCCGCGGCACCGACTCCACCGTCTTGACCCGCAACACCCGGCGAACCGGCTGCTGACGGCCAGCGTTCATCAACGGCGGCCGGTGACGGTCCGGCACACGCGCCGCAGCCTGATCCACCTTCTTGACAATCGGATTGTCCCGGCCCGCGTACTGCTCGCTGGCGATCAGGAACTCGTAGAACGAGGACACCGCGGCCAGCACCCGGTTGCACGTCTTCGCCGACAGCAGCCGCCCCTCACCCGCCACCACTCCAAGCTCCAGGCGCTGAGCCCGCCGCCGGGACGAGGCCAGCCGCAGCCACTCCAAGAACTCCACCGCCCTCGCGGGCGTGAACTCGCCTGCCCCGATCACGCGTTCCTCACAGAAAAGGTAGAGCTTTTGCAGATCATGCGCGTAGGCCCGGACCGTGTTCGGCAAGTACGCCCGTACCGCCAACAGCCGCAAGACATCATCGACTTCAACCACCGGCCGGTCTGATGCGTCGACCAGTCGAACCTGAGGTCGGCCCGTTACCGCATCGGGCACCTTCACCACTCGCATGACCAAAACCCTACGCACGCACCACAACACACCCAGTCACCCGAGAGGGCCAACTGTCCAGATAACTTCGTCGCCTGGCCCGCCGAGCCCCCTGCTTAAGACGCCGACCAGCAATATCGGCAGGAACGGCGGCTCGCAACACCCCGCCAAGAGGAAGAGCGGGGGCCACGGCCCGAACCTGGCCGACGAGGTCGAGTGGCTCCTGCCCACCCCGAAGGCGTCGGACGGAACCAAGGGCTCGCCCAACCAGCGGTACGGCAACGGCGACATGACCCTGCCGAGCGCGGCAGCGTCCCTGCTGCCCACACCGCCGGCCCGCGACCCGGGCGCCCCGGAACGCCGACCGGGCAAGGGCCGACCGACTCCCTCGCCAACGGTGGCTCCGGCGCTCTGGAGGCAATCGGAGCAGAGCGGCGATGGGGTGCGTACGCAGCCGCCATCACCCGGTGGGAGACGCTCACCCGCCCCGCCCCGGCGCCCACCGACTCGGCCGGACGGCTGCGTGCCGACTTCGTGGAGTGGATGCAGGGCCTCGACGCCGGCTGGGTCACCGCCACCCTGGGGCTCGGCCGTCCCGCCCAGCTCACCGCGCTCGGCAACGGTGTCGTACCTCAAAAGGCCGCCCGGGCGGTGCGGTTGCTGGCCCCGCCCTTCCCTCGCTGCCCTCGCTGCGCGGCGGCGTAGCGCCCGGCTACCGGGTTTTCCCGGCCGGGCCAAATCGGGGCTTCTCCGGATCCTCTTCCCCATGTCGCCGTCCCACAGAGGGAGCACGCCCCGATGCCCGACACCACCACGACCGCCCCCGGCCCCGACCCGTTCCGCGTCCCCGACGAGAACCTCGACGACCTCGCCAGCAGCCTCGCCAAGACCATGGCCGAGGTCAAACAGCACGGCGTCCTCCTCGACCGCCTCGGCTCCGAGCCCACACCCGCCCCCCAGCCGACGGACGACGCTCCAGCAACAGCAGCGGGCTCCGAGTCGGCAGCGGGCCCCACCTCAGTGTTCATCGTTGCCCTGGGCGGTGAGGCATACGCCGTCGAACTCACCGCCCTCACTGCCTGGGTGAACCACCTCCTCCTCCCGATCTACGGGCGAGAGATCAGCACGACCCGCCCGTGGTGCACGCGGTGGCAAGAACACCCCGAAGCCGTGGCACGGCTGCACGCCCTCTGGCTCGCGTGGCAGCAGTTCACCGACGCCGAGGCCGGCCTGCCCGGTCCCTCGACGTGGCACCGCGACCACCTCGACCAGACACTGGTCCACCTCCGTGCGCCCGACGGACCGTTCGCCGCGTGCACGACGAGCCCGGCCCGGCCCAACCACCGCGTGCTGGCCACCCCCGCGCCCGACCAGCTGGGACTGACCGCATGAGTAGCGACGAACTCGACTTCCACCTCGACGACCTCGAACCCGCCGACGCGGCCTCCCAGCACACGGAGGAGGAGTTCTGGGCTGGTGACTTCACCGTCCTTGCCGAGCACCACACCGCCCGCGACGTCTCCCGCAGTTTCGTCGTCGCCCACGACGCCTCGGTCACCTGGGGTGTACCCGGCGAACCCCAGATCTGCGCGATCAAGGTCGCACGGGACCTGAACCGGAACACCTTCACGTTCGAGTCGTCCTACCACTCCACCGTGTCCTTCGCTCAGAACTGGCTGGTCGAGCACGGTTGCCCACCGGAGCACCTTTCCCAGGTCGGCGACGACTTCATACAGCCCGCCGACGCTCTCACCACACAGGTCGAGCAGGAGCTCCGCACGTCGGGCACCCGGTACACGGTCCTGGACAGCTACACCTCGGACTACGACCCCTGCGAGACATGGACGTTGACCTGCGACTCCAGCGCTGCTCAGGCACCGATTCGCATCTTCCTCGAAGAGGGAGACTTCGAAACACACACGTACACGACGCGTGAGGGGGCCTTCGCCGACGAGGGCGCAGCCCGGCACTGGCTGGACGACCGCAACAGCCCGCTGCCGAACCCATCGGGGGACGGCAGGGACACCGGCGCTGCCCTGCGGACCCGCGCCGCCCTCACCCGCTCAGCCGGTGCCTCGGCGACTCCGAAGGCCGGCCTCGATACCCACAGCCTGCCGCCGCCAGGACCGACCCCGCGGCCGAGCCCTGGGCGGTCGATGTGAGCCGCGCCCGCTTCGCCTTCGCCGCGCACCCGGACGCCATCGCTGACCTGCGCGAACTCCCCGACGAGATAAGTGATCTGGCGCTACTGGAGCTACAGAACCTGGTTCACGGAAGTGACGACTGCCTGCCGTTGAAGGGCCGTCTCGCGGGCTTTCACAAGGTGTACGTCGACCCGTCCGTCTCCTATCGGATGGTCATCCAGTTCCGCCCCGCCCCGCCCACCTCGCACCACAAGCGCGAGGTCTATCTCGTCGCCGCAGGCAGCCGGAAGGAGTACGCGGTCTACCGCACGGCCCACCTGCGCACCGGCCCCCACCAGAACGCGGACGTCGAGACAACCTCCTCGGCCGTCGAAGCACGCGTGCAGGCTGCACGCTCCCGCTCTCCCCACACGGCAAACCAGCCGACGCCGCTCCCAGTGGCGGCGGCCCAGCCCCCTGCCACCGCTTCCCGAAAGGCTCCCCACCGATGATCGTCGACCGCGCCCCGCTGACTCGTACCGAACTGGCGGGCCTGCTCACCGACGCCGCGCAGAGTGTCTCCGGGATCCTCACCGCCGAGTACCCGACGGCTGCCAGCCGCTCCTACCTGCACCCCGTACTGGGTGCGCTGTCGGCCGGACCCAGGGTGATCTGCGAGCTGAACGACCGGCTCGAAGAATTCCTGGCCGCCGAGCCGCGCCCCGCGATGCCCGCGGGTCTGTTCACCCTGGCCTCCTACGCCTCCGCGCTGGGATGGCTCACCGAGTCCCTCGCCGAGCTCACCACCTCGGTCGACCAGATCTGCACCCGCGTCGGCATCCCCACACAGCTACCGGACGACCCGACCTTCACCACGCCCGACGGCACCGAGCAGGACAGCGAGCTCGACTTCGCCTTCAGCGACCTGGAGTTGACGGAAATCCGCACCGCCGCCGAGGCCGCCCACCTCCCGCCGGGTGACTACGTCGCCGTGCTCTCCGAGTCCCTTCTCGCCATCACCCGGATCACCGACGCCTGCATAGAGATCTCCAGCGGCCTCCTCGACGACGCCACGTACGTCCTCGGCGAAGCGACCGACCACGTCTGGATCAACGATGGCCCAGGCCACTTGCCCACCCTGGTCCGTTCACTGCTCGCCCGGATGGAAACCGCCGAATGAGCCCCCACAACCCGTTCCATAGCCGGTGATCCGGCTCATTTCCACGGCGCCCGTGTACGGGCCGAACGGCCCGTTCTACGGCGTACGCAGGCGCGTCCCCTTCCCCTTCTCTTCTTCAGGAACTTCCCATGACCTTCAGCTCGGATGATGAGCAGTGGCGCGAGTACCACGTCAGCCCCCGCTACCTCGCCGGATCAACGTTCACCGGTGACCCCGCTCTCCGTCCGCTCCTCGACAGCGGCTGGGTGCTGAACGACGACGACCTGGGCAATGTGTACGTCAACACCCCGAACCAGCGAGTCCGCCTGGCCTACCTGCCCGAGGGCGACGACGACGCCCTGTGGAAGATCACCGCGTACAGCTCGGACTACGCGACTCCACGCTGGCTGGTCACCTTCCAGAGCGGCACCCCCACCGAGATCGTCGCCGGCTTCACCACGGCGCTCGCCGCCGCCTACGCCGAGGGCCCCGATTCCTACCTCCGCCACGGCAACAGCGCCCTGACCGCGCTGGATGCCGGCACACCTCTGGCAGCGGCGGGCTGGAGCCACAGCTACAGCCCCGAGAACGTCGTGTTCCAGTCGCCCGACCACCTGGCCGAGGTCTACCTGCGCCGCAACCACCGTGACCAAACCGCCGAGATGCGGGGCCATCAAGAACGCTGGCTCACCCTCGCCGGGCCGCCAGGAAATCAGTGGTACGCCACCGCTTCCTCCCTCACCCCGCAGAGGCTGGTGACCGCGATGAACACCGCCCTCACCGACCCGTCGCCAGTCATCCGTTACGGCTATGACCTGCGACGCCTTCCCTCACAGGCCACCGCGACACCGGTCAAACCGCCTATGCCCACACCTCTGGATATTCGCCGCATCCAGGCAGCCAACTCCCGCTCCACGGCGCTGCCAACGACTGCTGCGGCTCGTCCCGTAACCCCGTCGCCGCGTTCGCCGCCGGCTCCGCAGGCCCCGCGCTCCGGGTACGCCCGCTGACGAACACGCCCTCTCCCCGGACCATGTGGAGCCGCTCATGTCCAACATCACCGCATACGACCAGGCCACAGCCATGATCGAGAAAGCCTGGAACCGCCCCATAGACGCTCTGGAGTCCCTCGCAGTCCGCCGCCCCAGCGACGACCCGCTCCTGCGCTCGGCCATGCGCATCCGCTCGGCCTTGGTCATCACCGACAGCGCCGCGACCGTGCACCAGGACCGTCTGCACGCCCTGACCCGCCCCGGCCACGTGCCGGCCTTCTACGACCTGGAACGGATCACCAGCTCAGCGGCAGACCTTCGCGTCGCCAAGGCAGAGAGCAGTACGTCCCTGTAGGCCATCAGCCACGTGATCGAAGCCCGCGAAGCCGCCACAACCACGGGCCGGGCCCCGACGGCCCGGCTGACCCAGGCCGCCGTCGCCCGCTCCGGGCACACGCCACGCCCCCTGGCCCAGGCACCCGACCAGCCCGCCCCTTCGGCCACTGTCGGCCCGCCGGTGGCCAGCCCGGGGCCGCGCCGCTGACTGGACAGGCGAGGTCCTCGTCGCGGTGGGCATCCCCGATGCGGGAGCCGCCCGCGCGGGCCAGCTCCTCCACCGTCAACTCGACACGACGCCCCTCCGCGATCCGCTCCTCCACCACCGCGCCCTCGTCCCACCGCCCGCACCGCGCCCCGACGGCCCACTGGCCATTGGCGACCATCGCGATGTCGCCGACCGTCCACGGCCGCCCTGCCGCCCGGATCTTGCGCTCCAGCCCGGTTCCGTCCCGGTGTCTGCCCGGCTCCGCCATCCCTGCTCCCCTTCGGTTCCGTGTGGCCCGTTGCCAACCCGGATACGACAGCCGGGTCCGCCGGTCCATTCCCGGGCCGCTGGCCATCTGCTGGCGGCGGCCAGTTCGCCCACGGCAGACCCCACTTCCCCGGAAAGGACTACGGACTTCGGCTCACCGCATGCCAACGTAGAGGTGTCGGGCAAAACCGCAGGTCAACGAAGGGGTCGTCCAACCGTGAACGCCTCCGCGTGACCTCCCGCACAACGTGCGTGGCCCATTCCGGCTGCCCAACGTGCAGACGCACCAGCTTTCCCCGCACCCGCCCTTCCCTACCGATCTTGGAGGCCTTCCGTGCCCCGCCACCTGACCGTCGGCCATGTGCTCCGTCAGCTCCAGGAACTTGACCCCAACCTGCCGATCCGCCTCGCCGTCAACCCCGACTTCCCCTTCGCCCACCACGTGGGAGCCGAGGTCATCGTCCGGGACGGCAAAGCGTTCATCGCCGACGACGGCCAAGAGGGCTACCTCCCGGCCGCATTGGCCGAGGCCCTCAACTGGACATGACCAACCCCATCAACACCCTGGAGGTTCCTATCTCGTCGCACGTCCGTCCGCTCCACAGCATCGCCGCGCATCCCATGCCGAGCGGTGTACGCGGCGCACTGGTCCAGCGCGTCTCCGTCCTGCCCAACGGGCCGCTCGACGTCACCTGGCTCGCCGCCGAGTCCCCGAGACTCCCTCTCGGACGCATTCGCCTCCGCTGGGAGCCGGCTTCCTCCACCGGCTGGGACGTCACCGCCCACCTGGGCCTGGCCACCGCCGAGGTACACCTCGCCTCCTGGCCCTCAGCACCGCACGACTGGCCGCTTCTGGTCCGCCCGACCATCCACGAGGTGCTCGGCCTGTGCGCCGCTCTCACGGTCGCGACCGCCGCCCTCGACCTCTCGAATCGCCTGGCCCAGGTCTGACCGGGACCGCAGCGCCTTCCTCCAACTCCGCATCCAACTCGTCGAGGGGCCGAGCCTCGGCCACCGCTATCGGGGCACCTACGAGTTGCGGGGACATCCTGTGGCGTGCGCGGGTCACGGCGCGTCGACGGGCAGCCGCAAAGTCTTGTGCAGGGCGACCCCGCCCAAGGAAGCGCCATGACCGCCCCTCCACCAGCCCAGCGGGGTGCGTTTCTTGTTGAGTGAGGTCGGTGAAAGCGCCGTGTCCGGCGTGGTGACTGTCTCGTTGCGGTAGCTGGGTTGATCAGCTGGCGTGAGGGGTAGGCCGGATGAGCTGCGACGAGGTGCTGCGGCTGCTGCGGGAACGGGAGGCGGCCTGCCGCGGTGAGGCCGAGCGGCTTCGGGCGGAGGCGGAGCGGATCACAGTTCTGCTGGCGACGTGCGAGCTGGCCCGTATCACGCCGACGTGCCAGGGATCGACAACGGAGACTTCGACGCGTACTGGGAATATCACGGTCGACTCGAACGCGAACGGCAGCACACCGCCCGCTACCAGCAGGACTTCATCGTCGCCGCGTAACCACCACGCGGCAGCTCACTCAACGGGAAACCAGGCTGCGGCGCAGCCCCGCCGCCTCCTGTGTGCGGCCTAGGCCGTCCAAGACGTCGGCAGCCACCAGGTATGCGTTGCGGAGCTTCGGTGCGAACGCTTCGGGCTCGGCCACGCAGAGCTGCTCGTAGATAGTGATCGATGCGCTGACCATCTCCAGCGCTTCGGGAAGCTGCCTCTTCACATCCCCTCGTATGATCGCGGACCACCACAGTGATCGGGCGAGTTCCGGTGTGTAGGTCTGAGAACCGTCCTCCGTCAGCCGCAGGTAGAGCGAGACAGCCATATTCGTACCGGACAGGGCTGCCTCGACCCGTCCCACCTTCCACAGCGCGGCGGCGAAGTTGGTCAGGGAACTGGCCAGTCCGGCGCGGGCGGTGGGATCGTCGGGGGTGTTCTCGACCAGGTGTCCGTGAGCCTCCACCGCCTTCTCCATGACCGCTACGGATTCCTCCCAGCGTTCCATGTCGCTCAGTTGCTCACCCAGCGCTTGCAGCGAGCGGGCGAAGCCGAACGCGAACGAGGCGGGGTCGGCCTCGGCCAGCCGCTGGTAGACCGTGGTGCTCGCGGTGATCACCGCCAACGCTTCCTCGGCTCGGTCGGCGTCCACCTGGTACCGACCCAGGTCGGAGAGCAGGTCCGCCAGGTCACCGCCCTCGGTCAGCGCGGCAGCGGTGGGCAGGCGCTCAAGGAGCGCGGCGGCTTCCCGGGCAGGGAGCACGGCATCGTCGGGCCGTCCCATGTTCCACAGGGCGGCGGCGACGTTGAAGAGTGAGGTGAGGAGGCGGGAGGTGAAGACGGCGGGACTGGCTGCGGCGACGCGCTGGTAGATCGACAGGGCTTCCTGGTCCGCGACCAGGGACTCCTGTGGTCGCGACAATTCGGCGAAGTGGTCGGCGAGGTCAGCCAACGACTGGGCGAGGTGGGGTTCGAAGGCGGCAGGGTGGGACCGGGCCAGGGTCCGATGGATGGCGACGGCCTCTTCGGCTGCGGCGAGGGCATCGTCTCTGCGCCCCAAGTCGACCAAGTTATTAGCCTGGTTGGACAATGCCCGGGCGAGAGTGTCGGCATGAGCGGCGGGATTAACTTCGGCCAGCCGGCGGTTCAGCATCACCGCCTCTTCCAGCACTCCCTGTGCCTGCTCCCGTTGCCCCGACCGACGCATCGCGGGCCCGAGATTGGTCAGCGCATGGGCGAGATCGCTTGCGAAGAGCGCTGGGGTGGCCGCTGCCAATCGCCGCCAGATCTCCACCGTCTCCTGCATGACGGCAGTTGCCTCCGGGTATCGTTCGAGCTTTGCGAAGGTGGTACCCATGGAGAGCAGAGCGGTGGCAAGGCCGGGCTCGTACGCGGCTGGGTTCCGTTCAACGAGCCGTCGATGAACGACCACCGTTTCTTCCGCCGCGGCCAGGGATTCATCATGGCGCCCGAATTCGGACAGGTACGCCGCGAGTCCGATCAGACTATTGGCGAGGTCTGCTTCGAATGCGGCCGGGTTGATCGACGTCAAGCGCCGCCGAATGGTGACGGCTTCCCTGCCGGTGGCCAGGGCATCCTCCTCCCGTTGGCCCGAATCACGCAGGCATGCGGCAAGGTTGGACAGGGCGGTGGCGAGTTCGGGCAGGTGGGTTTCCGGAGCAATCGCCGCCAACTGCCTTCGGATGATGACCACTTCCCTGGCCAAGTCCAGCACCCTGTCTCGCAGTCCCAGTTTTCGGGCGCTACCCGCGAACACTGACAGCGAGGAGGCAAGGTCGGCCAGTTGGCCCGGGTCATCTCTTGCCAACCGTCGGTGCTCGGTCACGGCCTTCTCGGCTATCGGCCATGCCTCCTCGTAGCGCCCCAGATCGATCAGGAGAGCCGCCATGTTGGTCAGCGTGTTGGCGAGATAGCCGTCGTACGCGGCGGGGTCGGCCGCGGCCAGACGCTGCCAGAGGGCCGTTGCCTCCTCGGCGTCGGCCAGTGCCTCCTCCGGTCGGCCCATATCCCTCAGGCTGACGGCGCGATCCCCCGCTGCGTCGGCAAGACCGAGCTGGTGGTCAGCGGTGCCGTCCGCGGCCAGCCGCCGATAGACGGCGAGGGCTTGTTCGGTCGCCGTCAGGGCTTCTTCATGGAGGCCGGCGAGGGAAAGGCACCTGGCGAGATCGCGGTGGACCGCAGCGATTCCGTCCAGGTCGTCCGCAAGGGCGGCCAAGAGGTAA
Organism: Streptomyces sp. Alt3; assembly: GCF_030719215.1. Taxonomy (NCBI): domain Bacteria; kingdom Bacillati; phylum Actinomycetota; class Actinomycetes; order Kitasatosporales; family Streptomycetaceae; genus Streptomyces; species Streptomyces glycanivorans. The sequence goes on along the minus strand of NZ_CP120983.1, from coordinate 6,851,235 downwards.
GGGGCCAGACGTTTGACCAGGGCGGCTATGCCCACGTCGAGTTCGACATGACGACTGCGCGGGCGGTGGTCGGCGATGCCTGCCAGCAGGTCGGGTTCGATCTCATCGAGATTGGCCACGGCAGCGAGTGCGGCGCTGCCGGCGGCGATGGCCAGGTGGGGGTCCTCGCGCAACAGCGGGAAGAGGTAGCCGGAGCCGATATGCGGCCAGCGCGCGGCTGCGGCAGCCAGAAAGGTGACCGCGCGGGGCGTCCAGCCGCTGACCGGGGGCAGGTCGTCGTTGTCGCTTCCGCTGTTGCCGCGGCGTGACAGCAGGGCCATGATGGTTGACCCGGCCCACTCCGCCGCGGGGTAGTCGGCGTGGTGGCCAGGGAGGGTGAGCGCGAGAAAGTCTTCGGCAAGGCGGTCGGGGTAGAGCGGCTCGAGCACAGAATCCTGCCAGCGGCCGGCCGGTGGGTAGCAGACGGCGTGATCGGTGATGACGCGCTCGGCGGGTGCCCCGACCTGGACGGTTTCGAGCACGCCGATGCCTGCGGGACGGGACAGCGGACCGGTGAGAGCGGCGACGAACACCGTCTGCCTCATCACAGCGGGCAGAGTGGCGTACGCCTGCTCGGAGGGGGTGAGCCCGTGGGTGGCGTCGCCGTACAGCCGTTCCCAGTGGAGGTGCTCGCGGTCCAGCAGGTAGACGGTCAGGCCGGCCGTGTCGGCCGGTGGCCGCCGATCCGCGGCGTGGGCGTCGACCGCGACCAGGGCAGCCATGTGTACCGCGAGCGTCAGCCCGAAGTCCGGGTGTGCCAACGGCCCGGGCGGACCAATATCGGCGGCGGGTACGCCGTAACGCGCGGCAAAGCTGTCACGGGCCGCCGTGAACATCTCCAGGCGGCTTCCATGGCCGTTCTCGCCGTGGCCGTGGCCGTCGGGCAGCGGGGGCAGGGATCGGGTGGAGGTGTCGGCCTGCTCGTTGGCCAGGCTGGCACGCAGGGCCGGCCAGCCGTCGGTGCTTCTGGCCACCAGCAGCACCCGGGTACGGACGGCCGACTGGTGGAAGAGGGCGTTGCTGAACAGCCAGGTCAGATGGGTCAGCGGCCAACGGTCGGCGTAGTCGATGATCAGCAGCAGGCCGGTGGTGCCGTCCAGCCGTAGATCCTGGCTGCCGGGGGGTGGCAGGACGCTGCCGGGGCCGTGAGTGGCGGTGACCACCTTCCAGCCTTCGGCGACTGAATCCTGCGCGAATTGCCCGGCCAGCCGGGTCTTGCCCGCGCCGCCGGGAGCGTGCAACCAACGGACCGCCAGCCGTGGTGCGTCTTCGCGCCACCGGTACAGATCGGCGAGCTCCTCGCCGCGACCGGTGAAGTCCACGACGGCGAAACGGGCGTTCAGCATGCGGCTGGGCAGCTCTTGTAGGAACTCCGGATCTGTGGCGCGCGCTTGGCGCCAGTTCTCCAGCAGGTACAGCGGCATGCCGTCGCCGAAAACATGGATGTCCGCACCGATCACGCCGTAGGCGAAGCCGCCCTCCGCTCGGACCGTCTGCTGTGCGCGGTCGGGGAGTCGCGGCTGGCCGGGCTGTGAGGAAGGGGGAATCACCAGGTCTCACCGGGGGTCGTGCGGGGCGCGGGGCGCAGGTGCGGCTCCCCGTCCTGGTGCCGGTGTTGCGGGTGACGGTGGCGACGCGGAGGGCTGGTGTTCGGCGGCGGAGTGGTAGTGGATGGTGACGCTGCTGTGGTCACCCAACGTGCCGGCGGCCAGGCCCTGGTGGGCGGTGATGTGCTGGATCCAGTTCTGCTGGGCCGGGGCCAGTTCCCTGCGAGCCTCGTCCACCAGAGCGCGCAGTTCGGCCTCGACCTCGGGATGCTCGCGCAGGAGTGCCGTCAACCGGCGCCGCCACGGCCCGACCAGATCCTGGCGGGCACCGTCGGTGTCGTCGTCCTCCGCCACGATGTCGGCGTCACCGTCCAACTGCGCCTGGAGGGCCGGTAGATCGCGACCGCCGCGGTTGAACAGCCGTGCCGTGCCGTCTCGGGTGGTCTGCCAGGCGCTGGTGGCCATGGCGGCGACGATGGTTGTCGCACCGGTCATCGCCAGAGCCGTCATCGGATCCGCGGACATCAGAACTCCTCACCAGGCGTAGACGATCTGCGGGCACGGGGTGCCCGTTTACCGTTGGGTGGCGGCATCGAGGCTCCCCGTCCTCTCGTCCTGTCATCCCTTCTCATCATGCCGCTCGGCCTTGGCGTAGGCAGCCCAACCGCCGGGACCGTTGACGACTCGTGACAGGCCGGCCAGGACAACCGGTGCAGTGGGGGAGCAGGTCCGGCAAACCCGCCGCCCCAGGCCGCCGCAGGTCCACCTGCCGCGAGGCCCGCGACCGTACCGGGACCCTGCCGCTCCCTCCGTCCGCCTACGTCGCTGAACCGCCTGAGTTACCGATGCCTGGCTACAAGCCGGCTGGGTGCACGCGCTGCTACCAGCTATGCCACCACTACGGATTCGACGGCAACCCTGGGCAGCACCTGCCGGGAGACCGTGAGACGGCCCGGTCGAAAAAGTCGAGCTATCCGGCCGAGGACTCGTCGTGCTTCTGCTCCTAGTGCTCGCCGCGATTGGTCAGCACGGCCGAGGGTAACCGCTGCAGTGCGTCAGCGGAGGCGGGGCGGCGAGATTGGCCAGCCACATACCGAACACCAGCGCGCATCCCCACACCGACAGGGCAATACAAACGCGCGTCGACAGCGGAAGTGCGTCCCACCGCTGTCGAGGCCCGCTCTTCTTCCACCGGGGCTCGACTCGGCAAGGGGGCGTCTGATCTCTTTTGCTGTCCCCACGGTCGGCCTGCTCCAGGAGCCGCCACCGCTCCCGTTCCCACGCGCGGTCTGCTGGCTTCTCAGCCCGTTCTCGTTCGCGTTCTCGCTCTTCGGGGGTGCGCCACCTCTGGACGGTGCCGTTGGGCAATTGTCTGCTCACACTCGCCGAAGGATGCCCGGCCGAACGTGCGTGCCTGCGCACAGCCGCGCCTGTCGTTTCACCCTCGTTCTGGGGTGCCGGTAAGCCGCACTTCTCACACGTCCACGCGTCCACCCGTGATCCCCCTCGCCGTGGCCCTGGTACTCATCCTGCACGACGGTCATGCCCGCGCGGCGTCGAACGCACAGGGTAGCGCCCCGCTTCGTGCTGAAGCGGGGCGCATGTTCACTGGTGTCCAGTGTCGGTGTCGAGCTGCCTGGGCGCCCGCCGGTGGCGTCACGACCACCGCTGTCTTCGACACCGGCGGCTGGAACGGGACCGCCGAACGCAATGTCGTCCGCGCCTTCGTCTCCCTACTGCGCCGCCGCCGTTTCTTCGAGTACAAAAAGTCAGAGACCCTGTTCGGCCTGCTGAAGGCCAGCCTGACGGCTGGCGAGGACGTCACCGAGGCGCTCGGGATCCAGGTCCGCCAGGCCGTGGAACTCCTCGTCGACGTCATAGGGCGAGCGGACGTGCGGGCGATGGACGTGGGCGCCCTGGGCCTCCACGCGATGGGCGTCGCGGCCGACGAGGTCTACCGGGGCGCCGTAGCCGTCATGATGCGCGTCGTGTTCCTGGTGTACGCGGAGGAACGCGGCCTGCTCCCAGCAAACACTGCGGTCTACGCCACGGCGTACTCCACCCGTTTCCTGCGCGCCGAACTCAAGGCCCGCGCCGACGCGCGGTCGTTCCTGCCCGTTCGCCCCGGGCGACTTCGCCGTGATCCGCCCGACTATCGGTCGATGCAGGGGGACGAGCCGTTGTGTTCGGATGGCTGGAAGTCTCTGCCCGACGTTGCGTCAGATGTGATCTAGGTTACCTTCGGGAGGACTGAATGGAGAACCGTGATGATTCGGGGCTGGGAAGCCGATCCTTCTTCGCCGCTGGTGCGCCGCCTGGGTAAATCCCCCACCGAGCTCGGGACCACGGGCGGCGAGCAAGGGTGCCCGGACATCTGGGAACTGGAGAACGGGGACATCGCCGTCGTTGGCCGCGACCTCACCGATTCCTACCTGCCGATCCTGCCCCCAGGGCTTGTTGTCGCCCCGGATGAACGAATCGTCGTCATCCCCCGCAGGACAGCCGCTGCGGCGAAGGTAGACCTCCCCGATGCTTAGTTCACAGGCCCACAGCCCGGGTCAGCGCCTCGGGCTTGACGACTACTCCGAGGACTTCGGTCGCCATTTCTGGGGTTCCGGCTCCGAGGGGTTCTGGAAGCTTGAACGTCAGCAGAGCTTCCAGGAGCCCGGGGTGGAGAGCTGGGAGGCCTTCCGCAAGGGGCGCTGGGATGAGGCCCTGGCGCTGATCGAGGAACAGCGGGGGCACTACGAGGAGTACCTCCGGCGAATCGCCGAAAGCGGATTCGCCCTCCACCGTGTCCGCTGTGTGGAGGAGCCCATCGCTCCGTACCTCCAGTGGGAGCTCCACCTGCTGAACCTGAAGGCCCAGTGCGGGGAGGACACGAGAGTCCTCAGCGGGGACGGCATCCTCCGGTACGAAGCGCAGCATCCGCTTCCGGAGGTCGTGGTCCTCGGCTCCTCGGTGATGTACGAGGTGCTTTATGACGACGACGGGAAACTCGCCGGCGGTATCCGCTTCGACGATCCACGCGACATCTCCCGATGGCGGAAGACGATCCAGGAGATGCACCGGGCTGCTGAGCCGTTGGATGACTTCTTCACTCGCCGGATCGCCCGACTGCCTCCGCCGACCGTGACCGAGGAGTAGAGCCGAGCAATCCCGCCCCGAGCTCGGTGGAGAGTCCGGGATGGGCATAAGAGTTTCGGCCGGAAGCCTGCCGCAGCATAAGGGCTATAAATGCGCATTATCCTGATTTCATACTCTGCACAGGGCTTCGCCCTCCTGCACCGCGTGTGCGAGCGGGCCGGACACACGCCCGTCGCTTACCTGCATGCGAGATCACTGCGGCCGGGCGAGCCGACGCGAAGCGGTGCGGGCGATGTCGTGGGCGAGATCGTCGACGCCCTGCCGAACGGGATGGATCTGCTGATTCCGGGCCGGAAGAGCATGCTGCCGCACATCCTCGCGGGATATCAGGCCGATCTCATCGTCTGCTACGGCCTTCCCTGGAAGCTGCCGCCGGCGGCACTCCGGTCGACGAACTTGGGTGCCGTCAACGTGCATACGTCGATGCTGCCGAAGTACCGAGGCCCCATTCCGGTCAACTGGGCGATCAGGAACGGCGACAAGGAAATCGGCGTCAGCATCCACTGGATGGAGAGCGAATTCGACTCCGGCGGGATCCTGGCGCAGGAGGCGGGTATCGCGTTGGGTGACGATGTCGCCCCCCGGTTGTTGTGGGAAGAGGTCGACCGGTACATCGAGCGGCTTCTACCCCGCGCGCTCTCGCTGGCCGAAGCCGGTTCGCCCGGTACACCGCAGGAGGAGAGATCGGCCACCTACGCGGGGTGGATGGAACCCGCGTTCTCGCAGATCGACTGGAACACCACCAGGGAAGAGATCCACAACCAGGTGCGCGCCATCAGATTCGGCAGCTCGGGAAGATCCGGCCCGGTTGCCACGGTGGCTGACCGTCGTCTGCGGGTTCTGCGGACATCGTTGCAGCCGGCGGACGGAGTCAAGGTGACGTGTGGAGATGGATCCGTGTGGATCACGGAGTCCGTACCGGTGGCGGACTCCGAATCCTGAACGGACACCGAACCACCGCGAGTCAGCTCGGGTCCGGTGACGTTGCCTCCGCCAGGGAACGCCGGTACCGCCCGAGCTTGTCCCGGATTCCTCTCGTCCACGGGTGCTCTGGACCGAGTACCCGCTCGCGCCATTTCCTGACGATTTCCGCCTGTTCGATGGCTTCCCGGTCCTCGCCGACCGCGTGCAGGACGTTGCTGAGCAGGCTTCGTGCCGCCAGCGTGATGGGGTAGCGAGCTCCGAACCAGCGTTCGTGCGCCGCCAGCGCACGGCGGGCCGACAGCAGTGCTTCGGCGTGCTTTCCGGTGTTGAGCAGCGCACCTGCGCAGTTGAGGTCGGCCGACAGTGTGATCGGGTGGTCTGGGCCCAGCTCACGGCGACAGTCGGCGACCAAATCCGTTCCTGCCAGCGCCTCCCGGTCCAGGTCCGGACCGGGAGGCAGTTCGAGCAGACATGCCCTCGCCTCCAGCGTCAGCGGGTGCCATGGGCCCAGCAGTGCGGCTCGCCCGGCAACCGCCCGGTGCATCAACTGCACGGCTTCCGTCACTCGATCGAGCCAGACCAACGGGCGGGACAGATGGAGGCAGGTGGTCAGGGTGTCCAGCGCCTCGGGACCGCAGACCCGTTCGAAGTCGTCGAGCAGCCCGCGGTGGAGATCCGCAGCCGCGTCGAGGCGCCCCAGACGATCGGTCGCCTTCCCGATCCGCTGCCGCAGGCGCAGCGCCAGGACGTGATCGTTTCCCAGTCGTCGTTGCACGAGGACTGTCGCCTGTTCGGCCGTGGCCAGCGCAGATGCGTAATCGCCGGAACGATGCTGGGCCGTCGCCAGACGCAGGGCGCAGGTGGCAGCTGACTCGGCGGTGTCGATCGTGATCTCGGGCCAGGTCATGACGCGGCGAAGCAATGCCAGGACATGGGGGGTGAGGGGGGTGAGCAGGCTGTCGCGCAGGCCGCGTTCCGGGGATGCGGGTAGGGAGTGCAGGAGAAGTCCGGCCGCTGCGGCGGCGAGTTGGTCGCGTTCATCGGCCGGGGTGACGCGTGCGACGCTGTCGAGCAGCACTCCGTGCGTACGTAGGCAGCGGATGTCGCCAGGAACGAGTTCGGTGAGCGAGTGGTCAAGCAGCCCCCGAAGCGCCAGTTCCACCCGGTCTGCGGGCAGGGTCAGGTCGAGCCGGATGTTGGCCAGCAGCGACAGGGGCAGCGGGTTGTTCGACCAGCAGGCCAGAAGGCGCAGCAGGGTAACGGCCTCGGGCAGGTTCTGCCCGGCCAGGGAGTTCAGCGAGAGCTGCCACGTTCCGCTGACCAGGTGTCGCGAGTCGTTGCCCGCGTCGAGGGCTCCCTGGTCGATCAGTTCGATGGGATCCGGACGCTCCTGCAGACGGCGCCCGTACTCCTCCATCGTCCAGGGGTCGATCACCTGGTGGGCCAGAAACCCGCCGGCCAGAGTCAGGGCGAGCGGCAGGCGGCCGAGGCTGTCGGCGATGGCGGCCGCGTCCTCGGCGGAACCCGTTCCGGGGGCGAGGTCGCGCAGGACCTGGGCCGCCTCCTCACGCGGCAGGACATCCACGTACAGCAGTTCGGCTGCGGGCCACCAGTGGCTGGCGGCCTGCCGTGTGGTCACGAGGACGGTTCCGCGCGGGCTGGTACGCAGCCATCCGCCGTCCCGTAGCACCGCTGGGTCATCGGCGTTGTCCAGCACCAGCAGCCAGGGTGTGTCGGACCGGTCGAGGTGGTCCCAGACCAAGTCTGCGGCTGCGCGTAAGCCGTTGCGCGCGGCCATCAGCTCGCCGTCGCCGGCGCCGCGGTCGGCGGCCACCGCGAGCATCCCGGCCCGCAGCGATGCCTGATCGGAGGCGTTGACCCACAGGCCCAGGCGTCCGCGTTCCCGGGTGGCGTGTTCGAAGAGTGCGCACGCCACGGCCGTCTTCCCGCATCCTCCCAGGCCGTGCAGGACGAACACGGTGCTTCCGGCGTTCTCGGTCACTGCCTCCCTCAGGCGTCCGACGAGTTCGCCGCGGTCCCTCAGGATCGCCGGTGCCCGGCCGATGGGCGGATGCCGCACCGAGTCCGGGCCGGCCCAGGCGGCGCCGTGATGGTGGTGCTCGGTGATGTGCTGGTCACCGGAAGCCTGGTAGACGCGCCCCTGATCAGTGGCACGGCCGTCGTTGCGGCCGGTCACCGCTGGTCGACGTTCAGGTCGCGGCCGGCCTGGTAGACGCGTGAGCTGCCGGAGGCGGTCGCGTGTTGGGTGACGGTCGGGGTGGCGAGTGCGCCGGGGTCGAGTTCGATCAGCAAGGAACGCAGTTCCGCCACCAGTTCGGGGTGCGCGACGAGGAGACGGCGAATGCGGCCCTGCCACTCCGCCGCGATCTCCCGCTCGGTCTCCTCGTCACCACTGCTCTGCGCGCCCAGGAGGTCCCGGCGCGACGTGTCGAGCTGGGCGCCGACTTGCTCCTCATGGTCCGGCCGGACACGTCGCCACAGACCGACCACGCCGTTCCGAACGCCGTTCCACGTATCGGTCGCCAGCAGCGTCGCAATCGTCGTCCCTGCGGTACCCGCTAAAAGCGCGATCTCCGCGTCCATCCTTGCCCTCCCTCGATCCGGCTCGGGTTACAACTCTATGGAGCCGACGCGGTGTCAGTACACCGAGCTTTCAGCGACATTTCGCGCCGCCGTCGGCTCACTGCCACGACCTACCGCTCCCAGTCGTCACCCGGCTCGCCACCGAATCCCCCAGACTCCCTGTCGGACGCATCCGCCTCCACCGGCAGCCGACTTCCCCCGCCGGCTGGAACGTCACCGCCCACCTGAGCCTGGCCACCACCGAGGTACGCCTCACCTCCTGGCCCGCCGCACCGGACGACTGGCCGCGTCTGGTCCATCCGACCATCCACGAAGTACTCGGCCTGTGCACCGCCCTCACCATCGCGACCACCGCCCTCGACCTCTCAAATCAACTCGCCCATTACTAACCGGAAGGACGCCCGCGCCGAACAGGCAAGGGCGGCCTTGCCGTACTCGGTAAGGCGAAGCGCGCCACGGAGCGCCGAACGTCGTCCATCACCTCGCGTGGTCCGGCCGTCATCGGCCTCGTCCTGGCCGCCTCGGTCGGGCTGCTTCTAGGATTGGCCGGCCCACACTGGATTACCGGCTTCTTGCACGTGCAGGGTCGGTGAATGCTCCCGGTATGCCCACTGTGTCGCCCCGTACGGTGTTACCCAGGCTTTGGCCTGGAATGCCTGAATGGGTGTCAGCGCAGCGGTGCAGGTGTCAAGCGGGCTGATTCGAGTGGCCCTGGCTGGGATGGTGATGGTCGCCGAGGTTCCCCAGGGAGCGGGGCAAGTCTGCTCCACGGAGGCTTGGACGTAGGCGAGTTTCGCTTTCATTGTCATCGGCTTGCCCGAGGTGTTGGTGAACTGAACGAGGAAAGCCATCGTCGCCTCGTCGGTGACGATCAGGCATGGCTTCCACACCACCGTCCCCGCGCTCCGCTTTCTTCCGCATCGGTGATTCCCGTTCAGGCTGCCTGACACGGCGGAGGTAACAGCGTTGGGATCGGCGGCATCCATGGCATGCGCGCTCGGTGACGCTGACCTGTCCGGGCCCCTGCCAGCCGTGGTCGGCGCTTCTTCGCCCGGCCACGCCCACAGGCCGATCGACACAGCCGCCGCGGCGGTGAGTGCTCCTGCCCCGATCCACCTCTTCCTCGCCGGGCACGATGTCCGGTCGGTGATGCCCGCCGCCACGATCACGCCGGTTTCCGCCTCAGCCGCAACTGCTGGGCTGGGTGCCCCGGGTGAGACTGCAATGGTGACGGGTTCGACCGGCAACAACTCGTGGAGTTCCGGCTCGGTAACTGCCGTCGATTCCACGTTCGCCTGGAGTGCGACAGGTTCTGCGGGGCTTGGTTCAACGGCTTCGCTCGATGCGACGGCTACGGAAAGCCCGATGGATTCTCCAGGGCTGATCTGCCCGGGGGAATGCAGGCATCTACTCTCCCCAATCCGGCGGCGCCACCCGCGTCCAGCTGTCTCCTGAAGCCTGTGTGCCAGATCGGCGATCTCCCGGCCAATCATTGGTAACCGCTCCGCATTACCGGGTGCATGCAGCTTGAGCGCTCGTGCGATAGCCGCACTGTCCTCCACGCTGGGAAACCGGTTGTGCTTGGTGCCGGGAAGAAGTTGTCTGCGGCCGCGGAGCCAATACGACAGTATTGGCCCGTCGATCGGCGCACGCGATGTCCACTCTGGTGTAGCCCGCTCCTGCTCCAGCGCCCTGACTAATACTTTCCGTGCCGGCCTGTCCTTGGAGATCGGCTCCCCCACACACGCTGCCCATGCATCCAGTGCCTGCACTAGGCCGCGCGCGAGGTCCGCGAACTCATCCCCTGGTTCCTCGGTCATCGGCTCCCTTCCGACGGACTCTTCGTTGCAGTGCAACGAAGAAACAGCAGGTTACGGAGGTGCAAGTTGCGCTGCAAATCCCTGATTCTCTTGCACTGGTGTTCTCCCGATCCGGCTACGGCACAGTCGGTTCCGGCGGCACGGAGCATCCGACCGCTGTCCCCAACGAGGGTCGAAAGTATTAGGGAGAGTCGACACCATGAACAATCTCAAGAGCGTTATCGCGGCAGCGGCGGCCACGGCCGTACTCGCCACTGGAGTGGTCACCGCGATGGCCGCGCCGGCCACTGGCACCCCGTCGGCTCGGCACTCCGCTGCTGCGGCATCCCGCGTGGCCCTCGTGTTCGTGAAGAACGCAAAGGACCCGTCCAACTCAACTTTGCAGCTCTGGAACGGAAGGGACCGCATCGCCACGTACCGGGCCGGTTCCGGGCTGGGAACGGCCGCCAACTACAATACGAATAAGGGCAAGAGCTACCGGAATGACTGCACGAGCAAAGCCGGGTGGCTTCCCAACGGCACGTACAAGCCGACCTCCTTCGAGACCGGCCGGAACAGCGCGATCAAGGGCTACGCCATCGGCCTGCCGGACACGAAGTGCCGCACCGGCAAGGTCAAGCGCACCGGACTGTTCATCCACAGTGAGATGACGAAGGACAGGAAGCAGGGTCCGCGCAACGGTGCCGACAGCCCGCAGCGCTGGGAAGGCGTGCAGGACTACAAGTCCTACGGCTGCATCAAGCTCCACCCCAGCCACATCGCCCAGCTCTTCAGCTACATGAACAAGCATGGGCGTGCTGTCTTGCTCACCGTGCGCTGACCCGCCGGCAGCCCCGGCCCCCGAACGGCCCGCTCCGGTGTTTGCGTGGTGCTGCGACGCCGGAGCGAGGCGTGGTCACGGATGGGCTGTTCGAGTCGGACAAGGTTCAGGGTGGAGCGCTGACCCCAGCGGGCCGCGCAGACGTGAGCCTAGTCCAGGTAGGTGCCGGCGAAGGTCCCGTCGAAGCCGAGCGCGGCGAGACCGTGCTCGACGCTGGGGTAGGTGGTCCCGTCTGGGATGTCTATCAGGGCGTCGAAGTCGGCGCGGCTGATCTCGGGTTCGAGCCACTGGTTACTGCAGCGGCAGACGATCCAGACATTGCGGCCGTGGTTGATGAGCAGCCAGTCTCGTCGGGCGTTGCAGGCTGTGCACATCGCCGGGATTCCGCGAAGTGCCAGTTCGCGTGGGTGGTTGAGACAACGTGTCACGCCGGGGCCCGTGGGTGTCTGTGTCTCGTGCTCGTGTTGCAGCAGCGGATCGGTTCCGGTGGGAGGGGTGGGCTGCACGGGTGTTGTCAGCTCTGTGGGGCGGTGGGTGGTTCTGAGCACGAGTTTCATCTTCCGGTCGGGGTCCTTCTGTTTCATCCATAGCGCTGGTGGGATCGGTTGTCCACGGGGTTCGTGGTCTCCGGCGGGGCCGGAGACCGGACTCTGATCAGCGGCGCGGTGGGCGGTTGCGGGGGTCGGAGGCTGCGGGGCGGGACGCTGCCGTGGGTGCCGTCCGGTTGATGGTGTGGTTGGCCGCGGTCTTGGGTCGGCTTGTGCTGGCCTGCGGGCGGCGGGTCGCTTCGCCCGGGTGTGCGGGGAGATGGGCGAGGCGGCGTAGGCGCCAGACCAGGACGTCGTTCGTGTTCTCGGCGGTGTCGAGTTCGCGCATGTCGATGGCCTGCTGGAGAAGAGCCTTGGGGTCGTGACCTGCCTGCTCGGCCTGGGCGAGGGTGGCGGCCAGGGCATCGGTCTTCGTCGACGAACTGGTCGCTCGCCGCTCCTCGTTCGGCAGGGCTGCGCGGATGGTGGCTTCGTAGGTTCGGCGTTCGGCTTCGGGCAGGGCGCGGCCTTGGTCGCGCAGTGCCCGTATGGGTGCGGCGGCGGCCTGGTGGTAGGCGGCTCGTAGGTGCTCGGCGGCTTGGCGGGAGGCGTGGGCCTGCTGGGCGTGGCCGCGGGCGGAGTGCCAGTGGGCGGCGGCGAGGGCGATGAGGACGAGGGTGGAGAGGAGCATGGCGGTGGTGCCGCCGTCCTCGCCACGGCCGAGTGCGCTGCCGGCCTGGATGATGCCCCGGGCCGCCGTGCGGAGCGCCCGGCTGTCGGCGCGCTCCGCTCGGACGTGACTGCGGGTGGCCCGCTCGAAGACCTTGGCGGCTGCTCCCAGTTCGGCATGGGTGGCGGCCGGGGAGGTCTGGGCGACCGCGTCCAGGAGTTCGCCGACGCCGACGAGCTGGGCGGCGGCTTCGTCGTCGTCGCTGTCGAGGAGGACGGCGGCACGCTCGGCGATCCCTGTGGCGTGGCGTCGTTCTCGGGCGGGTGGGGACCAGGCGGGTCGGCCGTCGGCGGTCGAAGGTGTTGTCCGCTCGGCGGTTCCGTCGGCCAGCCGGAGGCGGATCTTCGGAAGCGACAGGTCGGGGGCCAGTTTGGAGCCGGGGTACCAGACCGGTTCACCATGGCGGTTGCGGTCGCCGGGCAGGGCCACGTTGTAGCCGAGCGCGTCACCGGACGGGGCATGGCGCATATTCACGCGCAGGCCCGCCTCGTGGAGTCGGGTGAAGAACTCCTTCTCGTCGTCCGCTCCGGCAAGGGCCTGGCGGACGGCTTCGCGGAGGGTCTCGCGGGAGGTCTCGGGTCGGCCGGTACGTTCGGCCTTGAACTTCTCGGCGCTGGTGGGGTTTTTCGCTGCGGTGCCGTCGCCGGCGTTCAGGCGGCGCAGGCCCATCTCCTTCTCGATGCGACGGCAGGTGGCCTGGGCCTTGTTGAAGTCATAGTTGAGGCGGGGGTTGCGCAGGTCGCCTCGGACCAGGGTGGCGACGATGTGGATGTGGTCCTCCGCGTGGCGGACGGCGATCCACCGGCAGCCGTCGGGATCACCGTCGGGGGCGATGCCGGTGGCGTGGACGATGCGTTGGGCGACCGCGTTCCACTCCTCGTCGGAGAGTCGCCGGTCGCCGGGGGCGGTCCGGACCGAGCAGTGCCACACGTGCTTGGCGGGTGCGCGATCGCCGGCCTGCTTGACCCGGAGGTCGAGGGCGGCGGTGAGGCGGGCGAGGGTGGCCTTCGGATCGGGGTCGGGGCTGGTGTCGCGGCCGGGGTCGGGGGCGAAGCCGTCCCAGGAGCCGACGAGGTGCGCGTCGGTGTGCTCCTCGCGCCGGCCGGGGCCGTACAGGTAGACGAGGAGGCCGTGGGTGCGGGAGCCGCGTCCGATGTCGGGAACCATCACAGCCGCCTGTTCACCAGGTCGTTCGCCGCGTCGTCGACGCAGGCGAGAAGCTGGGTCAGCGCGCCCAGGGCGTGTTCGAGTTCGCCGGCGCGCGGGTGGCCGCCGCTGTTGAGGACGAAGGCGATCTGGTTGATGTTGTTGCCGATGCGGGCCAGCGCGGTACGCAGCGCGGCGAGTTCGTCGATGGCCGCGTCGAGCCGGTCGTTCCTGTGTACGGCTGCGGGCCCGCGGGCGGCGGTCAGGCCGGCGGTGGCGAGGAAGCGGGCGACGGTGACGCCGCGCTGGGTGGCGGCGTCGGCGATCTCGGCTTTCTCGTCGTCGGAGAGGCGGGTGGTCGTCTTGCGGGTGCGCTCGCTAGGGTTGCGGGTGCGGCGGCGCGGTTTGCGGTCGGGGAAGGCGGGCGTGCTCGGGCTCGGCTGCTCGCGGTGGTCGTCGCGTGCGGCTTCTCCCCCGGTGACCGGCGCCCCCTGGTGCCGGTCACCCGGCTGGTCCCCGAGCGCCCTCGCTCGGGGACCAGCCGGGCTTCCCCCGCCCTCCTGGGCGGGGGCAAGTGCGTACGACGGGCCGTAGGACCGTCGTACGCGATAGCTTGCTCCGCCAGGAGCCGTCGTGGGGTCACGCTGCTGTCCGGACGTGGGGACTGCCGGGTCGTGGGCGCTCACCGGGTCGTCTCCGGGTTCTGCTGCCGGATTTCGAGGACGAGTTCCTCGATCCAGTCCATCGCGAGAACCGGGTGGTGCAGGGTCCAGGGGCGGGTGTGCGGGGTTCGTTGCACGGTCCAGGTGTTGTCGGGGGTGGACTTGGCGCGGTGGAGGTGTCCGTGCTGGTGCAGGACGGACAGCCAGGAGTCGACCTCGGCGGGGGTGGCCGGTCGGGTGCGCATGAGGTGCTCTCCGCTTCGCTTGGGGAGGGTGTGGGGGTACGTGTCCGGGGGCGGGTGACCGGCCGGGGTGTCCGGCTCGGTCACCCGCTTCGGGCTGTCCGGTCAGTTCCGGGTGGAGGTGACCGGCTGTCCGTGCTGCGCGCGGAGCTGGGCCATCAGGACGGTCAGCGTGTCGCTGGAGAGCGGAATCTGCTGACCGCGGATCGCCTGGGCGACCACCTTGCGGGTCAGCTTGTCCTCGGCCCTGACCGCTGACCGGGCGATCTTCAACAGCTCCTCGGTGTCCGGGTCAGGCCGCCGGTCACTGGTTGTCCGGGAGCCCCGGTCAGTGACCGGCGGCGGAGTGCCCGGCTGGCCGGTGACCGGCTGGGGGCTGCCCCGGTGGCCGGTGCCCGGCTCGGTGCCGGCCGGTCGGTCAGTGACCGCCGGGGCGGTGGTCGGCTGTCCGGGCAGGTCAGCGGCCTCGTCCGGCTGACCGTGCTGACCGGTGACCGGGGCACCGCTGTCCGCCGGGGCACTGTCCCCGGTCAGTGACCGAGGGATCGGGGTCGGCTTGTCCGGGGACGGGTGCGGCCGGTCGGTCAGGGCAGTGACCGACTGTCCGGCGCTGACCTGACCGGCCTTCGACTGCGGCTGACCGACCCGGTCAGTCCAGTCGACCCGGGTGACCTCGACGCCCTCGGGCCGGTCAGCCGGACCGCGGTGACCGGAGAGACCGACCAGACCGGGGTCCTCGCGGTCACCGTCCTTGACCGGCCCCCGGGCGATGAGGATGTAGAGGTGGACAGCTCCGGCCAAGGCGAGCGGGGCGATGGTGGACAGCACCGCGACCACCGTGTCCCCGAGCCGCAGCCCGGTCACCCGACCCGCCTCCTCGTTGAGCCTGACCGCGTGCAGCGCGTTGGCCCAGATACTGGCCGCCGTCGCCGTACCGAAGAGCGTCCAGACATAAAGCCGGGCGCGCAGAGGCGCGTCGCGCAGGACGAGCAGGGCCCGTACGCCGTAGGCGATGAACCCGTCGATCACCAGAGGGAAGACGTAGGTGAGGAATCCGCGGATGTGGATGGCGACGGCCATCTGCTGGAGGGCGTCGTACGACAGGGCGCAACCCGCGCCGCCCAGGGCGATGACGACCGTGCGGTCCCAGCCGGTGATGTGCGCCGTCCTCGGCGCGTGCGTGTTGGTCATGCCGCGGTCCCGAAGTCGACGCGACCTAGGCGCTCGCCGTCGGTCACGGGCGGCGGGATGGTGTTCGTCGCCGGCTCCAGGTCACGGTGTACGAGTGCCCGGCGGGTCTCGCGGTACAGCTTCTGGGCGTGTTCCTCGGTGATCTTCAGGAGCCAGGCCAGGCGCTGTTCGGTGAGGCCGTGGCGGTAGGCGGCCTGGACGACCGCGCGGCGTTCGGCCTTGGTGAGGTGGACGTCGCGTCCGGCGATGGTGGCGTTGACGCGGCTGTAGTCGAGGCGGTGGGCGAGCTTCTCGTGCAGCGGTCGGCGCTCCTCCTCGGTCAGTCCGCCCCGGATGCCGTCGGTGTCGTTGTTCTCGAGGGCGGCGTCCAGGCAGGCGCGCCGCACCGGGCACTGGCCGCACAGCGACTTCGCGGCGGTGATCTTGGCCGTCTCGTCGGGCTCGGGGAAGAAGATTTCGGGGTCCACCGGGTTGTACTCGGTGGACTGGCAGACGGCCTCGTCCTGCCAGGTGTGATCGCCCAAGGACCGGTGGTGGGCAGAGCTGATCGTCGTGGTGGTCATGCGGGTTGCTCCGATCGCTCTCCGCGCGCATGGGGCGTCGGCGGAGAGGTGCGCTGGGTCGTGATGTGCATGGGGCGGCGCGCTGAGGGCGCGTGGGGCGGCCAGTGGTGGGTCAGGCTGCGGTGCGGTGGCGTCTGCGGTCGACCGGTTCGAACTCGACCCGGGTGGTCATCTGGGCGAGGCGGGAGGTGACGCGGTCGCCGAGGTAGGCCTTGAGGTCCTTGATCGCCAGGTTGGTGGTGATCAAGGTCGGGACCATGTGGTTGTAGCGGCGGTTGATCAGCCGGTACGTCACTTCCTCGACCCACTCCGATGCCTTGGCCGCGCCGAGGTCATCGATGATCAGCAGCGGCACCCGGCTGTAGGCCGCCAGTTCCCGCTCACTGTCGACGCCGGGGCGGGGGCGTAGGTCGGCGTAAAGGTCGGCGGCGGTGGTGGCACGCCAGCGCACGCCGATCCCGTTCTGCACCAGGAGGCGGATCGCGCCATACGCCTGGTGGGTCTTGCCGGCTCCGACGACGCCGGCCATCAGCAGGCTGGGTCCGGTGGCGACCTGCCGCCGGGCTCCCGGGCTGGGGACGACGGCCGCTTCGGCGACGTCGCGGGCCCAGGTCAGGACCTGGGGATGGTCGGCGATGGCGGCCTGGTAGCGCGGAGGCATCCCGGCCGACAAGGCGTCCAGCGGCGAGAAGGGTTCGGAGTCGTCGGCGATTGCGGCGACGGTGGCCGGGTCGATGTGGCGGGCGGCCAGAATCCGGGCCATCCGGTCCAGGGTGCCCTCGCCGGCGAGGGTCTGCGGTTCGTGGTTCCGGGTGCGCATCACAGCTCCTCGGCGTAGGCGGCGGCAGCGTCGGCCGGGTTGGTCCACGCCTGGTGAGCGGGCACGTTAGGCCAGCTTCCCGCCCGTACCGAACCGCCGGACCTCGCGTTCATGGCCTCGTTGACCATGCTGGTCAGCACGCTCGGGTGCTTGGGGTTGGCCGCGAAGTTCCGCAGCCCGGCCCGGATGTGCTCCGGGGCGATGCCCTCGGCCAGGAGCTTCTTGGTGATCCGCCCGAGGTGCTTGATCACGTCACTGGGCGGACGCTCCTCGCAGGCAGTGATGTACTCGCCGACCAGCTGATTGGCCGAGACGGTGTCTGCGGGCGCCGTGCGCCCCGTAGGGAAAGAAGATCCAGGATCCAAGATCCTAGATCCAGGCGCCGAGCCCTCGGGGAGGCTTCGGGGAAGGTTCGGGGAAGCCTCGGCGAATGCGTCCTGACCTGCATTTTTCGCGCCCGTGTGGTGATGGGCGCCGACCGTGACGTCGAGGGGGTCCTGCTGGGCGGTGGGAGGCCCGCCTGCGGGGCCGGGAGATGTCGCGGCGGCCTGGGCCGGCAGATCGAGGCCTCGGGGTGTGTTCGGCGAAGCCTCGGCGAACACACCGGGGGAAGTAGGGGACGGCGCCTGCGTCCGCTCGGTGCAGGTGCCCTTGCAGGGTGCGCACCGGTGGGCGGCTTGGTGCTGCGGGCAGGACGGCAGGCGGGACTGGCTCGGCTTGTCGATCTTCTGGTGCTCGGACCAGGTGACGATGTGGAGGTAGCGGCGACCGTCGCAGCCGGTGTACCGGCAGACAAGGCCGGCGTTCGCGAGCTGCTGGAGGTCGTCCTCGACATGGACCGAAGTGTGCTCGGCGCGCAAGGGCCAAAGCAGCCCGGCGATGATCGCGGCGTTGTCGCGGTGACGGCCGTGATCGTCGGCCTGGGTGAGCAGCCCGAAGAAGGTCCGCTCGGCCTCGACGCTCACTTCGGCGAGCGACTCGGAGGTGAACGCCTCCGGCTTGATGGTGCGTATCCGTGCCATGTCAGCGACCCCGGCCGGCCGCGAGGTCGCTAGGGATGAGGGTCGCGTCGGCGAGGTCGAGGATGTGCGGCCGGGTCCAGTCCGCCTCCGGCCAGACCCGCAGGATCCAGCGGGCCGCGACCCTGGCGGTCGTCCGGCTGAGCGCCACCGTCTTGTCGGCCTCGCCCTTGGCGCTGGCATGCGGGTGCGGCCAGGCCTGGCTCGGGTCGGTAAGGCTGACGCGGATGCTGACCGCGCCCGGGATCATATCGGTGAGCTGGGCGGCGAGACGGTGCTGGCGGCCGGTTTCCGGGCAGGCCGGGATTCCGCTCGGCGTGGCGAGCATGCGATACTCCGTTGTTCGTAGGAGCGCGGTGCGGTGGTTCTCCTGAAAAAGCCCGCCGCCCGCGAGATGTGAGTCGGCCCCTCTGGGGCGCCGGCCTGGCGCTCCGGGAGTTGGTAGCTCCCGGGCACTGGGCCCCTCTTCCTCCCCTGCCTCTTCCCTCTCGTTCGTTGCCGCAGCGCCGGGTAGGCGATCTGCTGGGATCAGGACCATAGGGTGAGCCTCGTTACAAGTCCACCTCTTACACCTGCCCTGACCAGGCAATCACCACTCCAGTGGATGAATGCGCGATCAACATACACCGCAATCGCGAACCTTCGTCAACCACAGTGTTGCCATTCGGTACGATCGAACACGTAGCACCACCGAAGTGGATGGGCTCACCCGCGCAGCGAAGGGATCCGGAATGACCACAGAGCGGCAGTTCGCGGAACTGCTCGACCGGCTCTTCAGAGACATGCACCCCAAGGGGCGAGGGCCGTACACCTACGCCGAGGTGTCCGCCGGCATCCGGGAGAGCACGGGGACATCCATCTCGGCCAGCGCCATTCAGCAGCTCCGGACCGGCTCCAACCGCAACCCGAAGCTGGAAACGATCAGAGCGTTGGCCGCCTTCTTCGGCGTACCTCCGGCGTACTTCTTCGACGCCAAGGAGTCGGAGCAGATCGAAGCCGAGCTGGCCCTCCTGACGACCATGCGGGACGCCGACGTCCGCGCCGTAGCCCTACGCGCCGCCGGCCTGTCGACTGAAACGCTCTCGACGATCAGCGGATTCATCGAAAGGGCGCGCGCACTGGAGGGGCTTCACGACGACCCTGCGAAGCCGAACGCGTGACGGTTGTCACCACGCCGATTCCACACTGCGAAGATCGACGCCGAAAAAATGCACTATGCACCATTTTCGAGCTTGATCAACTGACACCCAATCAACAAAAGCCATTCCTTGCATTCCCCCAGCCCATTCGCGCGTGATCACTGTCGTATCGTGATTCGGCCGAAGAACGCTTCGGTATGACATCGAACCGGAGCAGCACGTTGAACCTGCGCAGTCACTTCGGTCGGGTGGGCAGTAGCGCGGCGAAATCCCCGAAGCACAAGGGCTTGCTCGCCACCACAGAGATCCCCGACCCGTTTGACGTACAGACCTTCTGCGAGATGCTGTCTGCACAACGCGGACGCCCCGTATACCTTCACAGCACTCCGGGAATCACGTCCAGCGGAGTTCCCTGCGGGGCCTGGATCGCCACGGAACGGGCCGATCACATTTTCCACGAGGAATCGACTTCCCCGCTTCATCGCACACACATCGTCCTCCACGAAATAAGTCACATGCTGCTGGAACACACTTCGTTGCAGGTTGAACGAATGGCGCATCTCTTCAAGCAGGTTGACTCATCAGCCGTGAAAAGCGTGCTCGGGCGGGCCAGTTACAACACGGAGGATGAGCGAGCCGCCGAGCAGCTCGCCGACCTCCTTGCCAGGAAAGCCAACTTGTTCTCCCCGAACGAGACCCGAAGCAACCCCGTCCTGCAGCGCCTCGACGACGCGCTGAGCGACTCCTGATCCGATGGCTTCCTTCATCCCCGCAGCCCTGCTGTGGATCGTCACGGTGTGGCGCACGCCGGCCGCCTGGCGTGTTCCGGCGAAGCGCGCTCTTTGGGTAGCGTTCTTCGCACTGTCCATAGCCATGACCATCCGTCCAGACGGCGTCTCATCGGCTCTGGATTCCTGGTTGGGGATCCACAACGTGGCGACCCTGTGCAAGCACCTGGCAGGCATCACAGCCGCCTACGCCGTACTGACCTTCGTGTATGACGTGGCACATGAGCAGGCCACCTCGCTCCGCGGATCACGTCCGCGCATCACCATTCCTCTTGCCGCAGGAGTCGGTCTGACCCTGCTGTTCTTCGCCGCTCCGCAGCCTGGGGAAGCCACCGACCTTCTCACCGACTTCGCCGACGACTGGCGTATCGCCGTCTACGGCGTCATCTGGTCCGGCTACCTCGGTACGGCTCTCGTCAGTGCCACTCGACTGTGCTGGCGATGGGGTCGCCTCCCGGAAGCCGGCCTCCTGGGGCGCGGGCTTCGGATCACCGGCATGGGGACGGCTCTGGGGATCGTCTACGCGGGGCACCGCGTACTGGCCTTGGCGCTTCGTTACTTCGGCTTGACGCCGGTATCCCCGCGGACTGATGAAAACATCAGCAGCGCCTTCTTGTTCGGGGCGTTGGTCTTCATCCTCGCCGGAAGCACCTTGCCGGTCGTCCGTCGACTCCACCAATGGGGCCGTGCCCATCTCGCTCTCACGCAGCTCTACCCTCTCTGGCTCGAGCTCACTTCCGCCGTCCCTTCAGTGCGTCTCGATCCACCGCGCAGCAGGCGAGCGGATGCTCTTCTTTTCCGCCACACACGCGGTCGCCTGTATCGACGGGGGATAGAAATCCGAGACGCGATTCTGGATCTCGGGGACCATGCTTCCCCGGCCCTACGTTCCGAGGCCGCACGTTACGTCGCGGAGAAGGGCCTCATAGGCGCCCAGGCCGAGATATACGCCGAGGCGTGCTGGATCGCCAGCGCCAAGGAGGCGCGGGAAAACGGCGACGCCCGCGCGGGTGAGCACACAGCCCCTGCCAGTGGCGGTAAGGACCTTCACAGCGAAGTCGAAGCTTTGAGGCACCTGGCAACAGCCTACGAATCAGCACTTGTTCGAGAATTCTCCTCAGCCCGGAGTTCAGGATGAAGCTCACTTCAACTCGTCTCGCCCGCATAGTCACCGATGCCCTCGCGCCGGCTTACCTCGTCATAGCCATTCTGCTGATCATCGGCTGGCACAGCACGGGAAGCGCCGATGGGCTGGCTTGGGGACTCCTCGCCGCGTTGTTCTGCGGTGGCATTCCCATCGCCATCATCTTGTTCGGTGTGAAACGCGGATCCTGGACGGACAAGCACGTCAAGGTCCGGTCCCAGCGCGCCATCCCACTCACGGCGACCATGATCTCGGTGCTCGCCGGCATCCTGATCCAGGTCGTCTTCGACGCTCCCCGTGAGCTCTTCGCCCTGGTGATCGCCATGCTCGTCGGCCTGGCCGCCACCATGGTGGTCACCGTCTGGTGGAAGGTGTCGGTGCACACCGCCGTCGCCGGCGGCGTGGCCACGATCCTGACGCTCGCCTTCGGGCAGGCTCTGGCCGCCCTCGCCCTTGTCGTCGCCGCCGTCGGATGGTCCCGTGTCCAGCTCCGGGACCACACCGTCGCGCAGACCATCGTCGGCGCCCTGCTGGGCGGAGTTGCCGCCGCCGTGACGTTCGGGCTTCTCAGGTAGCGCGGTTTCGGTGAGCGGGCCAGCTTGCACAACTCGCCGAGTGCAAGGTGCGGCATCCCGCCGCTGACGCGGGGCCGATTCGCCGCCGAGCTGACCCTGGCAGCGCGTCGGCGAACATCCTGATCAGAGGATTCCCGTCCACGTCCACGGCCTCGGACCGGATCGACCGCGCAGGCAGTCGATCCGGTACTGCGCTTGGCTGATCCATTCTTCGTTGCCGGCCGCGTGCTGAGCTGCGTACGTCGTCATCCGCAGCTCCCGAGCGCGCGCGAGGATGGGATAGCCCTCCCACGCCGTGACGTCGTGGCCGTAGGTCGCGCAGAACTGGTCGTACTCGCGCATGGTGACCGCGCCCGTGGTCTTCGCGCGCACTGCGGTGGATACGAGATCCCACTCCGGAGGCCCCACGGAGAAGCGCTCCAGGTCCATCATCAGGACCCCGTCGGCCGTGCGGACGAAGTTGCCGGGCCAGGCGTCGCCGTGCACAGCCCGGTCGGGTAGGCCGGCCGGCCGCTCGGCCCAGGCCGCTGCGAGGTCGCGGTGGAGTCCGTGCAGCCACTCTTTGTCGTCTTCGCGGATCGTCGTGGCTGCTTGGAGTCGTTCGCCGACCCGGACGAAGGGATCGAGGTACCCCAGCTCTATGCCCGGCATGGGCAGGGAGTGGAGCTGCGCGAGGAGTTGAGCGACGTCTTGAACGGAGCCGTGCTCCTGCGGTGGGAGTTCCACCCAGAAGGTCACTGGCCTACCGCCCACCTCGACCGGCTGCTCCACGTCGACCAGGCGAACAGCCGCGATGGTCTCCCGGGCGAGCCAACGCGCGACGCGCACCTCACGGGCCGCCGCAGCGCTCTGGCCCGCCCGTGATATCCGTACGATCACCTGCCTGCCCGGTAGCCGCCATACCTGGTTCTCGGCCAGCCGTAGCGGTTCCGCCCCGGCGGATTCCAGTCCGACCACGGAACATGCCTGCTCCAGGACGTGACGCGCAGGGGCGGCTGCCGCAGAAGTCATGCGGAAACCGTAGCGGCGATCCGATCGCGCAGCCCGAGAGCCTCTTGGACCGTCTGATGCTTCGCGGCGAAGCGACCGAGCTGTCGTAGGTCGTCGGCAGCGCGGCGGGAGGTGAGCCGGCCTACCTCGTCCAGGGCCTCGTGGCCGAGTGCCGCCGCCTGGCGGGGGTCACCCTTGGCCATGATCAGGGAGGCCAGTTTGGTGCGCGAGATCGCACGGGACCGCTTGTAGGCGTCGGTGTGCCCCTTCACTGCGGTGCCGAATCGGCGGGCTGCCCGGCCCGGGTCCTGTCCAGCGAGGATGGCAAGATCGAACAGGGCGTGGGCTGTGTCCCCGTTGTGCTGCGCCTCGTCGTAATAGGCCATCCACGGCGCCTCTTCGGCAGGCCGGGCCCGGGCGAACGCTTCATCCGCGGCGCCGACGGCCGCCATGGTGTCGCGCACGTTACCCATTTTCCCGAAAGCCCTGGCCCGTGCCGTGTGAAGCATCGCCTGCTCTGTCGCGGACAACCGGTCGGCGCGTACGAGTCCCTTCTCGGCGTAGGTCAGGCCGTCGTCGGGGGCTCCGATCCATACGGCCTGCCGGGCGAGGAACGAGTACGTCTTGGCCCGTAGATGCCAGTCGCCGGCCTCCTCGGCGCAGTCCGCTGCGAACCGGAACGTCTGGGTGGCGTCATCGTGGTGGTAGGCGTCGAACGCGGAGGCACCCACCACGATCCCGAGTCGCGACACAGAGGCGAACAGTTCGGTTCGCAGGTGCTCGGGGCACTGGGCCTGTAGGAGGCCGGCCGACCACTGCATCGCTCGGCCGGCTGACGTCACGCACCATGCCCCCGCCACCCAGCTCGTTGTCCATGCCGCTGATGGCGGTGGCTGCGGCCAGGACCTGGTCGACGTGGCCGAGGTTGACGTTCGCCGGGAGAGTCAGCTCGGTGGGGGCGAAGATCTCGGTGAGGTCGAGGGGCGCGATGGCGGCGAGGCCACCGAGCTGGAGGAACGAGCGTCGAATCACGGGCTCATGGCTCCCAGGGCGAAGAGTCGGTTCGTCTCTGCCCAGGATGCGGCCTGCCGGCACCTGAGCGGACCTCTCCCCACTTCCCGTGGATATCTTATCGGCATCAGCGCGCTTTCTGTCGGCATCGCGGTTACCGAAGGCCATCGGCCACGCCCGGTCGAACAGCCCTCCCGTACGGAGGACATCATCGAGCCGTTGAGCCACGTCGCGTCGGCAGCTTGGATATTTCCCCTTCTCGATCGACAAGATCATGTCGTCGCTGACCTGCACCAACCGCCCCAGTGCCTTGGCCGACAGCCCTTGCTCCAGGCGCAGGTTGCGCAGCTCGTTGCCGAACCACTCCTGGGGGGAGGCGCCCGGATCGAGCTGCTTCATTGGCTGCGGCATGTTCTGTCCCCGAAGTCGTTGATGCCGAACTTCTCATCTGTCGGCATCAGGCTCTGCACGCTCTCGGTGCGCTCTGCCTAAATGGTTGCTGACCGGTTCCAGTCCAGTACACACCGCAACCCACCCCTGCTGAAGGGGTTCTGGCAGAACGGAGGAAGCAGCAATGGACCTGCTCATCGGCACCCGCGATCGGGACGCTTCTGTTCGAGCCACGTCCAGAAGCGTGGGCGGTCAACTCGACATGAATTTCGAAGTCCGGGCCGAAGATCTGGGAACCGTCAGGGGCATCGTCGCAGCGCACCTTTGCTGGTGGCGCGTCGACGACAGCACTGCGCACCGCATGCTGACCGTGGTCAACGAACTGATCACCAACGTCTTGCAGCACACGGTGGCGGACACCGATGGATACCGGATGGCCAGCCTGCTCCTCCAGAAGGTGCCGGACGGAGTCACCGCCGTCGTCCGCGACCAGGACCCTTGCCCGCCCGTATACGCGTCTCCGGACCCCCTGGCCGAGGAGGGGCGCGGGCTGTTGTTGCTACGGGCTCTGGCCGACGACACGTCCGTATCCGTGACCCCAAGGGGCAAGGACGTGTGGGTCTTCATCGGAACCCCGGAAACCCCCGAACACTTCTAACCCTCACGGCCGGCACTTGGCCCTCTACAGGAGTTCCGATGTCCCTCACCGCTCTGGTTCCGGAGAACGACGTGGTTCCTCCGCCGGCCGACGAGCCAAGCATCCCGCAGTGGACACCTCCACTCGATACAGAGGGCTTGAGGTCCGTCCTGGAGCGGATCAAGGACTGGAGTCCGCTCGATGTCGAGGAAGTCTTCGACGACCTCGACATGGCAATCGGCAATCAGCTGCCGTCGGTCACGACGACCGATGCCTTGATCGACCGCCTCCGCAGCCACTTGAAGCAGCTCAGCGACATCGCCCTCGCGGACGAGCAGTTTCCGCCCACCCGGGTGATGGTCCAGCTCGTTGAAAGAGGGCTCCCCCTGAGGGGCGAGCGAACGCCGGCCGCACACCAGCAGGCTGTCGGCCTTGCTCGTCGCCTGGCCTTCGTGACCTCCGACCTGGTCGAAGAGCTGATCGAAGCCCGCTACATCACGGAAGCGGAGTGATGCACAACCCAAGCGCCGGCAGACACCCGCCCGTGACCGCCACGGCGGCAGCCCATCCGCGGGACGCGTACGACTTCGACTACTACGAGCAGCGCATCTCCGACACCTGGCTCTTGGAGAGAGCGTCGCTGTGCGCACCCTGCGTACGCCCTTCCTCGCGGTCCCCGCCGGGGGCACGCGGCGAGGCGGGTACTACCCGGTGTCGTGCTTCTGCTTCGGGCTCAAGGTCCGTGACCTTCTCCTTGAGCAGCCCGGCTTCCCCAACCCTCGCTTGCGGTTGTCGTCCTGTCCGGACACTGGTCCCGTTGTCGAGTGGGGCGAGAGGCCACCGATGCTCTGGGGCGACCGCAGCGTCACCGCCCTCGGTCGCTTCTACGGCTACAGCGAGGCAGCCATCGCCGACTTCGTGCAGCGGCACCACACGACTCCCTCTTCGGCAATCTCCGTTCCGTGTTCCCCCACGGCCCTGTAGTTCGCCGAAGAGGGCCCGACTTCCCACCCGAGAGGACGAGCACCATGTGTGCGCACAACCCGCCGTGCCCCGTGGCCGAGGCTCCCGACAGGGAGGCCGCGCAACCTCTCAGGCACCGCCCTGAGCAGGGCTGGAGCCTGCTGTGCAACGGGGTGCTTCTCTTCGAGGACACCGGGGAACTTCTCCCCGACGGCCGTGTCATCGCCCCGCACCGGCCCCTCGGCGCTCCTCTCGACACGGCGGGGGCAGCCTCGTGAAGCGGGCCGGCGCAGCGTCGGGACTCGTCCCCTACATCACCTCACGGGAGGGCGAGTACGGCGCACCGGAATCGGACCTAACGCTCAGCATGAACGCCTTCGGCTCCGTGCGTCTCGCCTATCGCAACGAGACACCGGCAGACCGTGGCCCGCACGGTGAGCTGTGGGCGCGGTGCTCCCAGTCGGTCGATGCTTCCGGGAGCCCGGCGGGCAAACCGCAGTGGCGCTTGGTCAATCCAGCCCGGCAGTTGGCGTGCATGCGGCAGCTTCGTTGCCAGATCGGCTTCTGTACGGCCGAGACCGACCGGGGGTACGTCTTCCTGGCCGGGTCTGCGGAGGGCGCGGCGCATCGGGGCGGTGAGCCGGTGCGGACGGCGCAGCCGCCGGTGTGTCTTAAGCATGTGCGGCCTGCCATCGAATTGTGTCCGCATCTGCGGAAGGGGCACGTCGCCTTCCGTGCGCGGGCGACGTCGCTCTGGGGTGTTGTCGGTTCCCGGTATCGCCTCTCCGCCCTCGGCTTGGAACCGCTTCCTGCCGAGCACGACGATGCGCCCGTGCCGTACGGGCATCCCCAGGTGGGCTGGTTCCTGGCGAGCCAACTCGTACGCGAGCTGCGGGACTACGAGGTCGTCAACCTGGACGATCTTGTGCCCGCCACGTAGACGGTCGCCCGGCGGCCCTGAGTGGTACAGACAGGACCGCCGGGCGGCTCACCACCGGCACCAAATCCCCCGGGCGCCCTCCACAACCTTGGGCGCGCGCTCCGACAAGAAGGAGGCCGTTCACCGGCAGCCCCCGTCCCACCGGCACGCGGTGCCGGCCTGTCTCCCCAAACACGTACGACCGGAGGAAGTTCATGACGAACACGACCGTCGAGCCCGACGAGGCGACCCGCCTGCGAAACAAGGTGGTGGACGAGCTGTGCGCGGACGGCAACATCTCTTCGCCGGAGACCGAAGCGGCCATGCGCAAGGTGCCCCGGCACGAGTTCACCCCCAACACCCCGCTGGACAAGGCGTACGACACGTACGCCGCCGTGATCACCAAGACGGACGAGCACGGTGTGCAGCTCAGCTCCGTCTCCGCCCCGCAGATCCAGGCCATGATGCTGGAGCAGGCCCAGGTGAAGCCTGGCATGCGGGTGTTGGAGATCGGCTCGGGCGGGCTGAACGCGGCCTACCTCGCCGAGCTCGTCGGCGAGGACGGCGAAGTCGTCACCGTGGACATCGACCCCGTCGTCGCCGACCGCGCGCGCCGGCTCCTGGACGAGCACGGTTACGGCCGCGTCCACGTCGTCACCGCTGATGCCGCCGAGCCCGTTCCTGGCCTCGGTGAGGTCGATGTCGTGATGGTGACCGCCGGAGCCTGGGACATCTCCCCGGCGTGGACCGCACAGCTCAAGCAGGGTGGCCGGCTCTTGGTGCCGTTGCGGATGCGGGGCTTGACCCGGTCGGTCGCCTTCATCCAGGTCACGGGCGAGCACGGCCCCTACTTGGAGAGCGAGTCAGCGCGGATCTGCGGCTTCGTCCCGATGCAGGGCTCGACCGCCCACCGGGAAGAGCTTCTCCTGGTCAACGGCACCCCGGAGATCGGGCTCAAGTTCGACGACGGCCTGCCGGCCGACCCGCACCGGCTGGACAACGCCGTCACGACACCGCGCCACGAGCTGTGGACCGGTGTCACCGTTCGTCTCCAGGAACTCATCGACACCCTGCAGATGGCGATGGCGATCAGCCTGCCGGGCTTCTGCACAATGGCCGTCGACGAAGACCTGGACACGGGCCTGGTCGCCCCCGTGAACAAGCGGTTCGTCCTCGCCGCCGTCGAGGACGACACCTTCGCCTACCTCGTCACCCGCCGCACCGAGGGCAACAAGCACATCGAGTACGGCGTGCACGCCCTCGGCCCGAACGCGCAGCAGCTCGCCGACAAGATCGCCGACGTTCTCCGCGACTGGGAGGCCAACCGGCGCGGCGGCCCCAGCCCGGCCATCCGGGTCTATCCGGCAGGTACCCCCGATAACCAGATTCCTGGCGGCCGGGTCATCGACAAGGTGCACAGCCGGATCTCGCTCTCCTGGCCCTCGGCGTAACACCGGGAGCCAGGTAGTCCCGCACCATCCGAACCATCCGCACAAGAGGAAGGCACATCATGACGAGCACCACTCTGGCCCCGCCCACCCCGCTGGCCGGCCTGGACGACGACTTCGCGCCCCTGGACGTGAAGGTCATCATCGCCGAGCACGCGTACGGCAAGCTCATGTGCTCCACGGGCGACGGCTGTGGCAGCACCTGCGCGACCGGCGCCTCCGCCTGCGCCTCCTTCACCGAGGACCCGGCCTGATCCAGGCCGTCCCTCGCCGGTGGGCCGGGCGAAGCGCTTCGCCCGGCCCACCGGCCCCTCTCCCCTCCCCCGCGCCGCCTGACGGAAGGGCCTCATGGCTTCCCGAGCAGTCGCTGGCTACCAGTGGCAGGGCGTGGCGATGCTGCGCGCCACCACCGGCCCCGGACCGGCAGACATCCCCCGTACCCTCGACCTGGACGACGTGGCCGTCACCCGCGGATGGCTGAACGGCATCTGGCAGCGCGAGGACTTCCGCAGCGCGCTGGAACTGGCCACCCCCGCCCTGTCCGACGCCATCGAGGCAGTCGTACGCGGCCGGCAGGCCGAGCCCCGTCACGTGCGCCGCACCGCGCTGTCGACGGCCGCCTACCTCCTACGGTGGCAGCACCGCCCGACCCCGCTCGGTCTGTTCGCCGGCACCGCCCCGGTGTCCGTCGGGCCCCGGGCCGGCGTGCGGTGGCGCGACAAGCACCGCGCGGTGATCCGGCCGGACGCCGAATGGGTCACCGACATGATCCTGCGTCTCCAGCGCACCCCCGCGTTACTGAAGCGGTTACCGCTCGTCGCCAACAACGCCGCTCACACCCGCGGCGACCGGCTCGTGGCGCCGGGCCCGCCGTCCGACGGCCACTCCGTCCTCCTGGCCCCCGTCGAGGTGTCCGTCCGCAACGCCCGACCGGTGGCCGCCGCGATGGATGCGGCCCGCGCCCCCATCCCGTACGCCGAACTCCACAACCACCTGCGCGCCGGCTTCCCGCAGGCCACCGCCGACAAGATCGACGCTCTCCTCCTGGGCCTGGTCGAGCAGCAGTTCCTCATCACCAGCCTGTGGGCGCCCATGACCACCGTGGACGCCTTCCAGCACCTGTGCCGCGAACTGGACCGGCACCAGGCGGACACCATCCCGGAGGTGCGGGGCCTGGTCCACGCGCTGTACGCGCTGCGCGACGACGTGTCCTCCCACCAGCCGACACTCTCCGACACCAACGTGAACGCCCTCGTTACGCGGATGCGCGCCCTCACCCCCGTCACCCCGACGCCGCTGCTCATCGACACCGTCCTCGACTGCAAGACCCAGCTCCCGCAGGCCGTGATCGCGGAAGTGCAAGCAGCCGTGTCGGCCCTGTACCGGACCACCCCGCAGCCCTACGGCTACCAGCACTGGCGCGACTACCACCGCCGGTTCCGGGCCCGGTACGGCGTCGGCGCCTTGGTGCCGGTGATGGACCTGGTCGCCGACAGCGGCCTGGGCCTGCCCGCCGGATACCTCGGCTCCGAACGCGG
This sequence comes from Streptomyces sp. Alt3, assembly GCF_030719215.1. Classification (NCBI taxonomy): domain Bacteria; kingdom Bacillati; phylum Actinomycetota; class Actinomycetes; order Kitasatosporales; family Streptomycetaceae; genus Streptomyces; species Streptomyces glycanivorans. The sequence goes on along the minus strand of NZ_CP120983.1, from coordinate 6,821,892 downwards.
CGCCGCCCCGAAACTCCGCACCGACCGGGACGAGCTGCTGCTCGCCCTGATGCAGCAGGTCCTCCTGGACGGCCGCGACGAACTCCGACTCACAGACGACATAGTCGACGCCCTGGAGAAGGCCACCGGAAGCGACGAGCGGCTGTTCGTGCCCCGGGTGGAGACCGCCTTCGAAATCCACTCCCCCAGCACCACAGCTCTGTCCCGCGGCTCCTTCGACGTCCTCCTCACCGCGGCGCCTCGCCCCGGCAGCAGCATGGCTGGCCGGTTCGCCCACATCCTGCCGCCCGACCAGCAGGACGCACTCGCCGCCACGTACCACGGGGCGCCGGACGTCCTTACCGCGCAGCTCGTGTTCCCGCCGCGCCGGCACCGCAACGAGAACGTCACCCGTACTCCGCGATTGCTGCCGCACGTCATCGAGCTGTCCGGCCACCGGGAAGCGGACGAGACGACGATCCATCTCACCGACATCGCCGTCACCGCGGACCCTCGCAGCTTCTACCTCGTGCAGCTCTCCACCGGCCGGCGCATCGACGTACGGGTGCTGCACGCCCTGGAAGGCGGCACCCAGACACCGCCTCTGGCCCGGTTCCTCGCCGAGGTGGCCAACGGACGGTTCGCCGCCTACAAGCCGTTCAACTTCGGCGCCGGCTCTCGGCTCCCGTACCTGCCGCGGGTGCGCTACCGCCGCACCATCCTCGCCCAGGCCCGTTGGTTACTCATGGCCGACGACCTGCCCGGCCGCAAAGCCACGACCCAGGAGTGGGAGCACGCCTTCGACACCTGGCGAAACCGCCTACGGGGGCCCATGAAGGCGGCCATGATCGAGTACGACCAGCGCCTGCCCCTCGACCTGTCCCATCCGGTCCACCGCCGGGTCCTGCGCGCGCACCTCGACAGCACCCGACGTCTGGAGCTGCGCGAGGTCCCGGACGGCGACTCCCACGGCTGGATCGGGCGTGCGCACGAAATCTGGCTCTCCCTGGGCCAGACCTCCGACACGACCGATATACCCCGCCCCCAGCTCACCACCTCGTCTCACCCCGAGCGACACCTCCCGGGCGCCAGCAACGTACTCCACGCTCAGCTCCACGCCCACCCACGCCGCTACGACGAGATCCTGAGCCGCCACCTGCCCAGCCTTCTCTCCACGTTCGGCGAGCAGCCGCCGACCTGGTGGTTCACCCGGCACCGGGAGATGGCCCGGCCGGACGCGGACCAACACCTGGACCTCACGCTGCACCTGCCGCCGGACGCGTACGGCACCGCCGCCCAGCACATCCGTACCTGGGCGGACAACCTGCACGGGCTCGGTCTGGCGTCCGGCCTCACCCTGGCTCCCTACCAGCCGCAGACCGGGCGCTTCGGCGGCGAGGCGGCCATGGACGCCGCGCACCAGGTGTTCGCGACGGACTCCGCCGCCGCCCTTGCGCAGATCCAGCTCACCGAGCACAGCGACACGTTCGGCCCGCAGGCCCTCGCCGCGGCCAGTGCTCTGCGCCTCGTCATCCCCCTGGCGCAGAACACCGCCGCAGTTGAGGAGTGGTTGGTGCGCAACCTCCCCCAGAGCAAAGGGCCACTGAACCGAGCCCTGCGGAGCCAGGTGCTCGAGCTCGCCGCACCGTCCGGCACTTCCGCGCTCACCGCACTTCCCGGCGGCTCCCAGGTCGCCGAAGCGTGGCGGGACCGCGCCGCCGCCGTGGACACCTACCGGCGCACCTTGACCGGCCAGCGTGATCCGCTCGACGTCACCCGCTCGCTACTGCACCAGCACCACGTCCGGGCACTGGGCGTCGACCCGCGCACCGAGGAGGTCACGATCCGGCTCGTACGAACCGTGGCCCTTCAGCACCGGATGGCAGCCCGATGACCGCGCCGACCGCCAGCCCCTCGGCATTCCTGGAGCAGTACACCGTCCAACTCGCAGAACCGGCTCCTGCGCCCCCGGACGAGCCCTGGGCGGTGCAGTCCCTCGCCGACGGCGCCGCCGGAGTCAGCCTGCTGCACATCGAGATGGCCGGCCGTCACGGCGGTTCCTGGCGCTCCGCCCACCGGTGGATCACCGCCGCAGCCACGGGACACATCAGCGCGGCCGACACCACCGGCCTGTTCCTCGGCGCCCCCGCCATCGGCTTCGTCCTCACCACCGTTCCGCCGCCCTTTCAACACCTGTACAACCCTGCGCGCAGAACGCTCCACCAGCACATCACTGCTCTCACCCACCGCCGCGTCGATGCCGCGCTCACCCGCATCCGCAACGGCGACCTGCCCACCTTCGCCGAGTACGACCTCTTCTACGGCCTGACCGGCATCGGTGCCTACCTACTGCGCGCAGACCCCGGGGGGATCGCCCTGGAACGCGTCCTGCGATACCTCGTCGCCCTGACCCGCCCGCTCGCCCCTGCCGGTCGTGGGCTGCCCGGCTGGTGGGTCCGCCACGACCCGGCACGCGGCGACTCCCCCCACTTCCCGGGCGGCCACGCCAACTTCGGTGCCGCCCACGGAATCACCGGCCCACTCCTTCTCCTGGCCCAGGCAATGCGTCGCGGCATCACCGTCGACGGCCACCGGGAGGCCATGTGGGCCATCTGCGAGCACCTTGACGTCTGGTGCCAGCTCAGTCCCTCCGGTCCCTGGTGGCCCGAGCACATCTCGCGCCGTGACTTCGACCGCGGACGCCCTCACCATGACGCCCCCGCCCGGCCGAGCTGGTGCTACGGAACCACGGGCATCGCACGGGCCGGGCAACTCGCCGGACTCGCCCTGCGCGCCCCCGACCTCCGGGCGTTCTACGAGGACGCCCTGTACCGCACCCTGACCGACCCCGAACAGCTCGCCCACGTCACCGACTCGGGTCTGTGCCACGGCTGGGCAGGCATCTACCAGACCGCCACCCGCGCCGCCGCCGACGCCCTCGACCACCGACTTCAGACCCTCACGAAGCGCCTCGGCGACACCCTCGTCGCACGAGCCCAACCGGGCAGCCACCCCACGACCGGGCTGATCAACGGCGACGCCGGCACCGCGCTCGCCCTCACCACCTATGCCGCACAGCAGGCCCCGATCACCGGATGGGACTCATGTCTCCTGATCAACTGACCCAGACGGAGCCGAGCCCGATTCAGAACGCGGTCCTCGCCGTCCTCACCGGACTACCGATCGCCGACGCCGCGCACCGGTACGGGATGGACACCGTGGCCCTGTCCAGCGCCGTCAAGGTTTACGACCAGGCCGGCCGGGAGGCCCTTGACCGTCGCTCCGCCACCACCGACTGGTGGCACGCATACCTCCACTTCACCGACTGGGCGAACGCCGGCACCACCTTCACCACACACGTGCTACCTGTCCTACGAGTCGCTGAAGCCGCCGGCGCCATCAACGGCTGGTGGTACACACGCAAGCACCCCTGCTGGCGCCTGCGTCTGCGCGTACGGCCCACAATCGGGGCCAAGTTGACCGTCGGCAACGACTTTGACCGCCTCGTCACCGACGGGCAGCTCCAACGATGGTGGCCCGGCATCTACGAACCGGAGACCGCGGCATTCGGAGGGGCAGCCGGCATGACAGCCGCGCACGCCCTCTTCATCACCGACAGCCGCGAGGCACAGCGGCTTCGGCAGCGCGGCGATCTGGCCGTGGGATCACGCGAGTTGTCCGTCCTCCTCTGCACACTCATGATGCGCGCGGCCAAACTGGAGTGGTACGAGCAAGGGGATGTCTGGCACCGCGTCATCACGGAAGAACACCGCTCGGCCATCAACGACGTCCCGACCACCAGCCTCGACGCCCGCGCCCGGGAGATCCGGCCCCTGCTCTTCGCCGACACCAACGCCCTGCTGCGCCCCGGCGGACTGCTGGAGCCCGTCGACGAGTGGGCCACCGCCTTCCGCGACGCGGGGAAGGCGCTCGGCCACGCCGTCCAGGACGGAACCCTCGACCGCGGGCTACGGCAGGTGCTCAGCTACCACGTGATCTTCCACTGGAACCGCCTCGGACTGTCCATGCGGGGACAGAGCATCCTGGCCTGGGCGGCCAGGGCAGCGATCCTCCACGGAGAGAACGGGGCGTGACCCGCTACGAACAGAGCCTTTTACCTCGCAAAGTCCCTGCGCTCCGACTAGCCTTCCTAAGGCGTAGGGGACGCGGATCAGGCAGCGACAGGTGGGGTTCGTGGGGTTCTGGCACACCGGCTACATGGAGTTCCATGAGCCAACCGGATTCGAGTCGGTCGGACTGCCAGCCCCGCCAAAGCCCCCTGATTTTCCCTGCACTGAGTGTGGACTCGTCTTCTCGTCCGAGCGCGCCCGCCGAGCGCACCACTTCGACGGTCATGCGACTAAGCGGCCTACCCTCCTCTTCAGGGGACGAGAGTGCGGGCGCACGCGCTTGATGGTCACGAGCTCCAGTGGCTTCGCCGATTGGGTGACTTCGGATGTCGAATCCATCACCGTCAACGGCCGCGAGACCTCGACATCTGAGGCCGCCGGCTACCTTGCCTCGGTGAAGGTTGGCGTCCAGACAGTGGCAGTTTTCAATGGCCCGCTGGAGCGAACGTTCGAGTTCGATTTCTGCCTTGCAGAGGAAGAGGACCTCTGCCTCGTCGACCAGGCCTTGGAGAAGCTCATCTCCAGTCGCGAGTTGAGTCGCAACGCAATCGACACCTTCATCATGCGTGCCGGCCGCGGGGTGACGGCCCGCCGTTACCGCGAAGGTCTGGCGGCATACCTGTACGGCGTGCTTGCGCGGGAGGCGGTCGAGGACCCCGGCCGGGTAGATGCGTCGGGTGCGCCGCTGTACGAGCAGCGGTACAACGGTGCTGTCTCTCTGCTGTCGACCTTTGACCGGTCCGCGGCGGAGGCGATCTGCGGTTTGGTCGCGTTGCACTACAACCAGTTCGAACTCGCCGTGCGCAAGACCAACAGCCACCGCGTCTCCGATGTTGCGGCGCGGTTCCGATCCCTCCTCGCAGGCGGCGACTTCGTCACGACAAGTCTGGCCGACCGGTCGCACGGAAGCCTCGATCAGGCGTTGAGTGACTCCGTTACCGAGGACCTCCTGGACGTCGGTGCAACGGCTTTGGACGGGACCCAGTCACCCGTGGTTACCCAACTGTTGCCCTTGCTGGGCGAGCTCCGGCCCCAGGACCAGTTCAAGGTCCGGCTCATCGCCGCTGAGGCGCTGCTCGCTGCGGGAGACACCGAGGGCGCATCACGACAGGGCGAGGCGCTCAGGCACTCTAATGAGACCGGCGCCTGGTACGCAGGATTTCGGACCCGACTGCAAGAGGTAGGACGTTGAGCAACGAGACCATTCCAGAGCCCGGCGCGGAGTCGGGGCCGAGCGCCCCCGCGCCGGCAACCGCTACCGGCGACGGCACGGCCTCGGCCGCACCTACTGACAATGCGCCGACGGCATCCGTTGTGGAAGAGGGCTCGCATCGGGCCACATCCAAGACGAAGACAAAGCCGGTCATTACCTCGATCGGCGACCTGCTGACGTTCGCCTACAAGTCGAACGCTCGACTGCTTGACCTCCCAAAGGAGACCCTCAAGAAGCTGGCGATCACCGACGAGGGCATCGCATCAGAGAGTGCGCTGGTCGCGGATCTCGCGCCGACGGACCCAACGTTGTCGGCCCCGTTCAAGCTGCTTCAGTATGTGGCGCGCCAGGGGATCCCGCTCAAACGCGCCGAGAATGGTGACCTCGCACCGGCGTTGAACCGGCTCTTTGACCTCGCGGTAGTCGCACTGGGCCACAGCCCGGTGTTCCGGGTCTGGGTGAACCAGCTGGTCGATCCCCGTAGGGGTCCGCAGCTCTCGACCGAACACCTTCGCAGCATGGCCCGGCAGGTCTGCGCCGACGATCTTGGGCTGTCCCCGGAGCAGTTCAAGACCGCTGACAGTGAGCGCCTCGTCAAGAATGCGATCGCGTGCTACGGCCTCCTCCGCGTGCTCCAGCGTGAGTGGACCCTGGATCAGTTCCTCGATGCGTCGTACGGCTCTGTCTGGAGGTACGAGGCCCCGGAGGTAACAGGGCTAGAGCGAGCCGCCAGCGAGGTTGTGGCAAGCCGCGATCTCGACGTGCTCGGGATCGTCGGCGAGAACTACCTGGCCCGGCTCGCCCGCTTGGAGTATCAGGTCACACAACTCGAGCATGAGGCTGGCGCTGCTCGGAATCGCGAGACTCGGCTCCGCAGTGAGCTTTCGGCCGTCGAGGAGCGCGAGCAATCTGCGATGGCTCGCGCCGACGCGTTCTCTGCCGACGTGGTGCGACTACAAAAGGAGCTCGCGGCTGAGCGCGATAACAGAGTGGTCGACAAGAGCCACATGACGGACGACTACGAAACGCTGCGAACGCGCATCATCCGGCGTCTCGGGGGTGAGATCGATCTGCTTACCGATGGCCTGCACGCACTCCGGAACGGTGCGCCCAACGTCGCGGAGGAGTTCCTCGACCGTTCCCTGCTTGCCCTCACCCGTGAGGTCGAGCAGCTGAAGAACGCGTCCGGAGGCTTCGCATGATCGTCGGGTTCGACTTCGGAACGACCAACAGTCTGGTTTCGGTAGTAGTTGGTGACCGCGTGATCGACGTGATGGACGTCGAGACTGGCCGACCACATCCCTCGATCGTCCGGTACGAAGGCGAGCAGGTAGTCGTCGGCCGCGAAGCCAAGGACGCGTTGGGTGCGGCGGGCATCGGGGTGCACGGCAACACGGTGAAATCGCCAAAATTTCTCCTCGGCGAGGAAGTAATCGCCGTCGGAGGCGTCGACCGGAGCCCGGTGGACATCGTTGCGGACGTCGTGCGGCACGTCCGATCGGAGTCCCTGCGCAGTCCGCAGCGGAAGGTGCTTGGCAGCCTCGACAGCGCTGTGGTCACGATCCCCGTGACCATGAATGGGCACCGACGCGCGGCCCTGCGAGAGGCGTTCGCCGGGGCCGGGATGCGTGTAGCCCAGTTCGTCCACGAGCCGCTAGCCGCCTTGTATGGGTTCATCCGGGGAGCAAACGACCCAGAGGAGATGGCGCGGCGGCTTGCACGACGAAACGTTCTGGTTGTCGACTGGGGCGGCGGAACGCTGGACCTGACTCTCTGCCGGGTCGACGAAGAACAGGTGAGACAACTTCGCAACGGTGGCTCGGCCCAGGTCGGCGGCGACGAGTTCGACAGGGTGATTCGCGACGAGGTCGTAAAGCGCGTTCGGGCTCGCGGCAGTGCCACTGACCGTGACCTTGCGATCCCTGAGGCTGAACTCCGGCTCCTCCAGGACGCGGAACGGAACAAGATCGAGCTATCGGCGGACCGCGTTGATGTGACATTCTACCGGCCAAGTTATTTCCAATCAGGGGCCACGTTGCAGTACCAGCTCACACGTCAGGAGCTGGAAGAGATCACACGGCCACTCGTGACGGCAGGTATTGATGAGATCGAGTCGCTGCTCGGCAGCTTGTCGATGGCACCCGGCCAGGTCTCGCTAGTCGTCGTGGTCGGCGGGATGGCGGCCATGCCCGCGATTCGAAGCCGGCTGTACGAGTTGTTTGGTCCGGACCGAGTTGAGGTGCCGACGAACAGTGCCACATTGATCTCACAAGGGGCTGCGTGGATTGCACATGACCAGCAGAGGCTCCGACTGGCAAAGCCCGTCGAGCTCGAGCTCGCCCGTGGGTCTTTGATGCCGCTCCTCGCCGCGGGCACAGAAATGCCTCTCGGTGGAGAGGCCAAGCACGAAACTCTCCACCTGTACTGCGCGGATCCGACGGACGGGAAGGCTAAATTCCCGATCGCCACTCCGACCGCCTTGTCATCGCATCCGCAGGCGAGCGAGCGTCGAACGTCGCTGGGAATGATCACAATCGGCGTCGATGAGGCCGCGCCGCCACTTCATGAGCGCCTCGAACTGAAGGTTCTTCTCGACGACGACTTGGTGTTGTCGGTCGAGGCGTCATCGAGCCAGAAGCACGATCGAGTCAAGGCGTCGTACTACGACCTGGAGTTCGGCCTTGGCCTCCCGGCTTCTGCTATGCCCGGAGGTGGTGCCGCAGACCCAAAAGCACCTGAGGAGTCCATAGTCGTGCCACAGGCAGGACTGGTCGTCCGTGCGAATGTGGCGAGGTACACGGACAAGGCGGCTATTCCCGGCGACGTGCTATATCGGCACAACTCAGGGGCATTCGCCCGGCACGTGCGCGACGGAGCGACAGAAGCCCAGGTGCGGGAACACCTGTACTACCAGCCGTGCTCCGTCTGCAAGCGCCAGTGGGGGCACCCGAAGTGCCGATGCGGATCGGCGTGACATGGCGAGCGCCAAGGCACTCGTGCGAGTCCTTGACCACGGAACGGAAGTCGAGTCGGGAGTCCGCCGTCCGATTCGTCTGACCCCCGATGGATATGCGGGCGTCGCGTACGCGGGCGCCGTCTACCCACTCCGGCAGGGCGATCTCATCGACTTGGGCGGATCGAGCTGGGAACTTGCGGACTGCAATCGTTTCCTGTTCGCCGGAGCAGAGGTTCCGTACGCTCCCCTTGTCGATGAACCGCTGGAGAAGGCCGGCGGTTTCGACGTCGAGTGGCACCTCGAGACCAATCAGTACGGGCATTACGTCGTCTTCAACGCGCCAGAGCGCGTCGCCAGCAGTTTGGTGTCAGCACTTGAGGGCGCAGATCTCAGCGTCCAGCGCTGGGACGTAAGCCATCGTCCAGCAGCCGACGGCAATTTCTACGACTGGTTCGCGCGTCTTCGGTTCAAGGGCAGCCAGGCCGAAGCACTTGCGCTCGTCGGGGCTGTCATCGCGCCGCCGTCGTCTCTTGCGCCGACGGTGCCAGTCACGGATCCGACTACCGCTCGACTCGCTGATGCAGAGGCGCGAATCGAGGAACTGCTCAACCAGCTTTACGTCGCGACACGGAAGGGCGAGGCAGCTGAACGTGAGCTCGCGCAGCTCCGTCACGATCTCGCGAACGTTGAAGCGAGCGAGCATCGATATCGAGAATCCGTTGCCCTTGCAGAACGCCATCATGCAGATCTACACGAGCAACTCTCCGTGCTCCGACAAGGCCTGGGAGGCCTGACTGACGCGGCGGAGCTGGTAAGGAGCCTCGCTGACGCCGAGGAGCTTCGAGAACTAGCTCTTGCCGAGAACTCCTTGCTGCTGGAGCGTGTGCGAGCGGCCGAATCGGAAGTCACAGAAAGCGGAGCACGCGCTGGCGGCTTGGCGGCGCAGGTAGACGCACTCCTTGGAAGGGTGTCGGAACTTGAGGCGCTGGAGACTGAGCGACTTCGCGCCGCGACCGCGCAACGGCCTCGGCGAGGCGGTGTCATTGAATTCCTGCCTCAGGCGTTCAGCCGCCTCGAGTTCGTTCTCGATGCAGTCGACGTGATCGCCAACCTCGACTCGCCGGCGTCCACGATGAGAGCACTAGCTGAGATCGACTCTGGGCGCCTTTTTGGAAAGGACCTTGATGGAATGAGTGGCTGGTTCGAGGTGACGAAATTGGCAACGGGCATCGCGGGAAGCGAGCGACTTGGCCGCATCTACTACAAGCCTGACGGCCGTAGAGTGCTTGTCAGTGTGCACATAAAACAGGACGACAAACAGCAGCGACACCACATCGAGAGGCTACGAGCCTTCTAACCCCTGGTCGGCCTCAAACAGTTCATGCTTTCGTCCAATCGGTGAACCGGCGGTGAGCCGTAGCCCCCGACGGACCGAGCGATGCGGAGGGAACCTGCTGCCACGTGCATCCCGATGTCGCCACGAACACGATCGCGGCCAGCACCTCACGGTGGCCGTGACGGCGCCGACCGCCACCCTGAGGCCGCGACGGCGCCTCCGGCACCACTCGCGGAAACAGCTCCCACAACTCCTCCGGCACCAGACGCTCAACAATCCCCACCATGGACAACAGGCTACCGAGTCAATTGAGATGACTTCTAACCACGTGTCAGAATGAAGCGACGTCGGCACCGCGATCGGAATAGGCCTCATCATCGCTCTCTGGGTAGCCGTGGACATCATTCTGGGCATCACCTACGGCGTCTACCGCCTCGCCCGCAGGCAGCGAGCGTGACGCGACTCACCGCCCGGCGGCAGCGGCAATTGTGTCGCTAAAGTCCCTCGCCGGGCGGGGGCGGCTCGGGCATTTCCCAGATGCGGCTGAATACGTCGGCAACCTGGGGCCAGACCAGCTGACGAGCACACTCGACCGAGTCCACCTCATTGGCCAAGGGCCCGAGGACAACGAACTCGTGGGGGATGATTCTGCCGGCCCTGTCCTTGCGTCCCAAGGGATCCGGGAAACGCAGCGCCCCCTTCTCGGCGACGCGCCACCAGACTTCCGGCTCGTCCCCGACATCCGAGAAGGCGTCGTCGTAGACCTGGAGTGGATCCCCGAATCCCCCGTCACGGAGAAACCGGAAACCCCAGGTCCGCCCACGCGTGGCCCAGATGAGGCTCACTTGACGCTCCTCAGAAAGACCTGCTCCTCTTCTCCCCTGTCCAGGTCCATCCGGAAGCGGGTCAACGTGGCGGTAAGATAGTTCTGTTTGGCCATCGCTTCGGAGTTGATGTTTTTGAGTTTATCCCCTGCCACCTTGGCCGCCTCGTTCAAGACTTCCTTCGAGAGCACGAGGCCGACGACGTTCCGCAAAAGACCTACCGCACCAGGCAGCTTGACCTTGCTACCGACCAGCGCAGCGGCCAAAGCTCCCGCCCCGCCCAGTAGACTCTCCGCTACCTTCACAGGGATTTGTTTCAACTGGGCCCATCGGACGTGGCGCTCGAATGGAAGCATGGCGGCCAGCGGGAGGATCAACTCCAGGCCGACGCGCTTGGTCACCTCAATCTTTTCTGCACCGAACTTCGCTGACGAAAGCAGCACGAAGTCCTCACCCACGGACAACGCGTCACTGGCCTCCACCAGCCCAGCGATCACCCCACGCAATTCGACTATGTCATCGCCGGCCTTCTCCACGAGGAGATCCCTGAAATTGAACACGTCCAGGTTCGGCAGCAGATCGGACTTTGACAGTGCCATGATCCAGATACGCGGAAATTCAACGAGAGGCTTGCCGTCCTTCAGTAGATCACTCTTGATCGACAGCAGTCCGTTACGGAAATTGGTCAGCAGCGACTTCAGGTACCGCTCTTCCTGTCCGGCGTTGTCCAGCAACCGCTGACCGTCCACCAGCAGGAGAGCGACATCAGAGCCCAGCAAGGACATGAACGTGTCGACTCTGCGTTGGGCCTCCTCCGGCCCACTCACGTCCTCCTCGAACCACTCACCCGGGTAATCGTGCCAGACAAGGCGCAGGGCGTCGAAAGGCCTGGCCTTATTGGCCTTGGCGTCGGACCCGTCCTTCAGCCTGACCGAGAAAGAATAGGACGTGGCGGAGAAACGGTTGGTTGCGGGCAGTCGCGCCGACTCCCTCATGCCAAGGTAGTTTCGATGCAGCCGAGTGCCCTGTCCCATTTCGTCCGCCACGACATGGAACAGACTCTTCTGCAGGTACTGAGGCTCCTGCGTCGCTCCATAGAAGGAGGAGAGCATGACGGTCTTCCCGCTGCCGCTCTCGCCGAACACTGCAATGTGCTGCTCCAGCGCTGCTTTCTTTACTTGCATATGCGGAGCATACTGAGGTTCCCCTCGCAGCGTGAAGACCGTGACTGCAGGGGAATTCAGAGCGTGCGTGTGCCGCTGACCGTTGCCAAAGGTCGCCAGCACCCCTGCCCACTCTCCTGAAGAAGAGCGTTGAGACGTGCCACTTGCTGCGGCGTGAGATAGGCCGTGTCGGGCTCGAGGTCGAGGGAGTAGTGGGCCTCGAACCACACGAGAACTTCCGGCCAGCTCCAGATCTTGGTGGCAGTCCGCCCCTGACCCACCTGGGCACGGGGAGCCGGGAACGGTTCACCCTGGGTACGCCTCTTCCCTGCTGCCCACAGGCTCACAGCTTCATGGCTCAGGCCGGCCCGCGCGGCGATGTCGGCAAGCGAGACGAACTGCTCGTCGACGCGCTCTACAGAGGCCTGTGGCAGCACGCGTCCGATGCGGACTGCTGCGGCCGCAACCGCAGCCACTGGATCGGACGACGTGGTGAAGAACGTGGCGACTACCTGTTCCCCGGTCGCGTGCCACGCGAAATCGGCCAGGCGAACAGCGAGCTGCTCGGCCATCCCGTCATCGTCGAGGTCAACCCCGCGGACGATCAGCGGAATGTGCCCATACTGCTTCTGACCTTGCCGTTTGCGTCGTAGCGCTTCATACGGAGCCAGATGATCTCCCTCTGGCGACGTAGGAGCGGGTTCGAGTCCAGGGCCCCGCATGAATGGTCGACGCACAGAGATAGAGCTCCGCATCTCAGCTCGAATACGCGACACCTCAACATGCGAGCCCACCAGTCCCGGGGCCGGATTCAGAGCTCAGGACATGTCCCTGCCGATCCAGCGGTCCCGGAACCAGGTCAGGGTCTCGGCCAGCGCGTCGCGGTTGCCGTCCTTCTCCAGCAAGGCCAACCGGAAGTTGGGACGCAAGTCCAGCTTCCCCTCCGGAATGTCGACGCCGTCCAAGCCGTTGACGCGGCCGAGGAGCTCCGCACGCAGCGGGCGGTCGGTGAAGGGCTCGCGGGTGGCGAGGTACTGGAAGACCACCTCCGCCGAACCACCGCGTCCGCCGCCGGGGTAGAGCACCAGCGGCCAGATCCCGGCGCCGGGGAGACCTGCCGCACCCAGCATCAGGAAGGCGCTGGTGGTGACCTGGCCGGCCCCATAGCCGACCCAGCCGCCCAGCTCCTCCCACCGGGCGAGGAGAGTACGCACCGCGCCCACGGTCTCGGGGGTGTCGTCCGCGGCGAGCTGGCGGAAGAACCGCTCGGCCCGGGTTTCTTCCTCTGGCTCCGCTCCGTCGCGCCCCGCCGCCACCGCGCCCTCCGAAGACTGCTCCTGGTCGGGGTCGGCCAGCAGCAGTGCCAGGTCACTGCTGGTCAGTCGTTGGGCGGGGTCCGCAGCCCCGGTCTGGGTGAAGTGGATGCCGTCGGCGTTCAGTCGCGCCCGTACGTCCTCGCCCTCCGGCTGCGGGCCGGCCCAGCGGAAGCCGTCGGCGATCCGCCCCTCCGCATTGAGGACGCGGTAGGCCTGCACGACGCCTGCGGTCTGGGCGAGGTGGTTGCCCACCGCCTGGGCGCCGGAGCCGATGTACGCGGCGAGGTCGCCGTACGAGGTCCAGGTGCCGTGCGGCAGGGCGGCGAGGACCTGGTGGACGAGCTGCCAGTCGCGGCTCCGCTCGGCTCGGCCCACCCCGCGCAGCGGGGACGGCCAGAGCGCGAGCGCCCGTTCGGCCAACTCGTCGGCACGGGCGCCGATCTCGCGGGCACCCCAGCGGTCGGTGGCGGCGATGCGGCGGTTCATCTCCAGGTGGCTGCTGTGCAGCAGGTCCTGCTTGCGGTCGAAGGGGTGGTTGGAGAGCTCGGAGTTCTGAGCGGTGAGGGTCAGGTTGCCCAGGGTGTGCTGGAGTCGGGCGTGCACGTCCTGTGGGGTCTCGCCGTCGATGGCGTCCTCGGCGAGAACTTGGAGCCAGTCGTCGCCCGCCGACTGCGGCAGGACGTGCTCGATGGAGAGTTTCGCGGCGGCGA